>NZ_JAGAYD010000158.1 GCF_017940685.1 Butyrivibrio sp. | reverse complement strand
GGCGGGTACAGTTAAGCACGGTATCAAATAATCCCCTTGCCTTTCGTATTTGCCGCCCAGTTCCTCAAATAATGATTTTGCCATTGTCTGTTACCTCCACATTCTTTTTTATTTTGAATGTCCGCAAAATCCGTCCTACATATTGTGGGACATGATGAATACCAGATGAGAAACCGCCATAATGTCAGTGTGGAAGAAGAAAAAAGAAGCGGCTCCTATTTCTGGAAGCTCATTGATATTTACGGTCTTACAGCATAAAAGCTCCGGGATTTCTCCCGAAGCCTTGTCTTAATATGCTCCTCTATCTATTGAGGTATGAAAGAGTGTAAGCAGAGTCCTTTGACTTGTCAGCTTTTTCTTTGTCCTGTTCCCTGCAAAATCCTCTGTGATCAGAATATAATAATCCACCATATCATCCGTAAGATTAATGTCATAGTACACATCAAAATATGAATGTGTGTCAGGGTAGTCAAATCTATGATAAGTCGTGTCGGAATAGATTACTTCTTCATCCGTGCCCGTGACCTTATACAAGATGACACTCTTTATACCACTGCTCATGTTTGCGCCATGTTCACTTCTTACAATCTCATCATCTATGTGCTGATCAATGATATTATCCTGGCAGTAACCGGAAATAACTTTCCCTTCTTTTGTAACAAAGGTAATCTCTGTTCCGTCAATCCCCGGAGGCGTGATATCATATCTAGTCGTAACATAAACATCTGTCACATGCCCCACATTATCAACAGCCTCTATCTTCCAGATATGCTCGCCTTCATACTTTTCTTCAAGTGTATAAGCTGTAGAACTTCCACCACTTCTGACTGTATGCCCGGTATCATCATAAATCGTAAGACTCCTTACTCCCGATCCTACTGTACTTGTTCCATACAAATAGTCGGTTGACCTTACTGATATCACAGGCGCAATGTTCGTCCAATCCGTTTCGGTATTCTCAGCACCTATAATCACAGGATTCGAGTGATCAAGATGAACTCTGCCTGTACTTGCCTGAATGGAATGCCCTTGTGTATCCGTAGATATAGCATAGAAGTAGTAAATTCCTTCATCTGTCTGTGTGAAACTATCATTCGTCCATCCATGAGCACCGCCATGACCGTAACTACCCACGGTAGTTGTTGCTCCGGTAATGCAATTTACCCTGTATAGCGTGATACTTGAATTTCCTTCTCCTTCATCATAGCCGCTTACATTTACAGTTACATTTCCTGCAGTCCAGTCGGTTGTAGATACTGACAAGAACAATCCCTTCGACTGTGAATAACCGCATATCGGACAGTTCCTGCTATAGTTACCATCACCGTGAGAATGCCAGCTCGACATAGAATGATTTTCATACTGGGTAAGACCACATCTTCTGCACGTTCTCATGTGCTGCCTTGAATTTACGCAGGTCCAAGGCCCCCAATCATGTCCGAGTGGAGGCGTTGTAAAGATTCTCTCTCCCGGGCAGATAGAGCATTTATAAACAACTCTTCCCCCTGACGTACACGTAGCCGATGTTGATTCATAAAGATACCAACTATGACCGGAACATCCATCGCCATCGTTATACCAACAGGTCATGCCGACATAGCAGCTATTGATACCATAATCCCTGCATCCACAATCAGTGTTATGACAGCTTCCTGCAAATACAGGCATGGCAGGGAAAAGAACAAACGTCAGCAGTATGCTAAGCCCTGCCAATGCTTTTCTTATAATCTTCATAAGCTCCTCCCTTACTTACAGCAATTTCCTGTGCAATCCTCTGTACAGCCACCTACACCTCCACATGAAGGACAAGCGCTATCAGTATCACCACAACATCCATCTGTCCCTTCGCAGTTTTCTTCTTCACAAGAGCCACAACCGGAATCAGATCCGCAGCCACATCCTCCAGTCTCACCTTCCTTGTAGTATGAGAATCCAAGATAAGCGGTCTTTGTATAAGTAATATTCCCTTTTACGTACTGCACAATAGCAGTGAACATCGTAGGGTACTTGGTGCCATCCTCCAGCTCAGAAAGACTGTAATAGCATGTGGACTGAATCAATCTGTCATAATCCATATCACCAAGCATGGAATAGAGAATACTGCAATCTCCATTAAATTCATAACTTTCCTCTTTCATGAGCTCATACTTTTCTTCGTCATAGGAAGCATCTGTCATGTCATAGTCAAAGCCCGATGATTTCCTTGCAAGTTCAAAAAACTCTGCCATATCAGTACATCCTTGATAGCTAAAACCAAAGGCATCTGCAAAACTAACCTTTTCTATCTTAGAATCATCAAACCCGTCTTCTGTAATGCACTGCGTATAATCTGCCGTTGAATCGGAAAGAGCCGTGAGATTTACATCTGACATATAGTAGCTGGTATATTTAAGCTCCTGGTTCCCTTTCCCATCGTCTGTAACCTCCGTTAAGATTTTCTCAACCTGTACACAAGTGTTTTCGCTGACTGCCTTATCTGCTGAAATCTTCTCATAGCCGTTACCCGCACTTACTACCTTGCTTTCATTATCAGCTTCCTTGGTTTCCTCATCATCCACCGTTTCCTCGGAAGTTTCTTCTACTGATGTTTCTACCTTTTGAGAAGGTTCATAAAGTCCCTTCTTTTCCATCACATGCCTTAAGATCAGTGCTGCTATAATCGTGACTGCAAACACTACAATAAGCATTTTTATAATTCCGGAATCTATCTTCATATCGCATATCCTCCAATTCTTATCATTGTTTGATTTAGTTTCTGTTCTATCGCTTCAAAATAAGTTCTTTCTTCCTCTATCCAGGCATTCCTGACATCGTTTGTAATAGCTGAAATTGACATGGCTCCTGTCTTACCTGTAAAGAAATAGGTTCTTACCCCTTCCTTTTCGATGCCAATTCTCTTAAGTGGCACATCTTTTCCGAGGTAATCAGTGACTGCAATTTCAAGATTGTCCGATGAAAACAAGGCTTCATCTGAAAGTCTTCCAGCTTCATCCAAGACTTCAACCACTATCTTTGCTCCCTTAAAATCAACGGGATTCTCTGGAATAGAAGTCTCTACTTCAACTGTCTCAACCATGCCATGAAAGTATCGAATGCTTTCTGAAAGCTCCAAAAGCTTCTCTCTTGCCTCATCACATACAACATGATTTTCAAGAATCAGCTCCAGATCTCCGACATAGTTAAGGCTTTTCCCTGCTATTATGTTTCTTATAATGTCTTCCTTATCATCTGATACAGTAAGGTCATAGCCTTTCATGTAACCGACATAGCTGTCAGCAACTGCAAGAGCTCTGTAGTAATCGCTTCTTTCCTTCTCTTCAAGGTCAAACATCATAAGCACCAGCCGGTTATAGTAATCTTTGAAATGCAGATACTCCTGTACAGAAAGATTCTTACCTATATGCTTTTCAAAGCAAACGCAGATATAGTTGAAGTAGAGCTGCATCGCCTTTTTCTCACTGTCTTCAAATGGCTTTAGGATATATTCCCCGGAAAGAAGGTCTGTTGTTAGAAACTGGATAAAGTCCTTGCTTACATTCATAAGTTCTAAAAGGCTCTGATCCCTGTTGTCATACACCCCTGCTGTAGCATTTCTTGTATACCCGAAATAAACATTCCCCTTACGAAGAAATATTGAAAACTCCGGGATATCCTTACATACATGGCTCTCTGTATACTTAAGAGCTCCATCATAAAAAGGGATCTCTTCACATCTTGAGTCTGCCAGTTTACTCTCTTCCTCTTTTAACAAGGATTTGACTTCCCTTTTATGCCGGATGCTCTCAAAGAAGCCTGCAAGTTTCTCGACTATTTCTGAAAAAACATTTCTCTTTGGCTTAAGAGGTTTTACCTCTTCTTCCTCAGAAGGAATAACCTCTTCTTTTGCCTTTATCAGGCTCTCAGGCTCTTTTTCAATCTTCTTTTCTGCCCTTTTTATCTCATCCTCAAAAGCTTTCAGATACTTCTCTGACTTATCAAGCGTCTTTTGGATTACCTCTTTCTGGTAATCCTCTGCTGTAAGCGCATTTACTTTTGACAAATGGATGATGTTTACAACCTTGGTCTTCTGAGCATGAAATTCCTTTATAAGCTCTCTTATTGATACCTGATCAAAATCAGTCTTTCCTGCTTCACAAAGAGTCTTGATCTTTACAAAAGAAACTGCTGCGTTTGAAAGTTCTGTTACTCCCGGCGAGCTCTCCTTTGAAAAAAGGTGCGTATACACGGACAGCTCCCTTTGAAGCTCCGTATCTTCCATACGCCTCTGAACAATAAGAAGTGTCTGGGCTCCTTTAATCTCAAATCTTTCGCCAGGGATTGCATTTAGAATCCCAGCCATATCAGGAAGCTGCTTTTTTATGATTTCTATCTCATCATTCATAAAATGCTCACCTCCCTACTGATTCCATAAAGAATGACCATAATAAGAACCATTGCGAACCCTGGAGCAACCGCTATATCAGAGTGCCTGTCAAGCTTTCTCTTTTTGATGGCTGACTCTATAAGCCCCGCTATAAGAGCAATCCCCTGAACACCCACAAGTAATATGCAGACAACAAAGCCAAACTGCAGCATGTTCTTAAGTTCAAAGGTGCTTAAAATGACGCCCGTAAAAAGGAGCCACATGTCACTGTCTCCATCTCCCCACATGCCACTGATTTTGTAGGCCATAAATAGCGCAATAGTCGCACTCCATGCCGTTATCACAAATATAGGATTATCCTTATAGAGAATTACTGAATGAGCCGCCCATGCCCCTGATAAAAAAAGCACCGGGAAGCTGTAAATCATCCGTTCCTTCAAATCCTGGGCTGCCAGGAATACGAGAACGGGAATGGTTGCAAGTGCAAGTGAAAAGTAAGTCATGCGTCCTCCTTCCTGAAGATCTCGTTAAACTGTAGTCTCTTTGTCTTTTCATCAAAGCCGCTTACTTCAAGGATTTCATCTATCGAAAAGTGGCTCATATGGATAAGCACGAATGGCGTGCAGGTAAGCATCTCACAAAGAGTCTCCATAGGATAATCCGAAATATACCTTGCACACTGAGCCAGCCTTATCACACTGCTCGCTGCATCATTGGCATGAATCGTTCCAAAAAATCTTGCGCCTGTGCTCATGGCTGTGGTGAATACATATAATGCCTCACCGCCTTTGATCTCTCCGATGATGAAATTATCAATGTCCTGTAATAGACCAAGCCGAAGCTCGTCCTCCAATGAAAAATCTGTTACTGTGTCTTTTTTTCGAACCGTCATCGTATGCTCAAACTGAATCTGAGGATGTACATTGGAATACAGCTCATCCGACTCCTGCGATACAAGCACTGACTCCCCAAATGGGATGCAATCAATCATGTTGTTAAGGAGTGTGGATTTACCGGATCCGCCTCTGCCTGATATCAAGAATCCGTAGCCTGCACATATTCTGTCCTTCAAATACGTAATCATTTCTTCATCAAGCATTCCGTTCTCAATCAGGTACTCCCAGGAAAGCTTTGTCTTTGGCATCTTTCGGATATGAATATTGTTCTTCTCTGTGGAAGTGATGCAGGATAGCTGTACATCAATACGAAGATAGAAATCCTTTACCCCTTTTCTGTCCGTGCAGTGTGAAAGAGCATATTCCTCACTCTTTCCAAGTCTGTGAATACGAAGGATCCTTGAAAACCAATCCTTATAATCTGTCTGGTCAAAGAACTGGCACTTTGCCACATATCTTCTTCCATTTGCCTTTACTACGATATGGTCATAATCAAGTACCTTGATATCAGATACTTCCTTTGCTTCTACAAGCGGAGTTAGGACATAATACCCAAACACACACTGCCGGAACATTTCTAAGAGCTTCCTTTCCTCTTCCTCGGAAATCCCCCTGAGGCGCTCCCTAATAAAGTCCTTTGCTCTGTCCATGAGCATTATGAAATCCTGCTCTGTTCCCGTAATGCACTTTGTTACAAGCGCAGGGTTAAGATCACAGATATTTGCCTTTAGCTGCATAAACTTCGCATTTAATTCCCTATCAGAAAAGAGCGAAAAAACAGGGTAGAAATCAGATTCAAGTTTGAGCGGAGCCTTCGATTTAGGTTCATACCTAAGCTCGCTCATAAAATCCTCCTTTCTACCCTTTATGTGGGACACACCTTGGTCTAATCCGAAACCTGGCGTCTTACTTTTTTCGCTTTTTCTTCCTGCTGCTTTTCTACAAAGCTCTCTGCATCCTCCCTCTTATCAAATGAATGGCATTTATATAATCCGTACTCTGCTTTTAGTTCTGAGATGCTACGGTTAAAGTCTTTTATAGACATGTCTTTTGAAGAAATCTCAGATAACTGTTTCCCTGATCTATCAAAGACAGTAACAATAGCCTTTTCAGTACGTTTCCCGTCAATAATATCCGGTGTAATAACAACTCTTATGTATGCCCCGTCAGCTCCATCCGCTGCAATGAACTTTATACAGCTCTCAAAAACACCCATCTGCATGGCTCTCGTCCTTGCCTTTGAAAAGCCGATTGCATCATAAAGGGATGTATATTCTGAAATGCCCTGTTTGAGCTCATTTTCCTTGAACCTCAAAATAGTTTTATATTCATCAGAAAGCTCCTTTGACTGTGCCGTGGCATAAAGTATCTGATTCTCCTGATCTTCAATATAGGCAGATACTTCAAGAACGCTCTTTCCATATCCGTTCTCTAATCTTTCACAGAGCTTTTTATATTCCATGTAGGAAGATAAATACTCATCACAGGCAGCAAACTCATATAGGTACGCTTTTCTTGCATACTTTTTTATCTCCTTGTAGAGCCTTATGATTGGCTGATAGGTCTTTAGGTTTTCCCTGACAGCCTTCTTTTCTGCTGCTATTTCCTTCTGCCTGGCTACAATATTATCCAAGGCATCCTGAGCATTACCGGTATTTGGCGCATATACCCTTATAAGCTCATATACACCCGCCGTGCGCCTAAACTCATCAGAAAGCCTTTGAAGCTGCCAGTTTGACTCCTGCCTTTCTCTCCAAGGATTCCTGCCAAGTTTTAAAGCCCTAATGCATTCCTTTTTTTCATCCTCTGACATATCCTTAAACTTCTTTAGCGGAGATGTCTTTACAAAGACTGTTGCAGGGTCCTTCTTTCTTCCTACATGCTCTCCGACTTCGCTTCGTATCAATTCCTCTCGCTTATTAAGGATCCTGTCTCTGATTGCCTCAACTGTATACAAAGAACCAAGCCGATAGCTTCTAATACCTCTTGTCATTCCCTCTGCCTTAAGACTTAGATATTTTCCACAATTAACCACGATTCCCTGTTTTTTTAAGTCTTTTAAAAACTCCTCGAAATCCTCAGACCGCTCTACTGCCTCATCAACGGCCTGCCTTAGCTTAACTACTCTCTCTCCGAAAGAAACCTTATCCTCCTGCTTTTCCTTTACCCAAGCTTCATTTGGCGTAAAACCATACTTCTCAGCAAGCCTGTTAAGAGCCGGATCAAACACCTTACTCATAAAAGACTTATCCATATGAATCTTCTTACCACCAAGCCCTACGGTATTTAATATGAAATGGATATGAAGGTTTTCTGTATTGGTATGCACTGCATATACCGCCTGATTATTTGGAAATATCTCCTCTAAAAGGTCATTTAGAAGCATCATAAGTTTCCCAGCATTCTTCTTATCCGACTCTGCTGCATCAAGAGATATAATGCCGTGGAGTGCTACCCTGCCTCCAAGCTTTCCATGAAACTCCTTTACCTGCATCATTTCATTTGTAGCATTCTTAATGTCTGAGATATTGCGGCATCCGACATAAAGCCCCTCCAATGTCTTTACATCATTTGTGACATAGGTAAGCTCCCTTCCTATCTGAGCCTGGCTTCCTCCCAAAGTTTCATCACATTTTTCGCTATTTGTTATGTAGTCAATGGAATCTGAAATCTGTGCTCCGGCTCCTCTTCCCTTTGATCCATCCTTTATATTCCAGATTTTTGCAACAATACCTTTTGCCATAAATACCTCCAAAAAAAAGGGCCGCCTATTATGGCAGCCCCGCTTACATCTTAAAGCTCCTCGTACTTGGAAAGCACCTGCATGTTGATATCCTCTCGAAGAGCCTTTGTCATAGGAAAACATACATCCTTGTACTCCCCATCTGAGTTCTTCCATGAAGGATATGCCACAAAAAGGTCTCCGCTTTTTGCTCTCATAACCTTGATACCGGATACAACAAACATTCCTTCAAAGGTGATGGAACCACTGGCAAGGAACTTATCATCACCATCCCTCTTTTTAAGCCTCACTTCGGAAATCTGCATAACAAGGATCCTCCTTATCGTCCACGTCCCTTATGGGGCTTAGCTGCATCTTCCGCCTGAGTCTGCTCCTGACCTTTGGACTCATCCTGATTGTGGCTTTTGTCCTGAGCCTCCTGGGCAACTTCCTCCTGCTTACGATGAAACTCTTTCATAATGGCATCGGTGATCTCATGATAGAACTCTTTGCTAAGAGGGAAAGCAATGTCTTCATACTCACCGTTTGCACGTTCTCTGGAGGGAAAGGCAACAAAATTTCTGCCCTTCTTATCCTCCATGACTCTCATACCACGGACAGCAAATGCATTATCAAGCGAAAAGCTTCCGATGGCTTTTACACCGCCTGCATTATCAAGCAGGTTCATTCTGATATCTGTAATCTCCATACCTTTACTCCTTATCTGTGGTGGCGAGGTCTCGAAACCTCTGTGTTTACTGCATCATAGGTCTGCTTGTCTTCAGAAACCTTTGAGATATCCTGGCTTAAACCCTCTACGTCTGCTAAAGACAGGGTCTTTGTCTTAGCATCGTACTTATAAACGTGATCAGAAAGCTGCTCTTCCTGAGAAACCTGAGTCGCGTTTACTTCTCTTACCATCTGTGCGAGTTCCTCTGGTGTACCGAAGTTTGCAGAAATGGCGATTGTCTCATGGATCGATGAAGGTAAAATGTACAGGTCTGTACCAAGCTTTTCAGAAAGCTTTTCAAGTGCATCTGAGTAGATAATACTTGCAGCACCGTTTACCTTCTGTTCATTGCTGATGACATACATCATCTTATCTTCCGCAACCATAGGCATCATGTCTTCCGGCATACCACCCATCATCTCGGCAAGTACACTTCCCATGTCCTGAACCTTTACAGGCATGATAGTTTTACTGTTCTCCATTGCACATGCATGGAGTTCATCCAGCGAAATATCCCACTGCTTCATATGTTCATCCTTGATGGTAATAGTTCCAATACCATCTGAGCCGCCACCAAGATATACCTTATAAATGATGGCCAGATCCTCTGTCAGCTTATGAGGTGTGTTTTGAAGCATCTCGGCATTCTTCTCTGCATTTACGATTGCAACTACAACATGAGACTTAATAAACTCTACATCCTTAAACTTCTCAGCAATGCTGCTAAAGTCTTCGGAAGGGTTCATGTGCTCAAGCTCAAGCTGCGCTACCCTTTCCATGACTACATCAATATCCATGCCCTGTTCCTTATAGTTCTCATAGAACTGATCCAGGTAGATATTAGGGCATACAGGGTTTTCGCCTGTGCGAATCGTGATGCCGTGGAGCTGCTTTCCGTTATTCTTGTTTACGGTCTGCAAGTTTACCTCTGCATCCGCAAACTCGGAAGGCAGAAAGTCTTTGATGTTGTCTTTCACATACTGCTGAAATGACTCGAAATCAAGCATTGTCCTTTTCCTCCTTCTCCTTGATTTTTTCTGCAACTGCCTTTACAGTCGCCTTTACCTGCTCGTTTTTTGTGAAGTTCTTTTCTACCTCCACATGAGCATTTCCAAAAGAATAATCCATATCGCTACCTCCTTATCTTTGTGTGCTGGATTTTTTCCTTTCATCCTATTTGTGGGACATGTATCTTCCTAATCCGAAATGCAAAACAAATATTTTTATCTTTTTTTGTGTGGTGTCGGTATATACGGCTCTTTTTCCTCTGATACCATAGGAAGAGATTCCCTTTCTTTCTTAAGTTCCCTTATCTTTTCTTCTATAGAAGAAGAGAGCTTATCCGATGTCTGTTTGATTACATCCAGGCTTTCCTTAAGCTCAGAAACTTCCTTATCCTTACTCCAACCGGATATATACCCAAAAGAATAGTCAGATGTATCGAGTCCTATCATCTGCGTTACCCAATACGCTACCGATTCCGCCTGAACCTCTTTGGTCTGCCTGTCCCACTTATCCTCTTTACTGCCGTGTCCAAGGGTTGCATGAGCGATCTCATGAACCATCGTCTTTAGCATCTGTAGCTGAGGCAGACGTTCATCAATTACAATCTTTCCTGCAGTCGGAGAATAATATCCGTTGGCACCGCCGTTTATTGTTTCAAATGACACCGGAACCGGGCTGATACTTATAAGAACACTTTTCATTTCCTCAAAAGAATCAACTGTTTCATTTAGTTCCGATGCAAGAGTAGGCAGCGGATCTCCGCTTGTCTGTGAAACGTCGAAAACATACACCGGCCTGAAGGTCTGATACTCTCTTGTTACCTTCTCTGTCTTTTGGTTCCCGTTCTCATCGACAACAGCCTTGTTATTCTCATCGAAGACCTCTTCTACAACCTCAGTCTTACCTTTGATGGGAGCCAAGATCATAATCCCGTGCTCCCCTTTATTGACTGTCCTGTTAAATTCGGTCTGCCATTTTCTGAAACCGCAAACGAGACTTGCCTCCGGTAGCTGACTTGCAATAAGTATGCAGTTGTTGATGGAATACCTCGGAAACTTTGACATTGCCGAGATATATTCCTGATACTTTTCAGAAGTAAAGATTGCCCTGACACCATCCTCTAACTTCTTTTGGATAGCACTCATCTTCTCTTCACGGGTTTGTCTTTCTGCCATATGATCACTTCCTTACCGGATAAACCTTGTTTTGCTCAATCATTTGGTCAACAAGCTCGCATAGGTTTTCATCAAAGTACTCAGAGACAGATAGGATCACGCTTATAACCGCAAGATACTCGCTGCTCTTCTCATCATGTGGGTGACTTAAGTAATCTCTTGAATACCTGTCATAAAGATGGTCAAGCAAATCTATCCCGTTGATGCGAGCACATCTTATGTATGTCTTTTGCCCTTCTGAGAACCTGATACCATTTTCTTCTGCCGCTTTGATCTTCTTTTCAAACTTGTACATTAAATACCTCCCTTCTTAAGCGCCTTTGATTGTTCTCATAAGGTTAGTGGGACATGCATAGCCCTAATCCGAAACATAAATAAAAAAATCCCTGACATCTCTGCCAGGGAAAATATCACCTATGCCGTCTTGGCCTCATGGTCACATGCTCTTCTGCAACACTCGGTGTGTTCATATCCAGTTTGTTATAATCACTTTCAAGTTTTATCGCTTTCATGGGAAGGATTCCCTTCTCTCTAAAGCTGAAATATTCACTGTTATCGCCTCCAACAATAATATGATCCACAAGTGGAATCCCTAAGATCTCACAAACTGTGACCATCCTGTCTGTGAGCATTGTATCTTCCTTACTTGGATTAAGATTAGAACTTGGATGGTTATGCATCATTACAATATTTACCGCGTTTGAGAGAATCGCTGTTTTCATAATCTCCCTTGGATGAGCTATTGCCTGATCTATTGCACCCATGCTACAAACACTACAGTTAATAGGAATCCCGTCCGTTCTAAGGTTAATTACGCAGATAACCTCTCTATCCATCTGACACAGATACTCTCCCAATGCTTTAACCGCATCCTCCGGGGAACGAATCGGTGTTTTACTCATAAGAGGTTTATCTTTAACCAGCCTTACTGATGCCATATCAAGCTGGTTCTTATACACTTCCTTCACTGTCGCCATCATCCACCTCCAGCTTGATATTAATAATGAAGTCTTTCTCCTGAGCATTTACAAGCTCAACGACATCATCCATCGTATATTCTTTATCCTCTATTTCCATCCGAAACCTCCTTATGAAATCTCCCTGAAAACATCTCTTTTAAATCCGAAAGTTTTTGCATGATAAGAAGCCTGTCTGTATCAGAAAGATCATCTTTCATTGCAATAACCTTTAGATCTCTTTCTATGCTTTCAAGTGCATGTATCATTTCTCTGTACTGTAATACTGGTGGTCTGATATCACGCCTGCCATTAAGCAGGCACTTAAGATACTGGGATCTTGTCATGCCTGCTTTGTCACATGCTTTATCAAACTGTTTTACTTCCTCTTCCGTCAAACTCATAAAAAGCCTCATCATATCCCTCCCTTAAAAAGGTAATTCCTCATTGTCCATTGGCGGCATCTCAAATCCATCATCGGGAATATCAATATCGCCATAAGAACCGGGAGCAATATCTTCAACAAAATCCGGCTTCTTAGGTACTTCCTCTTCTACATCGTCAGGGAAAGGATCATCTTCCTCTTCTTCCTTATAAGAATACTTACTTATTGGAAGACCTACTGCTTTACGAAGTTCATTGATCTCATCAATGGGTACAAGCTGAAACTTTGTCTTTCGTCCGTTATAGTCTGCTGTGATATACCACTTTCCCTCGATAAGTTCACGAGCCAGATTGAGCTTCATCCTATACTCGCTTGCATCTGCGAACTGGCTTAAGAATGCCACTGTATTTTCATATGTTGAGCAGGTATCCGGATCTTCCAATATATAAATAAGGAAATCTGCATTGATACAATGAGCCCCGGCATATGTCAAAAGCCTCTCAATATGCGTGTTATGATACTCAGAGTTCATGGCATACATCATGAGCTTTTCCTGATTGGTAAGCCTGTCTGACTTGATAATGTTATTTAAGGAAATAAATCTGTTGCGGAGAATCTTATCCCTCTCTTTCTGACGCTCACTCTTACCATCCCCATGCGCCGGGAATAACTGCCCTACTCTTGATTCCACCTTCTTGACCTCAGCATTATCCCTGACTCTCTTTGAAAAGAACCTTTTTGTTCCCACAGTCTTCATTGTTCGAAGTGCATGATTTTTCTCTGTCAGCTCATGCCCCGGCTCAAATCCTGCATCTTCGGTATCTGTCGGTATCTCTTCATAGAAAGAATCGAGCTCTCCGCCATACCTTGCAACACAAGCATCTACATCCAATAACTCGTCAGGATCCACAAGGAAACACTCGTCTGATGGATGCACCTTTGGACCCACAGATATGCTGCTTGCCACAAGTACTTTTCTTTCCAGTTCTGTCTTTAAGGATCCCCCAGCCCTCTTTGAAAGCTCTGCCTTAAGCTTGCTAATATAATCTTCCTGCTGCGTAATCTTTTGTGAGTACTCCTGCAGCTCAGATGTCAGATCAGCAATCTGCCTTTTTAGCATCTCAATCTCTTCTTCCAGTTCCTGTTCAGAATCCTGCCCATAGCCCTTTGGAATAAGTTTTTCTGTCAATGTTTGAAGATCCTCTGCCAAAGTCTGGTAGTCATATGACAGCTCATCTCCGTTTATTGAGATATATGCAGGCTGCCCTGTCAGGTACTCCGTTCTTCTCTGAAAGGTTCCACCAGTAGCCCCTTTCTTTTTTAAGGCTGCTTTCATTTCTTCTACAGAGCTAATCCCAAGAGCCGCCACTTCATAAACATCTGAGTACTCTGCTATTTTTTTAAGCACTGCGTAATCCATCCAAAAACCTCCTTTCGTGCTTTCTACCTATATGTGGGACATACTGAAAGCAAATCCGAAACAATCATTATAAAAATCTGTACGCTCCCGTACTACGCACCCGTATAATCTCCCTGCTTTAAGACGGCATAAAATACGCACCCGTAACAGGCTCAAAGCCGCACAAATACTGGGTTGTACGCGTCCGTACAGCCTTTAAAAACAGGCCTTATAAAACTGTAAAAATGAATTTTGGGAAAATACGGTGCCGTACCACCTTGAACCCCTGAAAAATAGGGCATGTACGACCCCGGACAGAAATTATGAAAAACAAGAAAAAAAGAATAACAGGATACGCCTAAAGTTGCAGGCTAACTTTACGCAGACCGTCTGCCTATGGCATCCGGAACAGGGAGTGCCCTATGACCCCAGCGTACAGAAAAATAGGCAAAAAGAAAGAGCGACGTCATTTCGGCGTCACCCTTAATCTTTCATGGCGTCATTTTGACGTCAACACTTACGCAGGCACGCAGAAAACGCCAATATGCTCTAAAAATAGTATCAAAAATATACTTTAAAATAAGTTGTTCTTGGGAACAGCGTAAGCTAGGTGAAATATCTAATAAGGTAACTAAGAAAAATCAAGATGCTGTAGTTGATGAGGTATTCACAAATTCTGCAGAGTTTGGAATTATCTCTCAGAGAGACTTTTTTGAAAAAGATATTGCTAATGCCGAAAATATAGATGGATATTATGTTGTGGAGCCAGATGATTTTGTGTATAACCCTCGTATTTCCGCAACAGCTCCATTTGGACCTATTAAAAGAAACAAGCTGGAAAGAACAGGAGCAATGTCTCCGCTTTACTATGTATTTAGACCTTATGATATCGATTTAAGCTACTTGGAATGGTACTTTCAGACAACGTGTTGGCATTCATTTATGAGGTTTAATGGGAACTCTGGTGCCCGTTCTGATAGATTTGCTATCACAGATAAAATCTTTAACGAGATGCCTATATCAATGCCACAAGATATAGTAGAGCAAAAGCTAATTGGAACATTTCTTACAAAGCTTGAATCCCTTATCACCCTTCATCGGTGAATGTATTTCGCCTCATTTTCAAAAAGACATGCTACTAATCTCTCTTGGGAACAGCGTAAGCTTGGCGAGGTATCAGAAAGAGTTCAGGGAAATGATGGCAGAATGGATTTGCCAACACTTACTATTTCTGCAGCAAATGGTTGGATGAGCCAAGAAGATAGATTTTCTGGAAATATAGCTGGTAAAGAACAAAAGAACTATACATTACTTCATAAAGGTGAGCTTTCATATAATCATGGAAATTCAAAGCTTGCCAAATATGGCACTGTATTTTCACTTGAATCATACGAAGAAGCGCTTGTACCAAGGGTTTATCATAGTTTTAGAATGATAGATGCTGATGCTAGTTTTATAGAATACTATTTTTCTACGAAGATTCCTGATCGAGAACTTGCAAAGCTTATTTCATCTGGAGCAAGAATGGATGGTTTATTAAATATCAGTTTTGATGAGTTTATGGGAATTAAAATAAATCTTCCTTCTATTCAGGAACAACAAAAAATTTCATATTATTTACGTCAGTTGGACAACCTTATCACCCTTCATCAGTGTAAGCACAACTACACCCCTATTGCTTTTGCACTTCAAAAAACAAATAATTCTACTCCTTCTTGGGAACAGCGTAAGTTTGTTTCAGTCTTTGATGGATTGCAGAATAATACCTTATCGAGAGCAGAATTGAACTATGAGAGCGGAACAATAAAGAATGTGCATTACGGTGATGTTCTGATAAAGTTTGGAGACTATATTGATGCCTCCCAAACTGAGCTGCCGTACATATCCGATGATGCAAAAGCTGATAAGTTTAAGAACTCATTTTTGCAAGATGGGGACATTATAATCGCAGATACAGCAGAGGATGATACTGTTGGCAAATGTACAGAAATACGGGGCTCCGAAGGAATGAAGCTCCTGTCTGGACTTCATACGATAGCTTGTCGTCCAAAGGAAAAATATGGTCCGATGTTCTTGGGATACTATATCAATTCTCCTGCATATCACAATCAGCTAAAACCGTTGATGCAGGGAATAAAAGTTACTTCAATTTCAAAGTCAGCTCTTCAAGATACGGATATGATTATTCCGAAATCCATAGATGAGCAGATTAAAATCGGGGAGTATTTTTCAAACCTCGACAACCTTATCACCCTTCATCAGCGATAGTCACACCTATAAACCCTTCTTGGGAACAGCGTAAGTTATCAGAGTGCGCAGGATTCAGACGAGGTTCTTTTCCTCAGCCATATGGAAATAAGGAATGGTATGACGGAGAAGAGGCTATGCCGTTTGTACAAGTAGCCGACGTTGCAGATGATATGAAGTTGGTAGATGATACCAAGCAAAAGATTAGTAAGCTTGCTCAACCAATGAGTGTTTTTGCTGATAAAGGTTCAGTATTAGTTACACTTCAAGGAAGCATTGGACGTGTTGCAATCACGCAATATGGGGCATTTGTTGATAGAACAGTTCTTATTTTTGATAGATATAATCAAGACATCGATAAAACATTTTGGGCGTATATCATTAAGGAAAAGTTTATTGATGAAGCACGAAAAGCACCAGGCGGAACAATTAAAACAATTACTAAGGAAGCACTGTCTGATTTTGATTTAATGTTACCATGTTTTGATGAACAGAAGAAATTGGGAGCATTTCTTGTAAGTATCGACAACCTTATCACCCTTCATCGGCGTATGTATTATCAGCAGAAAAGGAGGACTTACATATGTATACAACGACAACCAACAACAATACCATGTTGTTCAGCGAGTACTATAAACAATGGATTTCCGTTTATAAAGAAGGCGCCATAAGACCTATAACCATGAACAAATACAACATGGCATATCAATGGCTTTTAAAGCTTGCACCCACACTTTGTCTTTGTGATCTAGATAGAACTTCATATCAAAAAATTCTGAACGATTATGCTGCCGAGCATGAAAGACAAACAACAATGGACTTTCATCACCATTTAAAATGTGCGATCCTTGATGCCGTGGATGAAGGTCTAATCCAAAGAGATCCTACCCGTAAAGCAATAATTAAAGGAAGAAGCCCTCGCGAAAAAAAGCCAAAATATCTCAATCAATATGAACTCCACAAGCTAATTGATGATCTCGAATTATCTTCCGAGTTAAACATGGACTGGCTAATATACTTAATTGCCAAAACAGGAATGCGTTTCTCAGAAGCGATAGCACTGACCCCAGCAGATTTTGATTTGGTAAGACAACAACTATCAGTATCTAAAACATGGGATTACAAAGGCTCCGGTGGATTCCTTCCTACCAAAAACAAATCTTCTGTTCGAAAGATTCCTCTAGATTGGCAAACAGTTATGCAGTTTGCCTCTTTAATAAAATCTTTGCCAGAAGATGAACCTATATTTGTTTGTGGTAAAATATACAACTCTACTGTTAACGATCTTCTTGCGCGACACTGTAAGCATGCTGAAATACCTGTAATTTCAGTGCATGGTCTTCGCCACACTCATGCATCGCTACTCCTTTTTGCCGGTGTTTCGATTGCTAGTGTGGCCCGTAGGCTCGGCCATTCAAATATGACCACAACACAAAAAACATATCTCCACATTATTCATGAGCTGGAGAGCGCCGATATTGACATCATTATGAGGTCATTATCTAATTTAAACCAATAAGCAATATATCTCTGCGCCGATGATGGATATATAAAAAGCTTGTAGGTCATTACACCTACAAGCTTTTTCAAAAAACTCACATAACATCAGTTAGGTCTTATATTTTCTTCTCATTTCTGCCATCCATTTTGGTAATTCTTCTGTCAGATCAATATTATGTAGAAGAGGTGATACAACATCTCTTTTCGCTTTTGTTATTTCAACCGTATCAATAATCTCATCTATCCTCGGAACTACATCAGGTTCAAGATTTGAATATGACATAAGGGAATTATATAGCAGATTAGCATCCGCTCCCCATTCAGAAGCAAAATCATCTATTTCATGTTTCAATACATTATTCTTCCATAATTCGTATGACTCATCTATAGGTTTTGACGCTTCAACTTTTCCATTTTTTATGTCTTCTACAAATTCCTCAAGAAGTTTCGCATGTTCTGCCTCTCCTAAGTTCGATAATTCCTGAATCTGCTCTAGGATTAGACGTAAGGATTCATCATCAACAATTCTTGCGTTTCCACTAACTGTAGTTTTTTCTCCAATCAAATTTATAATGTAAGCGGCATTAATCACTTGTGTTCCCACAAGTTTTGTTTTACCTGGAAGTGGTCGAATTACAACAGGTGGCGGATCAACTGGTGTCTCATGCGTCAAGTTTTTATATGCGCCAGTATACTTCATCCACGTATGCTCATCAATTCCAAAAGTTTTATCATTCCATTTATACTCATAATACTGAGAAACAACATTTAGTTGTATTGCTGCCCTCTTATATGAAATTACAAATCTTTTCTTTGCATCCTCATCATCTTTTATATTTATCCAATCTGCCGGATCTTGCAGTTCATTACACATATCGCTTAGTAATGCATTTAGTTTTCCTACCGCAACATCATATGTATCAACAATAGCCGGAGAACTCTCTCCTCCGCTTCCATATAGTTTTAAGGCTTCATCGACCGCTTCTTTAGTCATACGGGGATATATAAAATTAATAATTGTTCCAAATTCTTTGGCTTCACCATATATTCTATTCGTTCTAGAGTACGCTTGTACAAGTCCTTGCAATTCTAGTTTTCTATCAACATATAATGTATTAAGATATTTAGAATCATATCCCGTTAGCATCTGGTCTGCTACAATTACTAAATCAATATTTTTTTCGTTTCGTCCACTTCCTCCTCTTGCTGTCCTTAAAACTAAATCTTCAAAATATTGAGATTCCCCATGTTTAGAATCTCCTGGAGCAAATTTAATCCCTGTGAATGCATAATAATACTCAAAAATTCTCTCTGCAAACTTTCTTGCTTCATTATCAGTATCATTTTCATTTCCAAAACTCACAGTCACAGCCACATGAATCGGATCATCCACATGCTTTTGCTGTTTCTGAAATTCTTCTGCGTAAGCAATCGCCCTACTTATCTTACCAGTAGTAAGTATTGCGTTAAAGAAACGATGCTGCGATTGTTTTTCCCAGGAATTCAAGATTTCTGAAACAACTCTAGGGATATGCGTCTCATCTTGATAAACAAACACATTCCTCTTACTACTCTCTTTTTCAACATCAAGTTCTGACAAAGCCTGTACCTTGTGCTCTACATCTCTTAAGTCTTCATCTGGCTTTTCCTCTATAATTGCTTCAACAAGCTTATCTCGTAAATCTTCGTAACTTTTAAACTCACCAGTATTTATGTAATCTACATGGAATCCCAAAACGTTTCTATCTCTTATTGCTTCATCGATAGTATATTGATGAAGTTTGGGCCCGAATAGCTTTTCAGTAGTATTGATCAATTCACTCTTTTCATTTACCTTTCCCTTAGCTTTATTTTCATCAAATAAAGGCGTTCCGGTAAAACCAAAGAAAAGACCATTCTTCTTAAAGAATTTTTGAATTGTCACCATCATGTCTCCCATCGTTGTTCTATGGGCTTCATCTATGATGAAAACAAACTTTTTCTCATTAAGTGCATGATCAGACGTTTCAAGAAGATCTTTTACTAATGCATTCAGCTTAAAAGTTGTTGTAACTACTATTCCATTATGACCTGCCATAAGATGTTTTTTTAATTGATAAGTATGTTTTGTATCATCCACTTTCACAGACTCATATGCGGAATAAGCTTTAAATCTTGTCGAAGTATTGGTATCTAGTTCTCTTCTATCAACGAGGAATACAACCTTATCAAAACCTGCTCTTTTTGATAAAAATAACGCTGTTTTAAAACTCGTTATAGTCTTTCCTGATCCGGTTGTATGCCAAATAAAACCGCCATGAGGAAAGCCTCCACATTTCCCGTCTTGGCCTGTGGCTGCCAATTCCACTGCCTGAAGAGCATATACTTGATATGGGCGCATTACCATATGGCATTTTTCATCTTCTTTTTCGGACTCATTTATAACTAGATAATCGCCTACCATCTGATGTGCCATTGGTATTTTTAAAAATGTTGATGCTATTTGTCTCCAATCTGTAATTCTATTATTATCTTTATCCGTCCAGTGAAAACAAAATGCTCTATTAAAATCGGATAATGATTTGGGCGTAGCAAAATACTCTGTATCAATTTCAGTACATATCACCATCATTTGCGAAAATGCCATGAAATTATTCGTATATTCACCATCCTGATAATATCTTTTGAACTGCCCAAATGCTTCATCTATAGTTTTATCAGTTCTCTTCTGTTCAATATTAATAACCGGAAGACCACAAATAAGAAGAACAATATCAAAACGGTTATTGTTTTTTGTAGTGACCTCTCTGGCAATTTGATACGAAGAATCCCCGCCAAGCACCTGTGCTTTTCTATAAATTGTAAGTGTAATTTGTTTTTTTGTTACTTCCGGGTTATCATCGCGCCAGATACCATCAATTTTACCTTTCCCATTTTCAGCAGCCAATATCTTTGCAGCTTCATAGCTGTTGTTAATTTGGTTTACACGTGAGAGCACTTGTGAAAACTCATTATCTGTAAGTGGGACACCTTCCAGAACATTTTTATTAATTCTGTTCAGTTCACTACGCCAATTCTCTATTAGAGTTTCCACCGTAACCTTATGTAGATTTCCATTTAATTCATCAGGAGCTGACCAGCTATATTTCTGTAACTCATTTACCAAGTTTTCCTGAAATGCTTTTTCAGTCGCATTTTTAGGTGCATTGCTCATTTATTTTCCTCCTACAAACATCGCATCAAGGTAGGCTGCTTTAAGTTTTTTAAGTTTGTCAAGCTCACGCTGATGAAGGGTGATAAGGTTGTCGAGATTATCAAAAAAATCACCAATTTGCTTTTGTTCATCATATTTTGGAATTTCTATCAAGCAATTCTCAACATGACCCCTTGATATATTTTGTACCTTAGTTCCAGCACCCATCTGTTCAAAATATGACTGTTTATTGTTTATAGCTTTTGTTAAAAACTTAGAACTCACTTTATCATGCAATGTCAAGGCAGCGACTCGCTGATTCAAAACATAACGATTATTGCAAGGAATAACAGTAGTCATACCAAGCATCCCCTTTGCTTGCTCGCTCAACATCATAATCAAGGTATTTTGCTTTAATGTTTCAAATTCCTCATCGACATATTTCCCTGATGAAACTAATTCTCCCTCTGAATTGATGGATTTTAATGTTATCAGTTCATACTTACCTTCAGGTAAAACATAATCTTCATGCCCTGTTCCATTACTATAGTCAACTAATTCTGATAACTTACGCTGTTCCCAAGGGTCAGTAAATCCCGGAAATCTTCGCTTTGGAAATCTTTCTCCATTTTTTGGAAACATCTCATCAAGATATGCATTTTTTACCTTTTTTAGTTTTTCATACTTACGCTGATGAAGGGTGATAAGGTTGTCAATATTCTCGAAAAATGCTCCTATTTTTATTTGTTCATCTATTTTAGGAACCGGTAGCTCCTGCTTATATAATTCTTCCCAAACGATATTTTTTCTACAAACGCTTGCACCTTCAGTTGAAGCTTTTAAGAAGAAATCTTTTGTTTTATCTTGTTTTACCCAAGCCTGTATGAACAATGGATCACATTCAATGAGCTCATAGACCTTGTAAGCTGGCGATATTATGCCATGTTCAAAGCGTAAATTCACGTTGCAATTTCCAAGATGTAAATTTTGGGCTGATAAAATCAAATCATTTTTTTTGACCTTCAAATATCCAATATTTGATGAACCTCTAAAGTGACTGAACAACTCGGAATTAAGAAACATTCCATCTATTGCACAAGAAAGTAATGTATCCTCATCTTCAACTGTTGTCTTATCACGAGTCTCATTTATCAAATCTCCTAACTTACGCTGTTCCCAAGGGTCAGCTTTTTCAAACTCTTTAAATCTTAATTTTGGTGTGTTTTTTCTATTCATTTACAATCACCAACTCTTTCTGAAAATCTTCAATTTGCTGCGTAAGAGCACTAATTTGATTTTCTATATCGTCTAAAGTATCAGAGTATCGGTCGTAAAGGTCTTTTACAATTTCTATTTCATTAGCCAGCGGTAAGACTATAAGCCTTGTCATCTCTTCTTCTACATCTCCAAACCACTTCTCATGCATAATAGTATCAATCTCTTCATTTGTAAGAAGAAGTATTCGTTCTTGAACCGCTTCCTTTAATTCCTTTTCTTTTTGCTTTTGAATCTTAGATTTCTCGGCCTTTTCCGCAAATAGTTTTTCACATGTTTCAAGAAGTTTTCTTTCTTGGCTTCCCTTATCCGCCGACTTTATCGCATCCTTCACTTTCTTTCTGTCTAGTTCATCCCCAGAATCCTTAAAGCATTCTGCAAAACATGAGTAATCTTCGTTAGATTCATCTCCAGCAAAATCTGTTATTTCTGCAATCTCAGAATCAACCTCGGCTATTTTGGTCTCAATTCGATTGATTTCCTCTAATTCTTCCTTAAACAGAATTCTCTCAATTAGCTCATTTGGAACAATCGCACCTATGAATCCATCTTGTTCTTCATGTTTTTTATCTCCAGACCCTTTAGTTACCATATTGGGAACCCGAGTCCTTCCTGCTTCATAAAACCCCTTTTCTCCAATAATTCCAGCATCATGACTAAGCGAATCTTTCCATATATCTGCCACTACTTGATACCCTTCATATATATCTACAAATGAATAGGCACTCAAAATAGCTTTAATTTCGTTCAGCATATCATCCTTGATTTTTGCTATCGCTTCACTACCGTCACTTTGAGAAATCTCTTTTATTTCATTCCAATACTTCTCAATATATTCATCAATTTCCTTCTTAAGCTTATCGGATTTAAGTGTGACCGTTTCAGAATTGATGACTTGTTTCTCAAAATCAGCTGGTGCACATTCCATTTTCAAATATCCAGGTCTTAAAGTTGAAAATGTATTCTTTATTATTTCTGGGACGCTAGAATTCAAAACAGTTAAATTTGCAATGTTACTCTCTGGAATCCCTCCGAACAAATGTCCATCCACATCTTCTGCAATCGTATCTACAGTACTATCAACATACCTCGGAATATTTAGATTATAGTCATTCTCAATAATCTCTTTTTTCGTTGCAACATGTGAAAAGCCCTTTTCTTCTTTTCTTTCTAGGTATGTGTCTACTATCCTTGCAATATCACGTTCTCTAAGAACGTTTTGCTTTCCCTGCTTTGAGTACCCATTGGACGCATCAATTATAAGTACAGGCTCATCGAATTTACGATCTTTGCGCAATATCATTACTATTACTGGAATACCTGTATTTGTGAACATGCCTGCCGGTAGTCCAATTACTGCATCAATACAGTCTTTATCTATAAGTGTTTTTCTTATATCGCCTTCGGCAGCTCCTCTAAAGAGAACTCCATGCGGAAGAACAATACCCATTATGCCTCCATCTCTATTCAAATGGTACAATCCATGTAAGAGGAATGCATAATCTCCTTTGTTATCAGGAGGAAGAATACCGTCAACAAATTCAAATCTTGGATCTGATCCCTTTATCTTTGAACTGTTCCAGTTTTTTAGCGAATACGGAGGATTCATAACTACCGCATCAAAGAGTATCCCTTCTCCCGGTCTATTAGGATCTTCTGGCCAATCTTCCGCCAATGTATCTCCATTTTTAATATCAATTTTATTAGGTCGAATACCATGGAGCAGAAGATTCATACGTGTCAGGTTATATGTAGCTGTATTCTTCTCTTGTCCGTAATAATGGAGATTCTTTTTATCTTCTTCGGAAAGATGTCCTTTAACAGTCAATAACAACGAGCCAGATCCAACAGCTGGGTCATAAATCGAAGAAATCTTGGCACACTTTGCTGCAATCTGTGCAATTACTTCTGACACATAATGTGGTGTATAGAATTCACCAGCCTTCTTACCTGATTCCATAGCAAACATGCCAATCAAGTACTCATATGCGTCTCCCAGAATGTCATTTTCTTGAAGTTCAACCATATCTAGATCTGCAAATAGAAGGATTAGTTCTTTTATATTATCGCTTCTCTGTTTTAATGTGCTTCCTAAAGCTGTATCAGTGAGATCAAGATTTGAAAACAATCCCTTAAAATCATCATTATCCTTTTGTGCGTCAACATTTCTTTCAAAGCTATTTAATGAATCAGATATTTTTTCTAATTCAAATTCACCATTATTGATGTCATTTATCCAAGATTGGTATAACTGATCCGGCTGTACATAGTATCCCAAATAGTCTTTTACAAGATTCAACACCTTATTATCTGCTATCCCTGCATTATCTTTTTGAACAGCCTTTACATTATCAGCATAGTACTTGACTAATTCCATGCCTATAGCAGATGATTTTGAAACCGATTTAAAGGCTTGCAATGTTTTATCACTCAAAAACTTATAAAACATAAGACCAAGCATATAATCTTTATAACGGCTGGCATCCATTGAGCCTCTAAGCTGATTTGCTCCATTCCACAGTCTTCTTTTGATCTCATCTGATGTAATCATTTTTTGTTCCACCTTTGCTTATTATTTGTTTCTTTTACTCTTCCAACTAAAAATATTTCTAAATAATGCCTCAATACGACCAATAAGGCTCTTTTCTCTCTTTATCCTTGCTTCCTCAGCTCTTTGTTCTTCAATTCTTGCCTGCTCAGCTCTGTCCTCTGCTTCAAGATGCTTGTCGAAGGTATACCCACAAATATATTCAAGCATGGAATAAAGCTTCTTTCCGTCAAGCTTCTGATTATGAAAGCCTTGGGTTATATACCGCTCTCTTGGAGCTGTCTTTACATAATTGTTATGCCATAAGGACAGGAAGTTTTTATCAAAGCCCTTAATGATCCAGGTATCTTCCTTACCCTTTACAGTTAGCTCTCCTGCTGTATCAATACGAAACTTAAGCCCTTCCTCAAAAGCAAACTTTTCAAGGTGAAAGTCCATGATTCCGCCTCTAGTCAGAAGCAGATCTACTTGCGGTATCTGTTTTACATATGGGCTACACGCTGCCCTTAAGTACATTTTCCTCTTGCACTTTTTACATGGTCTCATGCCCTCCGGCACGATATCAGATGCCTCAAAGCTCTCAGGCGCAATTGCTTTTATGCACTCGCAGTCTCTGTCATGATACACATCACCGCCTGCAGCATAGTAAAATTTATACTTCTGATTATCCAAAAGGCTCTGTTTTCTTCCAAGCGCCTTCTTTTCGTCTTCAGAAACTTCCCTGGCTATATATGTAAGCTGCCCTTTACTTATAACAGGCTTACTTCCTTTTCTTTCAAGAAGCGTAAGATCAACAATGTCTTCCTTCTGATCTACCGGAACCTCATTTCCGTTTTCTTTTTGGATTCTGATTCCAAGGTCAACGCTTTTCTGAAAGAACTTCCATATGGCATTAAAGTTTCCTTCTGCTATATAGACTATCTGCCTGTCCCAGTCGAATCTTACAATGCTTGACTTTATATAGTTTTCACTTGAAAAGTCGAAATACACAAGTGCTGCATTAACAAGACTTTTCTTTATATCTTCATAGCCCGGTATCGCTGAAATCTTCTTAGGATACAGGACAATCTTCATATCATAAAAATCTTCTCCCCAAAGAATACATTCACAGTCCGCATCCATAAGGGCTTCATTTACTTCTCTTTCATAGAAGACCTTCTCACTTTTTAACTCCATTTATTCTTTCCTGTATGATGTAACACCATCTTTGGTGTATTTCTTATATCCGCTTGCTTTAATCTGCTGTATTGTAGGCGGTCTGCTTTCATCCCTTCCTTCAAGTGTCACGTCTGTAAACAGTGAAAGCTCAAGAAGTATAAAGACTACGATTGCAGCTATCCTAAGAATTATCCTTACAATCGGATGTCCTATATGCGCAAGCAAACTCCATGCAGTAAAGCAATTCATAAACCCTGCGGCTCCTGCCGGAATTATTACTATCTTTGGAATAAATTCCAAAATTCCAAAGATGATAATAAATGCAATCTGCACCGGTATCCTTATCCCACCTTCAATATGCAGTTTGTCTACAATAGCTATACTGTATATAAATGCTGCAAAGAGGTTAAATATAGCTATTCCTATTGTTCCCGCGTTTAATGGTTTCGATCTCATATACTCCCTTAAAAGATTCCGAACAATCCTTTTTTCTTGTCTTTATCCTTATCCGGACCTTTGTCCTTCCCTTTTTTCTTCCTATCGTTCTTTTCTTCTTCGTCCAGCATTTCCATCATGAAAAAATCGTCAATTGCATCATCCTCATCTTCAAATATTCCCATAGCTTACCTCCAGTTAGGTACACTGACCCATGATTTTACATGTGTTTTATGTTTCTACTGTAATGGTAGCAGATAGGGTGTCCTAAAAAACGGACTCATAACGTCTCATTTAGTCTTTTAAGCACATAATCTGCAAATTCCTTTGTGAGCTGGAACGGACTTCCATAGCTGATGGCATTCAAATTATCTTTCCCTCGCATGGTCACATGATCTTCTTCATGCAGACGGTGTATTATAAAATCCTCTGGCAATTCTAATGTTTTTATTTCTTCCTGCCACCATTTCTTACTAAAATCCGGTGTCAGACAACGAAGCATATATTTATATGGCCATTTATCCCATGTATCTTCTGTATATTCCTCAGGTATATCTTCGAGTACCATATAAATTCCCACTACTAAGCCATGCTCTTTGGCATGAATCACCATAACATCACCTTTATGATATGTGGCTTTTTTGAATCCAAGCTTCACATCATCCACAAATGGCTTCTTAGGATGAGGCTTTCCATCTCTCCCGATTGTCTTAAGAAAGTACCTTGTTTCCTTTGTCTTTTCAGACCGCACAAACTTTGCAGATTTAAATGACGGTTTTTCTTGCTTTGGATGCTTCTTCTTAAACTCCTGTGCCTTCCCATAAAGGTAAGACAGATATGCCGCTGAAAGTGTATGTGCAACATTGTTTCTCACATTCTTAAGCATTTCATTTTGGAGAGTTTCATCCTCTATTAAAATGCCGTACTCAATATTCTTAGTAAGTCCCTTTGTTGTAAAATTTGCTGAGGCGGTGACAAATCCTGTTGCCTTTTCTCCCTTATAAAAGAGATAAACTTTCCCGTGTAACCCGTCGTCATAAAACATATTAAGAGAAATGTTTTCCTTCTCGCAGTACTTCTGGAGCCTTGATAAAGCCTCTATGATTTCTACGCCCATGTCAAAGCCATCTATGTTTGTGTACACATAAAGATTCTTTATGGTTGACATTTCCTCAATGATCTTCTCTATATCAGGAGCCAAGAAAGGTGATACCATATAAAATGTATCTGACTTTTCAGCCAATGCTAAAAGTTCCTCTTTATGATTAAAGCCACCATTCCATGTAATTTCCACATTCATACCATCACATCCTTAAATCGGAAAGCTTTTCTCTGCTCCTATTTCAAAATGACATCTTACAATGCCGAGATCTACCTGGCTAAATATGCCGCCCTTATCCACGAAATCCACACTTTCATCCTCATTTAGTCGGATTGTAAACTTCTGCTGGTTGATAGCGGTAGGTGCTAAAAGTGCCATATCAACGCCTTTATTAAACCAATAGGGCCTATCACCCTTTGCTTCAATTACCTGCTCAGGACTCTTTGACTTATGGGGCTTACCCTTATCTTTCCCATATCCTACGGCAATACTGATGACAAGCTTTTTGTTGTTCCCGACTTCAGCGCCGATATTTTTCTGGTTAAAAGTTCCTGCCCAACAGGTATTAAGTCCAAGCTCCTGTATGAAAAGCACAAGCTTTTCTCCATAGTACCCAACTCTCTGCTCCAAAGTTTCATCATCGATTCCTACACAGGCAATAACACTCGGTGCAGATCCAAGCCCTGCAACTTTGTTAAAGAGCTTATTATAGGTCTTTCCGGCATCCTCCATAAATTGCAAATGAAGATTCCCTTCCTTGTTAAGCTCTTCAATCTTAGCTCTGATCTTTTCGACCTTATCAGCTTCAATCTTTTTTGCTTCATAATTTCTTACGGAATGTCTTTCTTTGATAGCATCTATCTCACTCATTGGTTCTCTCCTATGGCAAATGGACGTATATTGTCTTCATTTTTTATCGTAATATCCGTACTGATGCTGGTCTTTATGCTCACTTCATCTATGATCTCCTGCCCCAGTACCCTTACTACAGATATATACAGGGAGATTAAAGGAAGCTCGATTGCCTTTAATGTTTCAAAGATACCTGCATCATCTGTCACAAAACTTACCTTGCTTCCGGGCGTAAACTTCGGCTGGTTCATGATGATGCTCTGGATCTCATCCTTTGTGATATCCGCTTTTGTTACAGGCACAAAGAACCACTTATTTACTTCATTTCTTTCTATGATGATCTCAAAAGGCTCGTTATTCTGATATCCCTTGGATTCAATCCGCCAGTCATAGTTACTGTTCGCCATTCCAAGAAATACCGGATGAAAGAAATCTTTTCTTGCCACGCCTACAGGCCTGTCATCCTTATATTTCTCTGCATTATAGCCTGCAGCGTTCAGCAGCTCTTCATATGAAACTGCCCTGGTTGCAAGTGCAATCTTCTTTAAGGTGCTGATAGTCGGTGCATCCTCATTCTTTGCATTTGCATACCGGTTCATATAGGCGTAAGAAAGCCCGCACTCTTCACAAAAGGTTGCCTGGCTCCTATCTCCTCTTGCCTTTATGATCACTTCCCTGAACATCTCTTTATTAAAAGGATAGTCTGTTAACTCTTTTCTACGCATTAAGCATTCCTCTTAAAATAGCACAATAGTACAGATTGTATTTTACTATAAAGCACAGTCGTTTTCAAGAATAATGTGCTTTATGTTGATTTATTATATTAATTATCATTTAACATAATATGCTCTATTTCACTCTAAAGCATATTTCCCTATTGACATATACTGCTCTATATGCTTTATTATTGTTTAGAGCATATTTTATGTGTTTCAAGTTATGCTCTCTTGTGATTTAGAATTTTTTACACAAAAATTGTATTTCCCGTTACGGATTACATGTTTTATGTCCCACATATCTGATGAAAGGAGAAATCAGGACACATGAAATATATATATGGTCAGGCCAAAAAAGGCAGAAAAACATACTTCTATGTAAAAGATTCCGAAACGGGACAGATTGAGCCACAATGCACCAGATACTTAAAGCACAAGGTCATGCAAAACAGAGCTCACAACACAATCCTTCGCATTGCAAGAATCCTTCCGTATTACATGGATTTTCTCTATGACAGAGACCTGACATTAAATTCCGTGGCTTCTATGAAGTTCGCAGAACAGTCAGAGCACTTTTACGACTTTTTAATGTATGTAAAAAGCGGCTCTCACACAGGTTCCTACAAAGAGGTAAAAAACAATACCGCCAACTCATATTTGCAGGCAGTATTCGGACTATACAACTTCCTGCACAGAAATGGCGAGGTTCCATTTTTATCAGTGCTTGATGACAGAAACTTTTCATATGTAACACCTGTGGGCACAACAGTAAGTTCTTCTTTTCTTACCTATGATGGGTACCTTAAGAAAAATGAACATAATGCCCGGATTGCCACAAAAGAAGATGTTCAAAAGATTTTGGCCGCCTGTAACAACAATAGGGATAAACTCCTTCTCATGCTCTTAGAGGAAACAGGACTTCGTATCGGTGAGGCACTTGGAATCAGATATACGGAGGACATTGATTATGAGAAAAAACGCATCTTTGTAAGATATCGTGATGCGAACCAAAACCGCGCCTACGCAAAAAATGCAGAAGAACGTTACATGAAAATATCAGATGCCCTGTTCTCCCTATTAAATGTTTATCTATCGGAGAATGCGGATCTTTTTGAGAAAACAGATTATCTCTTTATTGTCCTGCATGGAAAAACGAGGGGTACACCTCTAACGGCAAATACGTTTTATTCATCACTTGAAACCATCGGCAGACGCTGCGGCTTGCATGTAACAAACCATATGCTCCGCCACTATTTTGCGGATGAAAGGCGCAAAGCAAACTGGGCGATTGTTGAAATCTCCAAGGCTTTAGGACACAAAAACATTGCAACCACAGAAAACTACCTGCATGTATCACCGCGCGAAATCGAAGATGCCCAGGATCTTTACCTTAAAAAAGCTACTGAAGGCGTTAATATCTCCGATTTCCTGTAGCGACAAGTTTATCCTTTTTCTCTGCCTTGTAAAGCCACCTGCCAAAACATCTTACTGACTTGACAAGGCTCCAAAAAAGGACTTTTAGCACCTAAGAGGAAAATGGATAAAACCCTTAAGGTTTAAGAAAGGAATGACTATGGCTCTACTTAAGTTAGTCGAAAGCGAAAGTTCATTATATGAAGAAATTACCCTCTCGCCTTCTGTTTTAGGCAAAAGGGTTGACTTCTTATACTCATTTTTGTCATCGCTTGGCTTTTCATCCCTTTCAGAAATTTCTGTTAATACCCTAAAAGCCTTTATTACCACTGTCCGTCATGAATTTGCTTTCTCACCAAAACAGTATTCAGCATACAAAGGAGACCTTGAGACCGTCTATTTTGCTTACATGAAAGAAAATGGACATCCGCTTACCGTATCATCCTTTGCTGAAACAGCCCGTGGCAGAAAATGTCTTACCTTTCTTATGGTGTCCGGCATAGAAAGCTTTTCTGAAATCACAGCAGATACAAGGGCTTTATATGATGATTACCTTGCTCTTTCTGTTCCGGCAAAGCACTCGGAATACTTAAAAGCCTTAGACCAGATGGTTTTATCAGAAATAAAAAAGATCACCATCCGAAGAACACCGCCCTATGAAAATAGGCTCCTCTTTCTTGGATACTTCCCGGATCCCTACATTGCAGAGAGGCTTTACTACACAGCGCGCAAGGAATTTCTTTACTTTGACTTTTCACTGCCTGCATCTGTGACTGTAAAAAAACAAATTTACAAAGTCCTGCTTTTTGACCTTTCACAGATTAAGGATCGAAAAAACCACTACATGATCCAGCACTTCATAACGCCCCTTTACTATCTCTATAAGTACTGCGTTAGTGCCGGTATTCAGGACTTAAAACATATAACAGACAAGGAAGTATCTGATTTTCATGCTTTCCTTGAAAAAAACATGGATGCGATATCAAAAAATGCTCCACAGGTTTTATACAGGGCCAGACGATTTTTATTTCTTTCAGATAGTAAGCCAGACTTTACAGCAACACTCTGGTTCCTTGAAAGATTCTCATTATCTGAAAGAGCAAACCCTACACGAGGAATTGAGTGCTTTAACTTTGGAGACGTTTCCTATGAGCACAGAGAAATCCTGCAGCACTACATGAAATATCTGCTTGTACTATCGCCCAAGTACTCTATGCAGTCATTACTTGAAAAATACTACGGAGCTAAAGAATTTACCAAATACCTTGAAGAAAAGCACAGTTCCCTATCCGAACTATCATATTCGGACATTGAAGGCTTCATAGAATACAAAGACTCTCAGGACCTTAGACCGGAAACCTATAACAGGACGCTCACCATGCTTTCCTTTTTTCTGACCACGCTTTCCGTCAGAGAAAAGCTTTTGATCCCATCGTTTCCTTTTGACTACTTCTATAAAAAGGCAAGATATCTACATCATGACAGGACTGTTGAAGAAGAAACGATTGATCAGATTTTTACAGTACTTTCCGACTTCCCCGAAACCCTTGGTCTTATGTACTTAACCCTCTATTCCACAGGGCTTCGTATCAATGAGGTCTGCTCCCTAAGAAAAGACGCCCTCTTTTCTGATAATGGAGCCTTTTGGCTTAAGATTTACCAATATAAATTGCGCTCTGACAAGCAGATACCGATACCGGAAGAAGTATCAAGGCTCTTAAGACGCCACATAACAGAAGATGATTCCGGGTCAGAATTTATCTTCCCTTCATGCAAAGACAAGAATAAGCCTTACCAGGCAGCTACTTTTGTAAAACAGATGAAGGCTCAGCTCCTTCTATATGAAGAAACAAAGGACATAGATTTTAAGTCCCATGACTATCGCCACACCATAGCTACAGACCTTCATATGTCTGGAGCTCCCCTTGGCACCACAAGAGCTTACCTTGGACACACTAGGGATGATATGACAAAGCAGTACATTGACCACCTGCCGGGTCGCATCGACCTTTTACAGGAGGAATATTTTAAGGAGAACCACATCGAATGAAACTGTATTTTAAGGATCTGCCCTGTTACAGGAATTTAACACCGGATCAAAGAAAACATAGCCTTTACGCACCAAAGCATGCCTTTGATTTATCAAGGCTCCCACCTACAGATATAAGAAATGACTTTGCCGCCTTTATATATGACAGGGCAGAAAAGATATCCTATCTCTCCCTGCGTAGCGAGCAAACAAACTTTCATAATTTTGCTGACTTTATTACTGATACCTTTCCGGAAATAGAGCACCTTACAGACCTTCCTCTTAAGGACATGGAAAGGCGGCTCCGTGTATATCTTCTCATGAACGAAGAAAGACTTTCCTATGAAAAGTACCGGTCCGAGCTTGGAAAAACCTATAGGGCAGATAACCCAATGTTTTACTACTTAAGAGCAGCCTATAATTACTTTCTTCCAAAGGAAGATGAAGGCTTTTCACTTGAAAATGATATCTGGAAGTTAGAATCGCTTCCTTTCCCTGTACGGGACTCCCCTATCAAGGAAAGAAAACAGATAAACTTCTCAAAGATCAGGCAAGAGGACATAAAAAAAGAAATCAAAGATGCCGCTCTATATCACTTAAAAAGACGCTCTGTAAGCTATGTATCTGTGGAAATCATGGCAGTAAATTTTCTCTCTGAATTTTTACAAAAATCTTTCCCGGAGATCATATCCTTAAAGGACTTTAGCCGGGAACTTTTAGAGGAATACCTGTCATACCTCTACCTTGAATCAAAACGTAAAAAGGACTACAGGACAGAACTGTCTGCCCTAAAAAGCATCTTTATCGTGGTTGGAAAGCTATACTCCTATGACAACCTAAAAGGAATTTTCCTAAAAAGTGACTTTTCTAAGCACAAAAGAACCATATACAAAAGCTACTCTGATGCAGAGCTGCAAAGACTCCACGCAGGCTATAAGCTCCTTGATAAGCAGACTGCAAGGCTCCTGCTAATCCATGAGCTTTTAGGGCTTCGTATATCCGATACCATGACGCTAAAAAAGGAAAATGTCTTCTTTGGAGAAAAGCCACACGTAAAGATATGCCAGCCCAAAACCGGAAATACCTATGAAAAGACTATCAATGAAGAACTATGCTCGCTCCTTAAAGCCAGCATAGAGGAAACTGCAAGTATATACGGCGATTGTGATTATATCTTTGTCTCAGACAAGGATCCCACAAAGCCCCTGACATATGCTTCTCTTTCCTACCGCTTTAGAACTATGGTACAGACCCTTGACCTGCTTGATGATAACGGAAAGCCCTTTACTGTTGGAACGCATCTTCTAAGGCATACATACGGAAAACACCTTTGTGACCTCTTTGCTGATGATGCAACAATAGCAGCTCTTCTTGGGCACAAGTCCATAAGCAGTGTGGCATATTACAGGCAGATGAGTCCTAAGACCTTAGCAGAAAGCACAAAGCCTGTAATCGACAAACGTAATGAAAAAATCAAAAAATTTAAGAAAGGATGGATGGAATAATGAACAACTACGACAACATGCTTCTTGCAAATAAGAAGCTATCAGAGGAAAAGAAGATCCTCGCAATTGACACTATAAGACGCATGGTAAAAGCAAACGAACACATATCAATCGTTGAACTTACCAAGCTTACTGGACTTTCAAGATCATTTTTCTATAAAAACGAACAGGTAAATGATGAACTTATGAAAGCCCTTAAGTCTCAGGAAGGAAAAATCTTATCCTCCCGCAGGGACAAGACCTTAAATGAAGCCCTTAAAGAAACTGTGAAAATGCAAAAAGACGAGATTGACCGCCTGCGCATGGAAAAAAGCCAGCTTGCCTTTGCTCTTAAAAGGCTTCAGGACGAGAAACAAAACGATGTTGATTTTGCACTTATTGAAAAACTTTAATTTACAAGGAGGATTTTAAACTATGGCAGCATATGTAATCGGAGTAGATGTAGGATACGGAAATACCAAGACATCACACAACTGTTTTTCTTCAGGAGTAAAGAAACTCCCCGGAAAACCGCCCCTTGCTACAAGGGTAATTGAAACCACAGAGGGCTTTTATGCAATCGGAAACGGCAAAGTATCCGTACAGAAATCAAAGACAGAGGATGAAAACATGAGAGTCCTTACAATGGCAGCTATCGCTGAGGAACTTAAAAAGACCGGCACCACTGTTGCAGACGTACATCTTGGTGTGGGTGTTCCCCTTACCCGTATGGGTGCAGAGAAAAAAGACTTTGTGGAATACTACACCAAAAACCGCCGCCTTATTTTCAAATATGAAGATGTGCAGTACTCTGTGACACTTCTTTCCGTTGATGTATTCCCTCAAGGATATGCCGGGATTGTTTCTTTCATGAAAGACTTCCACAAATCAGCCCTTGTCATTGATATCGGCTCCTGGACAGTGGATATTCTGCCTCTGACAGAATTTATCCCTGATCAGACAAGATGTAAGTCACTTCCACTTGGAACTATCACCTGCATGAATGACATCAACGAAGCTCTTCGTCAGAACCTCGGGCAGGAAGCTGATGAAACCACCATCAAGGAAGTCATGATCTACGGAACAAGCGATATCCCTAAAGACTACCTTGATATCATAAAGACAGGTCTTACATCCTATGCTACAAACCTCATGGATCAGATCAGAGCCTTAAACTTTAACTCTGACCTTACCCAGTTTATCTTTATCGGAGGCGGGGCAACCATCATGAAGCACTTCCTCTCCGAGGCAGATAAGAAAAATGCCCTCATCCTTGATGATGTATCTATCAATGCCAAAGGATATGAGGAACTTATCCGTCATAAGATGGGAGGCAGGTAATGAACGTCAAAAGGAAGACCGTTCGTTTTCAGGACACTCTTTCAGATCTTGCTGTATACGATGCCATTACAGACTATAAGAAATACGGCTACCGTTCCGAAAGCCACATGGTAATTGAAGCGGTACGCCACCTTATAAATGAGGACCCTGCACCAAATGATGCTGAGAAATTGGCTGACCTTATAGCAGAAAGACTTTCCGGAAAGCTTACGCTATCTTCCCCAAATACAGATACCTCTCCAAAAGAGGATACAAAAACAGAGGAAGCCGCCTTTGATGCAGCTCTCTCATTTCTTGATAGTTTCTAAAAATTATGAGCCAGGAGAACAAGTCTCTTGGCTCATTTACATTACTGGTTATTCAATTTCTCAGCAAGCTTCTTTCTCTGTCTTCTTTCGTGTTCAAGTCTTTCCTGAATTTCATCCATTCTCTTAAAGATGTCCGCGATTGCTTCTGTCTCATCTTTAGGACGCTCCGCAGATGCATTCTTGTTTCTGGCAGCTATGTCTTTTGCAAAGAGCTTTCCAAATGCCCATCTGACAAAGGGCTGTATAAAGAATACTTGTGAAAAGAATGCAAACGGAAAGTTATGACATACAAGCTCTACCCAGTTTGCAAGAAGTGTAAAGACATTAAACCCGTTATAATATGGATAATACAAAAATGCAGCAATAAAGCTCATTGCCGGGCACATGATAAGAACAGTACATGAAATGATAGCTGTTTCAAATATCATTGGATGATTATTCTTAGGGTCAAACATCCTGCATGCCATCTTAAAGGACATAGGGCTTCCCACAAGGCACTCCAAGGCATACGCAAAGCAGAACTCCACAATTACAACGGCCCATATAGGAAGCATCCTTCCAAACATATACACGCCACCCTGAGTTTTAATAGCTCCAAGCACACTATCTGCCCCTGTTATCTCCATAAGTAGTTTCCCGTTTACAACGTATAAGCTGTAAAACACATACCCATGTACAGTAATAATTACTGTAAGTAGGGCGAAGATCATTCTTTGAAATTGATTTCTCGGCATTAGTTATCCTCCCTTTGACATAAAAAAACATGTAGCCATAGCATTATCTAAAACGGCTTGATATGTTCTAACATACGTACCGTGATCAGATTTACGTGCTATGCACTACATGTGTCGTTTATGTTTCTCTGTTTAATTTTCAGATTTTAAAATACCACAATTTTCTCTATATTTTCAAATGATTTTTTCCATTGAACATAGCTAATAAAAAAGATATGCGCCAGGAGAACAAAGTCTCTTGGCGCAGCCACATTATTTTCCGCAATATACCTTTATAGCTTCAAAAACAAACTCTGCAGTTCCTTCTCCCCCCATCTTATTGATGTTATCCGTAAACTCACCGCCTCCGGCATACATCTTTCCAAGGCTTGAAAGGATCTCGTTTGAACACTTATAAAAATGCTCAGTTATAAAGCTCTGAAGTTTCTTTACCTGATCCTGTACCTCAACCGTGGCAGGAGCCTTATCCTTCAAGCCACCAAACTCCTCAAAGATCTTCATGAAATCAGCCATCATATGCTCTTCATCGCTCTTTGATCTGTTCTTATTCTTTTCTTCAAATTCCTTATACTCAGGGGTCTTGCCCCACTGCTCTTTTGCTCTTTTAGCATACTCATCGAGCTTGCTAGAATCAAATGCTGTAAAATCCAAATGTCTCACTCCTCTCAGTTTTAATCCTTTGCACATCTCGATCAGATTTTCGATATGCTCTTTCTTTAGTTCCAAAAGCCCTATCTGCTGATCCAGTGCTTTACTTTTGTCAAAATCAGATCTGGTTATAATATCCTTTATATCTTTTAGCGGAAACTCAAGCTCCCGAAACAGTAAAATCTGTTGCAATTTTTCCAGAGCTGCATCGTCATACAGTCTGTACCCGGACTCCGTATACTCTGCCGGCTTAAAAAGTCCAATTTTGTCATAATACTGCAAGGTGCGTATACTCACTCCTGTCAGCTTACTTACTTCATTTACTGTCATCATGGCTCTCATCTCCTTCACGTGTAACTATACCATAAACTATTACGTAACGTAGGAGTCAACACATTTTTTTAAGAACCCCCTAAAAAAAATGAGCCAGGGCAATTTGCCTTGGCTCACACATATCTCTTCCCACGACAGCATAGGCTGTAATCAATGTTAATCAGCTACTTCTTTATTCTTCTTCCACAAATTGGACAATAGTTGACTTTGATAAAAGACTCTCGTTGTTCCGAAGTCCTTGGGTTAAGCACTACAATTCCAAGTTTCTTTGTATCCGGGTCAATCAAAACCCATATATATTCATCCCCACCAAATCCAAGCTCAATCTTAGCTGTCAATAAACTTCCTTCATAGTAATCCTCATGATTATCACAATATTTGCACATAAGCGTCTCTCCTATCACCTATGCCGCCTTAATTGTATTATTGCATCTTACCTGTCCATTAAACCTCGCCTATTAAAGGGCCATCATGAGCTCTCTATTCGATACCTTTGTAATTCTGTTCCTAAGCTTCAATTTCTTCTTCTGATACCTATCGTGACTCATAATCTCTGATACCGCTGGAGCTATATCCTGATCCTTATAGCAGAAATGTACATGATATAATCTTCCATCATGGCTATGATACAATACCAGCCCCGGGTACCCTTCCTTATCAAATTTCTTTATAATCCAATAGTGCCCTGAATCTATACTTATCACCTCGGCACTATCTATATTCCAATTTCTTATCTTAAAATATCCGCATGTCAAAAGGAACTCATCAAATTCTGTAAACATTATTTTTACCTTTTCTAAAAAAACTAGACCTATCATTACATAATACTTTTCTCATATACATCTAAAATTTCCACATAAAATGCGGCTTTTATCGGCTATACAGATTCCCACGATGATAAGGATTACCTCAACTGTGCCCATTCCAGACTCATCCTTCCAAAACTTTAATGCTCCATTTGCGATCTTTTTTCCAATATTCTTTAATTTATTCATTTTTCTTTTCCTCCATTGTTTTAAAATGCCATGTATGCCGGGATCATTATCATTGCCATGACAATTACCAGCATGATTATCATTGGTAATAAAAGCTTTGTGCCTGCTTCCTCACCGGTTTTCTTGACCTTATCCATTCTCTCTTCAAAGGCCTTTTTCGATTCTTCTGATAGAAGAAGAAGGAGCTCGCCATTGCCCTTCCTTATGTTCTGGGATAAAAGAGTAGATAATCTGGTGTACTGCTTCGTAGCACACCTTGCACCAAATCTTTCATAGGCTTCGCTCTCTGATGCTCCGGTCTTAAGTTCTCTGCTTACCCTTAGTATCTCCTCGTAAAGGTATCTCTTTTCTGCGCCGCTTTCCCGCTTTTTCACATAGGAAAAAGAAAGCTTCTCAAACACGTTCCTTACTGTCATACCTGCTCCCATGTACAAAACAAGCTTTGATACAAACTGGGGATAATCTGACAACAACTCCTGCTGCCTCTCTTCCATGGTCTTTTTAAGTTCCTTGTCCTTTAGGACGTAGGAAGCGGCGCCTCCAATAAGAGTAAGAAGGAGTAAAAGTAAACTGTTATCCTTTAACTTCTGACTCCATATGATCTGATGATCTTCGTAGTTCTCCGGAAGGAGTATCTCCCCATCCTCAGCTGATTCTTCATCCGCACTTCGGAGCATCTTTTCTATTTCTACATAGGCCCTTTCTGCTGGATTTAAGACCTTTGGCAGGATATTTGCATAAAACACCTGCTGATAGCGAAGATCTTTGTAGCTGTAATTAGCCACAAGCTCAACCACCACACCTTCTTCAGGGATCTTCTCCTCAATGAGCCGTCCATCAAAATGCATAACCTCGTAGTTATCAAGCTTCCACCTTATGTCAAAGGGAAATCCCTCTATGGTCTCTGGAAGATAAAGATCTGTTGTGACCCTGTCAAAACTCTCATTGCCATTAAGGACCACCGCTTCAAGCTCCCTGGATGCAAGCTCAAACAACTTCCCTGCCTCTTCGTCAGTAAAAACTCTTGTTTCCACAGAAAGATGATATTGCCCAAGCTCATTTCCGGCTTCGTCGCTGGCCACCAGGTCAACGCCATACTCTTTTCCTCCAAAGTCACTTCTTTCAAGGCTTCCTTTTTCAGTAATCTTTCCCTCAGTGCCTGAACTTATGCACAGCATCAGTGACAAAAAACTTCCTGCAGTAGCCATCAAAAGAACGATACTTATTTTTCTGATAAAGTACTCAGTCTCAAGGCTCTCAAGGTCCTTTCTGTGCTCCAGCGTCCCAAGGTAAGTTCGTATCTTTTCTCTGGAAAAAGAAAATGGTCTTTCCTTCAATTTTTGGAAAATATAAAGAGAAATCTTAAGAAATACGCGGCTTATGCCTGTATCCTCCACTCTTTCAGGAAGGTCCAGGTCCTTTGATAATAAGAACAAAACCAGCATAAGGATCGGGATTATCAGATACAAAAAGAAAAGTTTAGACATTAATGTTCACTATCCTTTCTGACATAAGATACGCTGTGATGTACAGACCTGCACATACGGTCATGAAGATGATTCCAAACAGATTGTGATATAGGGGATCAAAAAAACCGGAACTGGTGAGACTTATATAAAAGATTATGAAAAATGGCACCAGATTCATTATCCTGGCTTCCATCCTTTTTGCGCTTATCAGCACGTCGATCTCTTTTTCCACATCCATCTTTTCAGAGATCACAGAAATGGTGCGGCCTATTATCTGGGTTAAGTTGCCTCCGCTTTTCTTTGCCACGGCAAACACTTCCGCAAAGTCTAAGATGTCAGGATTACCTGTATCCTTTCCCATTTTGTAGATGAGCTTTTCTATTGGAACATTGTTCTTTAGCCCCTTCTTTAGCTTTGTAAGTGCGCTGTAGATAAGGCTCTTTTTCCCATAAAGCATCTCCATATCGTGGCAAGCCTCAATAAATGCGTTCTCCGCGGAATACCCCGCCTTTAAGCAGGTAAGAACAGAGCTTATTGCGTCCCTGAACTGTATGCCCACCAGTCGCCTGTTTCTTTCATTCTGCCGCTTCTTTTGATAGACAAACCAGAAAAGACACACTGGCGAAAGAAGAAGTACCGCAAGAAGCGAATCGTAAAACAGCTCGCCAAACATAAAGGCAATAAATATCCCCTGCAGAAATAGCGGGATATCACTTTTACCCGGACGGCAGTCTAAGACCTGCTGCCAAAAGTTTTTCAGTAGCTTTAAGTTCACCAACTTTCCTCCATTTCCCAATTACTTTTTCTTTGCTCATACTCTCACTCTCCTCGAACCTGAACAGCGTGTTCACTTTGATCCTTCCGCTTCTTTCATCAAGTTCTTTTTCAAGCTCGCATATCTCAAGGACCTTTCTGCTCCTGTCACGAAGTCTTCCAAGGTGGACCACAAT
>NZ_JAGAYD010000157.1 GCF_017940685.1 Butyrivibrio sp. | reverse complement strand
TGGTAGGACATCCTTCGCCCTTCGTAAGTTATGTGGGACATGAGCCTTGCTAATCCGAAACAGGATTTTAAAAATTTGCAAAAAAATACCCCGAACCGTGATTTTTCACGATTCGAGGTTTATAGGTTTTTGTATGAAGCCTTTTGATAGCGGCTTTTTTAAGATTTTTATTATGGTACCATTCCGACCCCAACCCCTGCCCGACTCCCGGGGATGGATAGATTGAAGCAGGAATCTTTGGATTTAAACCTACGCGTTCAATCACGCTAAAGAATCTAAGCAATCCCCACCTGTTTAATAAAATCCTTTATTTCCTCTGTATCCGAGTGCTGATTGAAAAGCTCTTTAATCTCTTCAAAGCTATATCCTGCTAAAACTAAGGGCTTTAAGAACCTGACATGGATGTTAGAAAAGCCATCATTGATAAGACTTCTAACCACTCTGCAGCGTTCACGATATACGGACTCTTCACAATCACTTCCATCAGCGTTTTTCCTAAACTCATCCAAGGTGATTTTTTTCATCATGGCATGTTTCTCATGGTACTTTTCAGCATTCTTTTGAAGCATCTTCCTCTCATTTACCGAAAGCACGATATTCTCAGGCTTTACCTGCATCTTAACAGCCTCATGATAAGCGATTGCCTCATCTACTGTGATGTGAACAATCTCTTCTCCCTGGGCCAGTAGTTTTTTAGCCTCTGCTTTTGCTCTTTCCCCGGAAAAGAATACCGGCGACAAGTCTGCCCGCTTTTCTTTTCTGATTTCCTGCCGCTTCTTAGGATCATACGGATTATGTTTACGGCATAGAAGCTTTACAAAATCCGTTCTCTCCATACGGCACTTGGTCTGATATAAGGGATCTGCGCCCTTTACTACAATGGCACACTCCCCGTCTTTCTTCATAGCAAAGATATCTTCTGCTGATAAAAGACTCTTTTGCATGACATCCTCTGATCTGGAACTCTGCCCCTTATAATCCTTAGCATCAGACTCACTTGCCTTATGAATGGTCTGCGTACCAAAGTGTTTTGATAGATATTCACATGAATCCATATCCGGAGCTCCAAGTATATCTATGATGGAACAGTTACCGATAAGGTCTTTATCCATATCAAACTTTGGGAACTTCCTCTTAAGCTGAATCAGATTCTGCACAATAATGACCGCACTCATGTTACGGCTACGCATGGTGGAAAGCTTTTCTACAAAGGAATCCGGCAATGTGACATTTGCAAACTCATCCATAAGGAAGGTCAAATGCTGCGGCAACGTTTCATGAAGGCTTGGATCAATGGCAGTCAGATGATAAAGTTCATCAAAGAATAACGAATATACCATTGAAGGGATCCAGTCATAATAACGCTTATCTTCACTTGTTACGATAAATAGTATTCTCTTTCCTGTAGAAGCTTCCTTACATGGTTTTGAATACCCAAAACTCTTTGCAATCTGTATCTCATCCTCTGATAACAGGTCTATAACACATTCAAGCTTCATATATCTGCAATGTGCATCCAAAGATGCCACAATAGAGCTTGTAGTCTCCGCTGCTCCGTTATAATACTTTTCGATTGCAACATACCCGGGGAAGTCCGACTCCATATGTCGTTCTTCTTTCCAGTTGCTCTGTGCTTTCTTTGCGATATCAAGAATGCCTCCTTCCCTGTTATCAATGGAGCCATCCTTATTTGTATAAACGCAGGTAGCATCAAGAAGCTTTACAAAGGTCTTCCAGTTCTGATCTTCCTTCGGATAATAGTAGTGAATCAGATAAATGATACTCGTAAGAAGCACTTCTGCTGATTGCTCAAAGAACTGATCATTTCCTCCGCTTTCTTCTGCCGGAGTTGTTGCTTTCATAAGGATTCCGGCAATGCTCATGATATCAGACTCGTTTCTGATATATTCAAACGGGTTAAAATGGATACTCATAGGCATACCATCTTCAGATTCCACGTTCATGACCATAACTTCATAGCCGTTATCCTCAAAATATTGCCCTGTCTGCTTATAGAGCTCACCTTTTGGATCTGTCACAAGGAAGTTTCCGCATAGCTGGGATAACATCGGACGTGCAAGCCTGAATGATTTACCGGATCCAGGTGGTCCAACTACAAGCATATTTAAGTTTGAAGTCCTCTCATTATGAATCGAGAGATATACCCCCTCTGCTATCCAGTAATTTGCTGTGTTTACACGAAGGGGATGATCAAGATGAACATCCCCCGTAACAACATCAACAACGTTTTTCTCATCATGGTTTGCAAAGAGCTTTGTAAATTCCTTGGCATCTCCCCATTTGGCTTTACCAAATTCTTCTCCGGCGAAAGGATGCTCTATCTTTGTAAAGATTATGATAAATGCCATAGACCATCCGATCACAAAGGTTAATACAAACTTCGGTGTTACCGGTGTGACTCCTACTATAAAATGGTGCTGCTCTATGATAAAGGACTGAAAATTGTTCATGAACTCATTGAGATTATTCCCGTCCATCCACACAGCTCCCAAAAGAAAGCCAAGATATACACAGACAAAAACACCAATCGCATATATGATAAGCGTCTCTTTAACGCTCCTTGTATGCTTTTTTACCGGTCTTTCTCTTACAAACAAATCGCTCATAGACCTGCCTCCTATTCGTAAGCCTGATTCATGGCACTTGCTATAAGAAGAAATCCTAAGATACTTAGTGTGATCATAGCCCCCTCCTTCATCTTGCAGCAGTCTTTGTAATAGACTTTGCAGCACTTTCTGTCTTTGCTTTTCCTTCAAGTGCCTTAAGGATTTCATCTCCAGTGAGAGTCTTTTCCTTTCCATCAGAGCCGATAAAGGAATACTTCTCGTCAGAGCGGATTGAAATCTTTGCACTATCAGAATCGATGCCTACAAGAGACACTCCTTCTACAAGACCATCATCAAGCTCTAAAGACAAAACCCTGTTTTCACTTGGCATGATAGATTCCGATGGAACCGTGACAGTAGAATAAAAGCTTCTTGCATATGCCTCACGCTGAGCCGCATCATTTCTTGCCTGGTCGATTATGATCTGTGCTTCGCCTGAAATTTCATGCCCACCTTCCTGGGCACTGGTAAAATTTGTATCAAACCCAAGGATATAATCATGAAGGTTTTCTTCACTTCTCATAACCGTCATAGGCTGATCTTTCATCATTCCTGCATTTTTAAGGATTTCAGGAAGTTTTTCATTCCATGCCTCCATCGTAAGGCCCCTGTCAGATACAGGTTCAAACTTTGCTCCCGTTACAGGATCTGAGACTTCATAGACAGAAAAAACCATGCCCTTATCATCCACTTCAAAGCTCCTCTTTACTGTGAGAAGTGTGTCATCCCCGGTCTTTTGGCTGTAATAAAGCTCTTTCGACTCTGGTACAAGCCCTGAATCACGGATAGGATACATACAATCTTCGGGCATAAACTCTCTTACCACCCCACATGTCTGTGCCTGCAACATTGCAAGTTCGGGATTATCCAAAAACTCTGTACCTTCCGCCTGCTTAAGATATTCCGCAAAATCAAGGACATTGTTTCTATCCATCTTTTCCTTGGACTCTGCCAAAAGCTCACTGTTCTGCGATTTACCCTGTTCAAGTGCTTCAATCTCTTTCTGAATCTCGTCCTTTTCTTCCTGAGTCTCAGCATTTGCAAGTCTATCCTTCGCATCAGCGATTTTCTCATCATATGACTTATCCTGTGCTTCCTCACTTGCAACACGCTTTCTCATGTAGGACTTTATCTGTTCATCATGGATTCCAAAGTCCTGTGCAAGCACGGCAACAGGAACGTAATCATCATTTGGATTAAGATCCGGCATGATACAGTATCTGAGATTATTCTTCTGACAATAATATTCAAATGGACTGATAAAGCCTTCTCCCTTTACATCGGGATCATTTGTAATATTGATTGTTGGCTCGAACATTTCCTTGGGAAACTCCAAAATAGGAGCCATCCCTTCACTTGCTTCCTGAATCTTCTGCCAGGAGCAGCTTCCGGGCTTATTAAGCCATTTCTGGTGATTCCACTCATGCAAGGACTTAACGCCGCTTACCATAGCTGCAATCATCGCCTTTGTTCCTTTCAAAAGGTAATAAATCCCCTTATATTCAAGATCTACAACCTGAGCAATTTCATCTGCCATTTCACATTCCTCCTTATGGTCTTAATACTAAAATCACGTTTTTTGTTCTAAGTGTCTGATATACAACGCCGTGGTCTTCATTTAAGGCTTCCACCACTTCACCGTTTCCTACATAAACTGCCACATGGTATATGCCAAGAAACCTTCCGTTATCATGTCCGCCGTAAAAGATTAAATCTCCCGGCTCCATATCTCTTACATCGAGCCTTGTGGAATTTACGACCTCTCCTTTGCTGTAGAGCTTACTTGCCTCAGCCGCAGCAGTCGGAGGATATCCGCCTCCATAACTTATGTCCACGCCGCCTGCCTGCCAGCTATAGAAAGCAAGTGATGAACAGTCATATGCATAGCCGCTTGCTCTGTTTGCCTGAGAGTATGGATAGCCAACTCTTGAAAGAGCAAACCTGATAACTTCCTCTTGTCTCCCTGTAGCTCCTGAGTCATCCACAATCGCATCTATTTCCTCATCTGTAAGGCTTTCTTCTGAAAGAATCCTTCCTCGCCCTGAAAACCTTGATACAAATCCTGTAACAGTGGTACTTACGCTGTTTATGGAAGTAAACATGCCAACCACCAAAGATACAAGGATCATAAATACGATAAGAAACATCAAAACAACCATTACATGCGGTGCAATAAGAGCTGCTATCTTGGCAAAAAGCCCCTTTAAGTACGTAGCCGGGTTAAGAATCTCTGTCACTACTCTGACTGCCCCGGTATTTCCGTCCTTAAGTGCATCCCCTGTTGCTTTTTCAGAGCCAAGGTCATTTCCTATCATGCCTTTTGCCCTAAGCATCTTGGCTACGGCTGTTTTATTGGCTGCCGCTCTTTTCTCCTTGGATACTGACTTCTTTGAAACATCTTTTGATACAGACTTTCCTGCATCTGATTTTTCTGTGCCCTTCTCTGGCTTCGAAGGAGTCTGTGCTGACGCCTCTGTAGTCTTTTGGGGCGAGCTCTCCACTTTGGCTTCTTTCCTCTCGCTGTCCGTTCCTTTCGCTTTCTTCTCATCTATAAAAGCCTCCTTCTGCTTTAATTTAAGGAACTTATTCATTTCCTTCGCTTTTGCTTTATGCTTATTTGCAGAAAGGGAGGCTACTCCGCTTAGTGTAAGATCCACTTTTGCAGATGCATCCTCCCCATCTCCTTTAGAAAACCTGGAGGCTTCACCTGCGGCAAAGTTAAGGGCATAGTCTTTGAATTTCACATCACTTGTAAACCGTGCTCCTTCCTCTTTAAACCCCATAGCCACCTCCGTCTGTGTTTACGATTTCATAAATCTCTGATTCCTTGCTCATCCTCATATCAAAGGGAACTGTTACGCTTCCCATCTTAAGAAGCCCTGTTCCGCTCTCTGCATTGTCAACAAAGTTGAACATGGCAGGAGATATACTCGGCAAGAACTCCATAAGCTTTTTCTTATCCACGGATGACTGTGATAAAAGTGCAAAATACTCCGTATTTGAAAGAATCGCTGAAAGCTTTCCGGCATTCTCATCATTCAAAAGATCAGACATATTCTGAGTTATGCCATTTAAAATGCCGCTCATCTTTCGAATCTCTTTCCAAAGCTTCAATATAAAGTTTGCCACCTGATCAACTGCCAAAAGCTCATGAAACTCATCAATATAAAGATGTGTCCACCTGCCGACCTTGGCATTTACCTTGATCTTGCCCCTTAATGTTTCCATCATGATGAGCATGCTGGTGATACGAAGATTGTCCTTGAGCCCTGCTATATCAAATGCAATCAGCCTGTTACTAAGATCTACATTTGTCCTGTGGTTAAACAGATTCAGTGACCCGTTTACAAAAATCTCCATTGCTGCCGCCAAATGGTCTGCAAGGTCTGTTCCTTCATCCAAAAGCCCCTGATATACATCCTGCAGTGTCGGTGAATAGGCTCTTACCTGCTCTTCCTTGGATAAATCCTCTGAAAGACTTACCTCTGTGATCTCTTCCTTCATAAACTCCGGCACTTCATATTCGGCTGCTTTTTCTGTCTCCCCGTTAAGGCGCTTTCTCATGCTATAATTTGCTGAGTACACCTTATCAATGACTCTATCAACAACGCCCTGCTCCTCTGCTTCCATATCTCTTTTAAGAAGTGAGGATATCAGCGTTAAAATAAAGTCTGCCTTTTCCGAGATGATCTCCCGAAGACCGGCATAATCCACACCGTCGAAGTCCACATCCATCGGGTTAAGGTAAAACTCCTTCTTTGAGTCAAAGCAGATAACTGTACCATGCATCCTCATAACAACAGGTCCGTATTCCGACTGGGGATCTACAATTAAGATCTGGTCTGTGGGATTGTTAAGATAAACCGATATCATCTCGCTCTTGGAAAACACGCTCTTACCTGAGCCGGACTGTCCAAGAATCATGCCGTTATGGTTTTTCAGCTTCTTCTTATCAGCAAAGATTGCATTCTGTGAAAGCTGGTTGATGCCGTAATATACGCCGTTCTCATCATTAAGCTCCTGAGTCTTAAAAGGCATGAACATCGCAAGGCAGCTTGATGACAGATTCACTACTCTCTTAAACTCCTGTATTCCATATATAAGTGCAGAGTTAAGCGCCTCCTTTTGCATTGCAAAGCAGCTCTTAAGCGTAAGACTTTTAAGCGAAGCAATATTCTTAAGCTTATCCTCTATCTGTACCAGCTCTTCTTTTGAATCAGCTAAAAACAACACGAGAATTGTTGTATTGAAGTAGTGGTCATCTAAGCTATCCAGTTCCTTCATAAACTGATCGAGCTTTTCCTTTTCGTTTAAAAGCTTCTGCGATGCATCCGCAAGATAGTCATTATTATTACGGTTTCTTTGCTTCTCCCCCTCAATCTTCATTCCCACTGCCATGTACTTTCTTGAAATCTCCTGCTTAAAGCCTGAAATATCAAGAAGTTCATTATTGACTGTTACATAGCTTGTACAATTGATTTTGGAAAGAGAAGTTATGATGTCAGACTCCAAAGCCTTTGGATAATCCTCGATATACATCACTTTCCCGTAACTTCCGTTTAATACAAAGCTCTCATTATCAAACTCGATTGCGGCCGGAGACAGGATATTGATAAAATCCTGCCCCATAGATACCGCTTTCTGAAAGGAGAACCTATATCCGCTTTCAAGTCCTGTATGCATGAAGTTATAGATGAGCTGCATTCTTTCATCTATGGAAAGGGACTTCATAGATGATCCCTGCATACCGTTAAGCCCAAGTCCTATAAACGCTGACCTTATCGCACCTTCTATAGACATAAAAGTTGCCTTGGCATCCTTCACTCCATCCGCTGAAATGGTAAGCGTCAGATAGATAGTCTGATATAGCCCCTGCTTGGCATCAGATAGCTTTTCTCTGATTACCTGATTGTAGGAGTCTCTAAGTCTGTCATCCGCATCCCCACGTTTTTTATAAAGAACCTTTTCGTGAAAGCTCTTCTCATCCACGTGTTCATTGGCAATGCTATATGAAAACCTGCAGGGAATACCCTTTAATACCTTTGAAAAACTGACAATGATGGATTTCTGCTCCTCATCAGTCACACCTGCAAAGTTGATATCACTTAGCATGTATGTCTTTGAATACTTTCCTCCAGGCAGGGTAAATATGCCGCTCTCTTCAATAGCCTCTACAGAGAAGATATCCTGAACGCTATTTACCTCTGCGCAAACAGGAGTGTCATACATCTTCGTCTGCTCGTACTTCGTTTTGATTACCGCCATATTCCCTCCTAAAAATCTCATTCATTGTTTCTACGCCTACATTCCTTAGGTTCTTGTAATCCAAAAGTCCAAGAGAGATCTGTGATAAGAAGCTGTCTTTCTGTCCTCCGAATACCGGAGAAATCAAAAAACCTGCTCTTGCAAAGATGGTATCTACCGTCTTTTTTATGATCTCCATTGCATCCTTTGAATCACAGAGAAACGTAAGCTGCCCTGATACATTCAAAAAATCCTGTACCGAGTCACGGTTTAGAGTCCGTGAGTATCTTTTTTCAAGTGTTCTTACATAATCTTCCTTGTCGAGGTCACTTATCCCGACAAGATCAAATGTCACAAATACCGGGCATCCAAGTTCTTTTAAAAGTGACAGGGCATCTCCGGAAGCCTCATCCGGGTATTCCATGAAAAACATGCTCATCCCGAAAGACCCTTCAATCTGGAAATGATCTCTTTCTTCCACAATCTCCGGAGATATCTCCTTTAGTAAATCCCGCTTTGCACGGACGAATGATGCATAGGAAAATGACCTCTTTTCTCCACCAAGCTGCATAAGAATTACCTTTATCGCTTCGTCTACGGTTAAGGACCGTACCCCTATCATTTCCTGTAATATCACTTCATCTGCTTCAAACTGTTCCCGTACCGGCTCATAGATATCACCCTCTGCAATAAGTGAGACAAATGCCCTCGCTGTGTGTGATTCTCCTTTTGCCGGGGCAATCCTTTCTGTGATACGGATTCTGGATTTTACTTTTAGTGCCGCCTTTACAGCTCCCCTTATGCTTCCTGTCACTTCAAAAACTTTGACCCATCTGCCGCCGTCAAAGCAAAAGGCACCGGACGGATCAAAACTAAGGAATCCCATGCTATTTGCAGATTTTTTCGGTGCGGAGATAAGCATCCTGTTTGCTTCTTTGATCAGGCGCTTTCTCTCTTTTTCCGCCTTTCTTTCCTCCCTGCTTCTCTCCACCCGTTCCTTTTTCTTTGTCATAGCTCCTCCTTACTTTCCGTCAAACCACTGATTGATCAGGGTTGTGATCTTGTTCTGGAAATTTGGAAGCAGAGTCTTAGTACCGAAAATGTACAAAAGACCAGCAATTCCGGCTGCTACTGCAATGATGATGAACATAATGATGATCTGGTCTACAGCAGGCTTCTTCTGTGCAAGTCTCACCTTCATACCGATCAGCATCTCATCAAGCTTTGAAACTACCTTTCTCATATCCGTTTTCTCCTTTCGTTTGGTAGGACTTCCTTGCCCTTCGTAAGTTATGTGGGACACCGAAAGCTCTAATCCGAAACGAAAATAATAAAATTTGCAAAAAAATACCCCGAACCATGATTTCTCACGATTCGAGGTAATATAGTTTTCTTAAACTCTTAAGCTAACTTGTGGAACATATGCCGAACCTTATCTATACGGCTATTCGGGCGGCGGGGTTGGCAAATAAATTTACCAATAGCTGGCTGGTATCCTTTTAACTCTGTCAAGCAGACTCCCTGCCCATTTGTGAAATAAGT
>NZ_JAGAYD010000156.1 GCF_017940685.1 Butyrivibrio sp. | reverse complement strand
GACTCCGGATAAGCTCTTTGGCGATGAGGTCAGGATCAAACAGTGCGTAACAAACATCTTAACTAACGCTGTTAAGTACACTGAAAAAGGCACTGTCACGTTAAACGTAGGCTTTAGAGAAGCAGAAGATGATGACAATATTTACCTGAAATTCCAGGTTGTTGATACAGGTATCGGAATTAAAGAAGAGGACCTTTCAAAGCTCTTTTCGCCATTTGAGAGGATCGAGGAGATCAGAAACAGGACCATTGAAGGTACTGGCCTTGGCATGAGTATTGTCAAGAAGCTCCTTGCACTTATGGATACAAAACTTGTGGTTGAGAGCGAATATGGCAAGGGCTCAGATTTCTCTTTTGAAGTAAAACAGAAAGTAGTAAGTGCCGAAGAAATCGGCGATTTCAAGGAGAAATACAAGCTCTATCTAAAGAGCCTTAAAAAGTACCACGAATCGTTTACGGCTCCTGATGCTGAGATTCTTGTGGTGGACGATACAGCCATCAATTTAACTGTTGTGAAAGGCCTTTTAAAGAGTACCCTTGTTAAAGTTGATACCGCTGAGAGTGGGAAAGAGACTCTTTCAAAAGTTACTAAAAAGAAATACGACTGTATATTCATCGATCATCGCATGCCTGAGATGGACGGCCTTGAGACCCTTGCTGCAATGAAAGAGCTTGAGGGCAACCTTAATACTGACACTCCCTGCATAGCGCTTACTGCCAACGCAGGATCTGGCGCCAGGGATGAGTACATTGCTGCAGGGTTTGATGATTATCTTTCAAAGCCTGTTGACGGAAAAGTGCTTGAGAGGATGCTTATGGAGTATCTGCCTGAGGGTAAGGTTCGTGTAGCATCAGAGTCAAATGCGTCAATGGAAGACGATAATAAGCCTGAGCTTTCTAAGGATGAGCAGGGCGAAGGAGATTTTCTTGGAAGGCTACAGGGTGTGGACCTTAACGAGGCACTTACAAACTGCGGAAGCCGTGAGATACTGATGGACGTGGTAAAAGAGTTCCTCATATCCATAGACAAGAAATCCGGCGACATTGAAAGCTTTGCAAATGATAAGGACTTTAGGAACTATACAGTTGCAGTCCATGCTCTTAAGAGCTCAGCAAGACTTGTGGGAGCAACAAAGCTTTCCAAGGATGCTGCATATTTAGAGAAGTGTGGCAATGATGAGAATGCTGAAGAGATAGCTGCAAAAACACCGGAACTTTTGGCACTTTACAGAAGCTACAAAGACAAGCTTTCTGCAGCAAATGAAGATGAAACATCAGATGATGACAAGGAACTTATTTCTGATGACGAACTTGAAAGTGCATTTTCTGACATGAAAGAGCTGCTTGAGGCATATGATTTTGACACGGCAGATGGTATCATGGATATGTTAGATACTTACAAGATCCCTGATAGCAAGAAAGAGAAGTTCCTTAAGGTAAAAGAGCTTATGGCGGCAGTGGACAGAGACGCGCTTTTAGAGCTGTTATGAGCAGATAAAGGAGACTTAACGTATGGATAAAAGGGTTCTGCTAATAGGCGGTGGAAAGAGCTTTATGGTCACCTCTATAGCCAATGAACTAAAAAGCAAAGGCTTTGAAGTTATAACAGCTCAGCCTGACGTAACAGAAATCGAGAGGATCGAAAATAAGCCATCTGTCTATCTTATCTATGTAGATGACATAGAGGATATGATGGAACTGTTTGTGTACCTCAGGGATCGGACAGTTGAGGATGACTTGTCCATCAGCGTTATAGGATCTCATGATGAGATGGAAAAGATCTACGGCTCTGCCCACAGGGACAAGATAGCCGCAATCTTTGAAAGGCCTGTTAATGTAAAAGAGCTTGGTCAGAAGATGATAGAGGTGGTTGAAAAAGAAGACCTTCGCCTTCAGAAAAAGAGGATCCTTGTTGTTGATGACGATGGCACAATGCTAAGGACTATAAAGAGCTGGCTATCAGAAAAGTATCAGGTATTTATGGTAAATTCCGGAATGGCAGCCATAACGTTCCTTGCAAAAAACGAAGTTGATCTTATCCTTCTTGACTATGAGATGCCGGTTACAACAGGACCGCAGGTTCTTGAAATGCTGCGAAGCGAACCTTCAACAAGCGGGATCCCTGTTATGTTCCTCACAGTCAAGAGCGACAAGGAAAGCGTTATGAAGGTGGTTTCACTTAAGCCTGAGAAATATCTTTTGAAAACAATGCCACCAGCGGAGCTAATAGCGAACATAGACGAATTCTTCGAGAAACAAAAAGCAAAGAAATTCATGGAATAAATAACTATTGGGAGGTTATCAGATGACAGTCGGAAGAGAAGATCTTATCCATTCACTTGCAAAATCCATGGGTGTTGGAGGGGAAGCCCAGAAAAATCAGTATGATGCTACAAAATATAATTCAGATAGTGGCACGATCTTTACCAATGGTCACATGATCAATAAGACTACAATAGAGCAGGCAAGGCAGTACTTTACAGTTCAGTACAGAAAGCTTGCAGAAAAAGACGATGAAGGCGCCAAGGACATGGCAGGCATTTATGAGGTTGCAATGGAGGCCATAAATATGATGATAGAAAGTGGTCAGGGCGGAGCACCAACTCAGGGCT
>NZ_JAGAYD010000155.1 GCF_017940685.1 Butyrivibrio sp. | reverse complement strand
CTTCAGGAGTTTGGTATCGACAGGAACAGATTTCTTCAGGTTCTGTCTGAGGTCCGTGGCAACAGGAATGTGACAACAGATAACCCTGAGGCCACCTACGATACCCTCAACAAGTACGGAACTGAGCTGGTTGAAAAGGCCAAGAGGCAAAAACTTGACCCTGTCATCGGAAGAGATACAGAGATCAGGAACGTAATAAGGATCCTTTCCCGTAAGACCAAGAATAACCCGGTTCTTATCGGTGAACCTGGTGTTGGTAAGACTGCAGTTGTAGAGGCCCTTGCCCAGAGGATAGCCAGCGGCGATGTGCCATCTGCCCTCAAGGATAAAAAGATCTTTTCTCTTGATATGGGTGCGCTGGTTGCCGGAGCCAAGTACAGAGGAGAGTTTGAGGAAAGATTAAAGGCTGTTTTGGAGGACGTAAAAGAGTCTGACGGCGAGATCATTCTTTTTATAGATGAGCTTCACCTTATTGTTGGAGCTGGCAAGACTGACGGCGCAATGGATGCCGGCAATATGCTAAAGCCTATGCTCGCAAGGGGCGAGCTTCACTGCATCGGAGCAACTACACTTAACGAGTACAGACAGTACATTGAAAAGGACGCAGCTCTTGAGAGACGTTTCCAGCCTGTAATGGTGGAGGAGCCCACAGTTGAGGACACCATCAGTATCCTTCGTGGCCTCAAGGAGAGGTATGAGGTATTCCATGGCGTTAAGATCATGGACTCAGCCCTTGTAAGCGCTGCAGTTCTTTCAAACAGATATATTTCTGACAGGTTCCTTCCTGACAAAGCTATCGACCTGGTGGATGAAGCCTGTGCTCTCATTAAGACAGAGATGGATTCAATGCCAGCTGAGCTTGATGAGATGAACCGCAAGATCATGCAGATGCAGATCGAGGAGACAGCTCTTAAGAAGGAGGACGATTCCCTCAGCAAGGAGCGTCTTTCTAACTTGCAAAAAGAGCTTGCTGAGCTTCAGGAACAGTTTGACTCCATGAAGGCGCAGTGGACCAATGAAAAGCAGGCAGTTGATAAGCTTGCTGCCATGCGTGAGCAGATAGATACCATCAACTCTGAGATTGCAATTGCCCAGAGAAATGGCGACTATGAGAAGGCCGGAGAGCTTCAGTACGGCAAACTCCCTGCCCTCAAGAAGCAGCTTGAAGAGGCTGAAGAGCAGGTAAGAGCCGGCGAAAAAGATACTACTCTGGTCCATGAAAGAGTTTCAGATGAGGAAATTGCCGGCATCATCAGCAGATGGACAGGCATTCCTGTAAATAAGCTCACTGAGAGCGAAAGAAATAAAACCCTGCATCTTGCTGATGAGCTCCACCAAAGAGTCATCGGTCAGGACGATGCAGTAACCAAGGTTTCTGAAGCTATCATGAGATCCAAGGCCGGCATCAAGGATCCAAGTAAGCCTATCGGTTCCTTCCTGTTCCTTGGTCCAACTGGTGTAGGTAAGACAGAACTTGCAAAGAGCCTTGCTCAGGCCCTGTTTGATGATGAGAACAACATGGTCAGGATTGACATGAGTGAGTACATGGAAAAGTTCAGCGTGTCAAGGCTCATAGGAGCACCTCCCGGATATGTTGGATATGAGGAAGGTGGTCAGCTTACAGAGGCTGTAAGACGTAAACCTTATGCGGTAGTTCTTTTCGATGAGATTGAAAAAGCACACCCTGACGTATTTAACGTGCTTTTGCAGATCCTGGACGACGGCCGTGTTACGGACTCCCAGGGAAGAACTGTGGACTTTAAGAATACCATTCTTATCATGACTTCAAACATCGGTGCTCAGTACCTGCTTGATGGCATTAGGGACGATGGAACTATAAGCGAGGATGCTGAAAATAGCACAATGGATGACCTTCGTGCCCACTTTAGACCAGAGTTCCTAAACCGTCTTGATGAGATCATCATGTTCAGACCTCTCACCAAGGACAACATTGGAAATATTATTAACCTTATAGTAGCTGATCTTAACAAGAGACTTTCCGACAGAGAGATAAACGTTGAACTTTCAGACGCTGCAAGACAGTACGTAGTCGACAACGCCTACGACCCGATCTACGGCGCAAGACCACTTAAGAGATTCGTACAAAAGTACGTTGAGACCCTGTCAGCAAGACTCATCCTTGAGGACAAGGTAAAGCCTCACAACACCATCCTGTTCGATGTGGAAAACGGGGAGCTTGTAGCAAGCCCTAAAGCGAATTAACATGACACGGGCGGCTGCGTTGTCACCTTGGGCTCAGGGGCCTACCACTACGGTAGCCCACCCATTGGCCCGTGCCACAGACCTTTCGCCCCACCAGCGATGCCTGGCCCTGCTTAAGCCCGTGGCGTCATCCGCACAATATGTTCAGACTTTTTTCCGTTTGAGGGAGCCGCTTTTTTCATGAGCCTTCGGAAGTCCCCTTAGGTTCTGCTCACGGTGAGTAGGGGCTCCCTGCCCCGGCTTTACTATTATTTCCGGTTTTTCGCTATCCACAAACGAAACTTTTCTTAAACGCTCCTGCAGTTTTTTCTCGATTACGCATACTCGACCGCACACG
>NZ_JAGAYD010000154.1 GCF_017940685.1 Butyrivibrio sp. | reverse complement strand
GCATTGGTTCCTTTTTTTTAGTCTGTTTGGCGATAGACATTATACCAAAAAGGGAGGTCAATGCTCTTTTTATTTAAACCTCCCGAAAATAAAGGATTTAGTAACAAAAAAGGGGTGTCAGATTTGACACTACCCAAAGAGGCATGGAGGAGAATATATGATAACTGTAAATCTGTATTACAAAGGAGAAAAAGGCAGTGCACGTGCGTTTGCGGATGAGATGGAATCATCAGGTATCGCAGATGCTATTCGTGCGGAACAAGGAAATCTTCGCTATGAGTATTTTCAACCTATTGGTGATCCTGAAACTGTGTTACTTATTGATTCCTGGACTGATCAGGCAGCTATAGATGCGCATCACGCATCACCCATGATGAAACAGCTAGCTGAGCTTCGCGAGAAGTATGATCTTCATATGACCATAGAACGTTTTGTCAGTGACGAATATAAAGCGGATCACCGATTCATTCGAAAATAAGAAGGAAATGCCCGACATGCCCATATTTATTGAACTATTTCTGACCTTTGCAAAGATAGGTTTATTTACCTTCGGTGGAGGGTACGCAATGCTCTCGATCATTGAGAATATCTGCGTTGAAAAGAAAAACTGGATTACACATGACGAAATGATGAATATAACAGTGATTGCCGAATCCACTCCCGGACCGGTAGCAATTAACTGCGCTACGTACGTTGGCTACAAGAAAGGTAAGCTTCCTGGTGCTATTCTTGCAACTCTTGGAGTGACGATACCTTCGTTTGTTATTATTTTTGTCATATCCATGTTTTTGGAAGGATTCTTAGAGATTACATGGATAGCCCACGCATTTCAGGGAATCAAGATTGCGGTTGGCATATTGATTCTTGATGCGGCGATCAGGATGATCAGGAAGATGGAAAAGAAACCGTTGCAGATATGTATTCTTTTGGCTTCTTTTGTTGTGATAATGCTTATTAACGTGCTGAAGCTACATTTATCGTCGATAGTGGTAATGCTTACGGCGGCACTGGTCAGCGTAGCCTTCTTTCTTGCGGAAAAATCACGCAGAAAGGAGGAAAAGGTATGATATTCTTAGATCTTTTGATAGGATTTCTTGAAGTCGGACTGTTTTCTTTTGGCGGAGCGTATGCAGCGATACCGCTTATCAGAGATGTGGTGCTGGCGCACGAATGGATGGATGATGAGATGCTGTCTTACATGATAGCGGTCAGTGAGAGTACGCCGGGGCCTATTATGGTGAATCTTGCCACTTACGTGGGCAGCAATAAGGGAGGTCTGCTTGGGGCGGTGATTGCCACGACGGCGGTAATACTTCCTGCATTTTTCATCATTCTTTTTATCATGGTGTTTTCGAAGAGCCTTATTAAGAACCCATACTTGCAGGCGGCTCTGGGTGGGCTTAAGCCTTGTGTGATCGGTGTAATTCTGGCAACAGGTGTATATATGATCCTTGGCAATTGCTATATAATGGCGAAAAGCAGCGTAGATTCTACAGCAGTTTTCATTACCAGCGTCCTGGCATTGATTTATTTTGGCTCGCGTAAAGTTTTAAAAAAAGGAATATCACCCATTGGCCTTATATGCTTGGCAGCTGTGGTTGGGTTGGTAGTTCATTCATAATGGAAAGGCTACAGCGTCCTTGTATAGTTTCTGAAGTGTCTTTACAAAAGCCATGAGGCATTCTCTGGTATCATGCCTGTGCGTGACAAGGACACAGTGAAAGGTGTCTTTGCAATCGTATGGGATCCAGGCAAACTGACCACTGTGATCATTCAGAAAACCGGGTGCCAGACAGATCCCTTTACCTGCAGCTACATTTGTAAGAGTTGTGTCGTGATCGGGACTGTTAAAGTACTCAATTTTACCGGAGGATATAAGTTTAGCCTGTATGCTCCTTAGCAGCGACGGCGAACCGCCTCCAACCATAAGAGTTCGCCCGTAGATATCCTCATCGGTGATAAGATTCTTTTTGGCAAGTGGATCTTCCTTTTTGGCAATTAAATATATATGACTGTCAAACAGCTCGTGGACGTTGACTCCTGCGAGCTGTTTTGTTTGTTCTTTAAGGGCAAAAAAGATGTCGGATTCATTTTTAAGAAAGGAATCCAGACCATTATCATATTGGAACAGCGGAGTAATCTGGACTCCTGATCCACTTTTTTCAAAGATTTGGATCGCTTCCGGAAGGAAATACAGAGCCTGGCGGACCATAAGGCTGATGGTAATGTTGTCCTTGTATTTGGCACTGAAATTCTGCCCCTGCTCAATGGCGCGTTTCATTTCCTCGCGCATATTGGTCAGATATGTCACGAATTGGGCTCCTGCCGGGGTAAGGGTTGCGCCTTTGCCGTTTCGTTCAAAGATGGCAAAACCAACCTCATCTTCAAGTAGCTTTATCTGATATGAAAAAGTGGGCTGGCTGACAAATAAGTTCTCTGAACCTCTGGAAAAGCTCTGGGTGCGGGCCAGTTCAATACAGTAATCGATCTGTTTTGTTGTCATGATGGATTTCTCCTTTGGATAGATATTTAAAAATTAAATAGAATATCTAATCTTTCTATTGGACATATTACGACATGGATGAGAAAATGTAAACAACAAAAGAAAACAAAACAGGTGAACAAACATACAACAGTAAATGTAAGTGGAGGGACTTAAAATGGGCAAGACACTGATAGCATTTTTTTCAAGAGCGGATGAGAACTACTTCGGCGGAGCTATGAGATATGTAAAGGTAGGAAATACTGAGATTGTGGCAGGAATCATGAAGGAACTGACAGGTGCGGATACCTTTAAGATCGAGATGAAGGATCCTTATTCACCTGTATACATGACCTGCATCGATAAAGCGAAGAAGGACAAGCAGAATAATGCAAGACCCGAGCTTACAGGTTACTTAGACAGTATCGATGAGTACGATACCATCGTTCTTGGATACCCGAACTACTGGGGGACCTTCCCCATGGCGGTCGCAACTTTCCTTGAAAGATATGATTTCTCAGGAAAAAATATTCTTCCTTTCTGCACCAACGAAGGAAGCGGGATGGGATCCAGTGAGAGCGATATTATGAAGTCTGCCAAAGGAGCAGCAGTAAAGAGTGGTCTTGCGATCACAGGCTCTAAGGCAGCTGATTCCAAGGAAGCAGTAAAGAAATGGTTTGCAGCAAACGGGCTGATCTGAGCAGAGAGGACAGGTGAAAGAGATGGATTACGAAAAGGGATATGTATTTGATCTGATGGAACAAGGTGGCCCCACAGATGTTAGGGAGCCTTACTTCAAGGAAGCGGTCGATGAGATGATGAGGGCAAGAGTTCTTTGTGCCAGAGCAAATGCAAAGATGCCGGATGATCCTACCTATGTGGAGGATCTGGAAGAACTCTTTGGAAGAAAGCTTGATGATGTGAGGATCCTGACACCTTTCATCTGTGATTTCGGGAACAAGGTAAAATTTGGCAAAGGCGTTTTCATCAACCATTCAGCGATACTGTCCGCATCAGGTGGTATTGAATTCGAAGATGGCTCTATGGCAGCACCCGGGCTCCGTATCGCAACCATCAATCATGATATGAACCAGCGTCATGCAATCTATACCTATGGGAAAGTAACTGTGAAAAAGAATGCCTGGATCGGAATGAACGTGACCATTTGCCCGGGAGTGACCATCGGAGAGTACGCTGTTGTAGCTGCTGGTGCTGTAGTTACCAAGGATGTACCTGACTATGCAGTAGTCGGAGGCGTACCTGCCAAGGTGATCAGGATGCAGGATCCGGCTGAGCAGAGAGAAAAGTAGAACGAAACGATGAAACAATAAGGTGTAAATGAAATACATATTAAATAAAATCAGTGCAAAACAGGTCCAAATAAGTGAAATTTGGGCCTGTTTTTCTTTGTTGACACAATATGGCAATGGATTTAATATATCAAACAGATATATCATAAAGATATATCGTTATATGTAAATAAGGAGATTACAGTTATGCGACAAAGAATAAGAAAAACAACCTTGCTGATATCATTACTTTTATTTCCAATCACCATGTGGTATTTCTCACCATACCTGATTGAATATTTCGGGCTGCGAGCGCAGCCCGTTCGCAATTGAGCACCACCTGTTTATGCAATAGCACCACTTGCTTGTTGGAAAAGTCAATTCGTAAGCGCTAAATTATTAGGCGGATAGCTGCCGCCACTAAACAAGTTCAT
>NZ_JAGAYD010000153.1 GCF_017940685.1 Butyrivibrio sp. | reverse complement strand
TCTCATGATCCTGGTTTCGTCGTTGTGGCCAGTTCCAGAGAAGGAAGCATTAAGTGAAAGGCCTCTTGTCCTTAAGGCTGCTCCAGAAATTGTGTCTTTTTGCTCTTCACTCTTTATATCCTTAAATATGCTGATCACGTTGTGCAGAAGTCCATCCTGCTTGATATGGACAGGAGCCACGTTATTGATAAGTGTTCCCATATCCTTGATGCTATAGGGAACTGCCCTGTTCCATACTGAGTAAAGGGCGTCGTCCAAAAGCCCCTTAGTTCTTATGCACTTGTAGTCATTGTTAGGTGTGGCGTTTCTCTCAACTGCAAAAGCCACAGCCCTCTGTTTATCCCGTGACACGATCATAAAGCCAGAGTCAGGGAGTCTGTAATAATCTCCAAACTGGAAAACATCTCTGTACTTCTTGTAAAACTCAACCTGATCCTTGATGAGCTTTTTATCAGCATCGTGCATGTCGCAGAGATTGAGCTCATAGCCAAAGCATCCAGCTGCCGCCAGTTCAAACCTTGACTCCAGGGGACTATTCATAAGTGTCTGATGATTAGGAACCGCTGAAACGTGGGCACCTACCGTACTTGCAGGATATCCGTAGCTGTATCCCCTCTGGATATCAAGCCTACAGAAGAAGTCTGTATCATCACTTCCCCAGATCTGTGGGAAGTAGGAAAGCATTCCAAGGTCAAAGCGGTTTCCGCCAGCTGAGCAGCCCTCAAAGAGGATCTTAGGGAAGGCATCTGTCAGCTCTTTTAATACCCTGTAAAGCCCAATGTAATATCTGTGCTGGAACTCGCCCTGCCTGTCAGGTGACAGGGAGGTTGAGAATCTGTCAGAGAATATCCTGTTCATATCCCACTTAACGTAGGATACATTACCTGCGGAAAAGACCTTTTTCATGGCCTCGATTATATAGTCCTGAACCTCTTTCCTGGTAAGATCCAGGTTCATCTGGTTGCGGCCTTCAGAGTGGCTCTGACCTGGAACCTGCACAGCCCAGTCTGGATGGGACCTGTAAAGGTCACTGTCCTTGTTCACCATCTCAGGCTCTACCCATACGCCAAGCTCCATGCCAAGATCGTTCATCTTCTGAGCAAGCTCTTTTATGCCTCCTGGAAGCTTTTTCTTGTTCTCATACCAGTCTCCAAGGGACCTGTGGTCGTCATTTCGCTGTCCAAACCAGCCATCGTCCATGACAAACAGCTCAATTCCGCACTTCTTTGCCTCTTTGGCAAGGCTAAGAAGAGACCCTTGCGTAAAGTTAAAGTAATTGGCCTCCCAGCTGTTTATAAGGACAGGGCGCTCCTTGTCGCGCCAATAGCCTCTTACTATGTGCTTTCTTACAAATCTGTGCATGTTTCCGGAAAGGCCATTGTAGCCCTCATCAGAATATGTCATTACAGCTTCCGGTGCTTCAAAGCTCTCACCCTTTTCAAGCTTCCAGCTAAAGCCAACAGGCTGTATTCCTGACACAAAGCGGCTTATGCTGGCTGCATTGGAAGAAAGAGCCTCATAGTGATTGCCACTGTAGATAAGGTTAAAGCCATATGCTTCGCCGTAATCATCGGTGGTTTCAGGTCTTGATACCATCACAAATGGATTGGAGCGTGATCCTGACTCTCCTGCAGCAAGCTCCTCTGAAACAGCCTTGCCACCATCTACAATAGAATCAAATCTGCCCATCTCATAGGCCCATCTTCCATGGAAGGATGTGAACTTATAGCCTGTGTCATAGAGATCAACGCAGGTGCTAAGAAGTCTGTCAATAGTAAGCGCGCTGTCGTTGTCGTTATAAAGGGCTGCACTTCTTGTGATAATGTCGCAGTCTGGGAAAACAGAATACACAAGCTCAAGTCTTGCGCTGTACTCCTTGTCAGCAAGCTTTAAAACCAGCTGCTCGCAGCCTCCCTCAGCGTCATAGGAAGATGGAAGGGTGTTTAGATTTCTTTTGCCCTTTCTCACCTCATAGTCATAGTAAAGGAAATTAGCGGTGGTTGAGCCATTTCCATAGGTCACTTCAAGAAAGGGCTCTCTGATGTCGCCCTTACCAAAGGTTGGAGCCTCAAGCCCGTACATTTCAAGACTGACATTCCTGAAATCATCGCTGAAGCCATTCATGTTTCCGCCGCCAAAATAGTGCTTTGGAGCGATAGCAATTGCTATTTTTTGAATCTCTTCCTTGTCTGCTCCTGGCCAGTCAATCTCATCCTTTAATCTGTCGTATTTTTCTCCAGATATAAGAGATCCGCCATAGTGAAGGTGCTCCAAATGACCTGTCTCAATGGCTCTGAACATATAGGATGTGTTTTTTGTCTGTAAAAGAAATACTTTACCGTCTGCGTATATCATTTTCCCCTCCGGATTTAAACCTTAGACTCTAAGTCCATTGATAATGATGTCGATCATACCATTTAAGGCTTCCTCGTAGCTAACGCTTGTCTTGGAGAGTTCTTCTGAACCAAGGAACTTCTCAATAGCACCCTCAATTATGAGCTTTACTACAGGAATAGGCATCTTGCGAAGCTTTCCCTCTTCCATGGCCTGCTTAAGGAGCTTTTCAGTCTCCTCCCAGTCGCTCTCTATCCTTGAAGATAATTTCTGATACACTGTGGGATATTTGTCCTTTAACTGATAAGCCATTCTAAAATCAATGTTTCTGTAGCTGTCAGGAAGGCAAACTATGACTCTTGAGAGCTTTTCAACGATGTCCAAAGAGTCATCGTTTAATATCTCTGCCTCTTTTTGCTTGATGGCAGTAAAACCATAGTCGACTGTGGCAAAGAAAAGCTCGTCCTTGTCATCAAATTCCTTGTAGATGGTCTTTTTGCTGATATGGAGCTCCTTGGAAATGTCGTCCATGGTGAACTTCATTCCCTTCTGGTTGAACTGGTTGATAACTGACTCCATAATGCTCTGACGTAATTTTTCCATGATAACCCCCTAAGCGCTTACTTAAGCACTGCCTTTAAATAATCCCAAACATTTGATGCCGATCTTACCGATAATTTTTCTTTTGTTGAATGAATATCCTGCATATCAGGACCGATTGAAATGCAGTCAAGTCCCTCTATCTTTTCACTTAAAATTCCGCACTCAAGACCTGCGTGGATTGCAAGGACTTTTGGCTCAACGCCGTACATCTCCTTGTAAACTGAAACCATGTGGTCTCTAAGCTCTGACTTCTGTCTGTACTTCCATCCGGGATATGAACCACTGACCTTAACCTTGGCGCCGTAGCCCTCAGAAATAGTCCTTATTTTTCTAATAAGGAAATCCTTGGAGGATGAAACCGAGCTTCTTACTGACTGCTCAATTGTCACCATATCCTCTGAAGTCTTAAGGATTCCAAGGTTTAAGGATGTCTCCACAAGGCCCTCTACACTGGAGCTCATTGCCTGAACACCATCTGGCATTACGCATATAAGAGAAAGAGCTTTTTTAGTATCCTCAGGGCTTATAACAGCTTCATTACCATCCTCAAGCTCTTTTACTGTGATGTTTACATCAGGGTCCTTAACTTCAAGCTCGCCCTTAATATCTTCAAGGCTCTTTGAAACTGAAGCCTTAAATGCCTCTGTCTTAGAAGGATCAAGGGATACGATAGCAGATGATACGTTTGGAATAGCGTTGTCTGCTACGCCTCCGCCTATTGTTTCAAGATTAAACTCTGCGCTGTCAAGGGCCTCTAAAAGAGTTCTTGATAGGATGATATTGGCGTTTCCTCTGCCCTTAATGATCATCTCTCCTGAGTGTCCGCCAAGAAGGCCAGATACCTCTACCTTAAGGCGCTTTCCGGCAGAAGCTACCCTCTTTACAGAAAGCTCTGAGTATACTCTTGCTCCACCTGCGCAGCTTACAATAAATGCGCCCTCTTCTTCGTTATCGATGTTAATGAGCTTTTTGCCCGCAAGGCTGCTAAGGTCGATGGCTGTAGCGCCAAACATTCCTGTTTCTTCGTTGGTTGTGATCACAACCTCAAGTGGTGGATGAGGAATATCCTTGGAATCCAAAAGTGCAAGGCAGTAAGCAACTGCAATACCATCGTCGCCTCCAAGGCTTGTTCCTTCAGCCCAGACATACTCTCCGTCTGTTTTGACCCTAAGACCGTCAGTAAGCATATTTATATCTGAGCTGTCTTCCTTAACAGCTACCATATCCATATGTCCCTGAAGGATCACAGGCTCTCTGTCCTCATATCCCGGGCTTGCAGGAGCCTTGATGATGACGTTGAGTTCTCCGTCCTGGATAAACTCAAGATTTCTCTCCATGGCAAATTTTACCAGGTAATCACTGATCTTCTGCAGATTTCCTGAACCGTGCGGGATATTGCATATCTCTTCAAAAAAATGAAAAACCTCTTTGGGTTGTAAATTTTCAAAAGCCATTTTGGCACCTCCAGATTATCTAAAAAATCCCATAAAAACAGGGGACTCAGTACACTGAGTCCCCTTAATTTTACTATCAAAAAACTATTATGACAACCAATAGTTTCCATTTTTTAATTTATGCGATCTTCTCTTTTGCAAGCTCTGCAAGTGTCTTGAATCCATCAGGATCATTTACAGCCATCTCTGCAAGCATCTTTCTGTTGATGTCTACGCCTGCAAGCTTAAGACCATGCATCATGTTGCTGTATGAAAGACCGTTGATACGAGCTGCTGCGTTGATACGTGTGATCCAAAGAGATCTCATATCTCTCTTCTTCTGCTTACGTCCAGCGAATGCAGATGTGAGTGCTCTCATAACTGACTGCTTAGCAACTCTGTACTGCTTTGATCTAGCTCCTCTATAGCCCTTAGCGAGCTTTAATACTCTATTGTGCTTCTTCTTGGCATTTAATGCGCCTTTAACTCTTGCCATCTTAATATTCCTCCTATTACTAATCCAAAAATCTTCTCTTCGCTACAGTGTATACTTATGCGTAAGGAAGGATCTGCTTCATTGTCTTTACATTTGTAGCGTCAACAAGTCCTGCGTGACGAAGATTTCTCTTTCTCTTTGTGGACTTCTTTGTTAAGATGTGGCGCTTGTACGCTTTGTTTCTCATGAGCTTGCCTGTGCCAGTTACCTTGAATCTCTTGGCAGCGGCTCTCTTTGTTTTCATCTTTTGCTGCATAACTAAATCCTCCTATATCTTTGCAAAAAATATTTTATTAATTCTTTTTCTCAGTAAGGAACATTGTCATACTACGTCCCTCAACCTTAGGCTGTTTCTCAATAACTGCAACGTCTGAAAGAGCCTCAGCAAAATCTGTAAGGATGTGAACGCTTGCTCCCATATGAGCCATCTCACGGCCTCTGAAACGAAGTGTGATCTTAACCCTATTTCCTTTTTCAAGGAACTTCTTGGCAGCATTGACCTTAGTATTAAGATCGTTGGTGTCAATGTTAGGGGAAAGTCTGATCTCCTTGATCTCGACAGTCTTCTGTTTCTTACGAGCCTCTTTCTCCTTGCGGAGCTGCTCATACTTGAACTTGCCATAGTCTACAACCCTACAAACAGGTGGCTTGGCAGTTGGGGCGATCATTACAAGATCAACACCCTCGTCCTCTGCGATCTTCTTGGCATCGCTAAGTGACATAACACCCAGCTGCTCGCCGTCAACTCCAATCACGCGGACCTCTTTAGCTCTGATCTGATCGTTAATAAATAACTCGCTAATGGTTTTATCCTCCTGAAAAAAAGTGGATACATCCGCAAATGTATCCACTAAAAAATCATAGTCATGATCCGAGCTTTTAGCACTGGATCTGAAAAGATATTAACCGCTACTGGCTGTGCCGCAGGGTGAGAGTGGATACTCTGCTTGGTTTTCAAATACTCAAGTACAATAACACATCTAAAAACTCATGTCAACAATATTTTTATATTATTATTTCATGGAAGCCCTGGTGATTCCTGCCACTGCTCCGAAAAGAACAGCTGCAACAGGCCATACTATCCATGTCATCTCCCACTGCATGGTAATGAAGCTCCATGCAAGGTATCCCGCAACAACTACAGGCCAGTAGATGCTGGCGATCTTTCCTACGGCTTTGCTTGCCTTTTTACCCTCTGAATTGTAATCCCCTTCCTGAAGGAGCTTGTTGTAGGACTCCATAATGCCACCAGCTCTGATGATGAGGTTAACACCTGTAGCTACAATTATGAGAAGAACAGATACAAGTAAAGGAATAATGTTCTCCTGTTTCTGGGTTGTGGCGATGAGACTTCCAATAATAAGCGGCAGGCTTGAAAGTATGCACAAAACCACACCAAGAGCAATAAATAACGTATGCTTTCTTTCAAAAGCCGCCTTTTTCTCTTTTACCATGCCATCTACGCCGTAGGCTGTGTCTATCGCATCTGTCTCCAGGAACTCATAAGGCTTAAGATATCTGTCATTCATTATGAATATGAATACAGCCACAGCAATTAAAATAAAAAGTGTGATAAGACCAACACCTGCTGCAACAGCTTCCGGAACAAAACCTAAAGCAGAAAAGCCTGCCATGGCAATAAGTACCACAGGTGAAAGGATGCACATTGAAACGCCACATGCTGTTAAAGGAGTAGTTTTTTCTACTTTATTTAGAAAATCAGATGCTTCCTCAAGACTTACATATCTGCGACTTCCGCCAGCAGATGCTGCGCTGTCCTCAATAAGTTCTCCGGTAACATGAGTTTCTTCAATCTCATCTTTAAGAAGGTAATCAGTGCTGACGCCAAAAATCTCTGACATCTTAAGTATCCTTCCAAGATCTGGTGTTGACTGTGCGCTCTCCCATTTAGAAACAGACTGTCTTGAAACATCAAGTCTATCTGCAAGGTCTTCCTGTGAAAGTCCAAGTTTTTTTCTCTCGTTAATAATTTTGTCAGCAAGTATCATTTTGTTTTCCTCCGCTATTTTCGTTTTTTGTTTCGAGATCTCTTTTGTTTGATTTTGTGATCTCAGATTACGAAAAATAACAGTTGCAATCTATAAAGTCGCCTTGGAAATTTGTCAACTG
>NZ_JAGAYD010000152.1 GCF_017940685.1 Butyrivibrio sp. | reverse complement strand
AGTTAAGCTCCTTGATGATATCTGATGAGAGGGGAATCCTCCCTTCAATCATTACTTAGATTTGGAAATAGAAACTATTAACTGTAGTCCTTAATGACTACATCATTACTATACTAGGAGGAGGATACATGAATAGTATCTGGGGTTAGTTATAATCATTAAAGCGGTATTGATTTAAACATTACTCTCAACCATTTTGATATCCCGATTCTATCAGTAGCGATGTCCGAAATTTGTCACATGTATTTCTTGATCTTCTGGTTTTCGAAGAATTCATCGATGTTGGCGATAAGCTCTGTCGGGGGCATGGTCTTTAAAAGATATTTCTCAGGCTTTAAGGATAACACCTGCATGACGCTCTCTTTGTCGCTCTTTACGGTGAGGAACATTACGGGGATGTCACTGGTGGCAGGCTCACTTCTGAGCATTTCAAGGACTTTGGGGCCGGTGGTTACGGGCATTTCGTAATCAAGGAGAATAAGGTCTACTTCGTTTTTGGCCAAAAAGGTTATGGCAGCCATTCCGGAGTTGACCATGAATACCTGGTATTTTGCAGAGAGCCACTCTTTTATGGTCCGGAGCATTGTTCCATCATCATCAACCACAAGAATTCTCTTTTTCTGGAGTCTTACTTCCTCAGCTTCAACGACCTTTAGCATTGCTCTGCCAAGCTCTTTCACATTAACAGGGCGCTCAAAGGCCGCAGCTATCTTGTCCTTGGAAGTCTTTGTATAGATCTTTTCTATCTCGTCGGGAGAACCTATGACGCTGATGGAAATATCCGTCTCCACGGACTTGTCTCTAAGATACACGAAAAACTCCATCATCTCATCAACATCGTCCACATAGATAAGATAGACATTTGGTCTGTTCTCGATATGTTCTATCTCAGTTACATCAGGAGAAGCCTGAACCACTTCAAAGCCCTGTTCTTTCAGTTCTTTGGCTATCGATGTGACCATAAAGCTTTTTCCGCCGCCTATAAGAAGTACTCTCTTATCCATCTTCGTCCTCGCATGCATTTCAAAGTATCTTTAACAGTTCATCCCTGTCTACTGCAGACATCAGGGTTTTTACCTTTTCATATTTCTCTTTATATTCTTCAGGGATCCTATAGTCAGACAGCATCTCCATGATTCCATCTGCAGTATCAAAATCGTAAGCCTCAAGAAGCTCTTTCATATCGCCAAAAGCGCTCTCCAGCTCGTCAGGTCCTATTTCCGGAAGCTCATCTTCGCTCACATTACCATTTATTGCCGAGAGCTTTTCATTATAGCTTCTAAAGAGTTCCAGGAGTTCCGGTGTCTTTTCACGTATTTCCTTTTCGTCTTCCTTATTGCCACAGTCCTCAAGATGAGCAGCCATTCCTGACAGTTCCATAGCTCCGATGAGCCTTGCGCTGCTCTTAAGGGCATGCACCGTCACTGTATAGTTGCGCCAGTCTCCCTCCGAAACAAAACCTTCTATCTGCTCAGCCTTAGTATCAATTGTAGTCAAAAACTCTTTTACCACATTTTTAAGAACTTCCCGGCTTCCACAGTTCTTTTCTGCTTCATGAAGATCAATCCCTTGAAGGAGCCTTAGAACATCTTTCTGCGCACTATCAGATGTTTCCTCTCCATTGCCATCCGCAAGCACCGCTGTATCAACCTCGAGAACCTTTTCCTTCGGAAGATACTCTATTAACATCTGTTCAAGAAGCTCTCCATTTACCGGCTTCGACAGATAATCATTAAAGCCTTCAGCGATATACTCTTCTCTCGCCCCTGCTCCTGCATTGGCAGTAAGTGCTATACATGGAGCATCCTTGGAAAGATTATCCTCCATTTCCTTAAGGGCTTTCAGAGTCTGTATGCCATCCATTTCAGGCATCCTATGGTCTATGAAAATCGCGTCATATCTCTTTTTCTTGACCAGCTCCAGAGTTTCAAAACCGCTCTCAGCAGTATCAACCTGGATCTTAGTCTTCTTTAAAAGACCTTTTACCACCGTCAGGTTAATTGGCGTATCATCTACAATAAGTATCAGAGCGTCAGGCGCAACAAAACTCTCGGAATATTTCTTTTGACTTCCCAGAAATTCCTTATACCTCTCCCTGAAGTCCCCAAGTTCTTCCCAACTTGCAACCTGCTGTTTTACTTCAAAAGAAAAATTGGAGCCTTCACCGTAAACGCTCTTAACCTCAAGCCTTGTGTCCATAAGGGCCAAAAGTTTTTTAACAATACTCATTCCAAGGCCGGTGCCTTCAATAGAACGGTTGCGGATTTCTTCAATCCTCTCAAAAGGCGAATAGAGCTTTTCAAGGTCCTCTTCCTTTATACCAATTCCCGTATCAACAATTTCAAACCTCAGATAAATACTGTCTTCATCAGCCTTTCTGCAGGAAACATTAAGATCAACGCTGCCCTTTTCCGTGTACTTCACAGCATTTGTAAGGATATTGGTCACGCACTGTTTTATCCTTACCTCATCGCCTATAAGCTTTTGTGGAATAGTCTCATCAATGTTGAAATTCAGCGCAAGCCCCTTATCCTCAGCCTTTACAGCCACAAGGTTTAAAAGATCATTGATAGTTGAGCTGATATTATATTCCACAGGCAAAATGTCCATCTTACCGGCTTCAATCTTGGAGAAATCCAAAATATCATTGACTATACCAAGAAGGGAATTGCCGGCGCTTTTAACACTAGTTGCATACTCCAATATCTGCTCTTCGTGACTTTCCCTTATGATCATCTCATTAAGACCAAGAACCGCATTTATAGGCGTCCTGATCTCATGGGACATATTCGACAGAAACGATGATTTTGCCTCAGAAGCCTTTTGAGCCACCTCAAGCTCTTTTTCCAGTTCGTGCTCCTCGTTTATATGAGCAATATATTCCTCTATGGCATGTACTGTTGCCTGAATAGACTCATGAACCACTTGTATCTCGTCATGGGTCTTAATACAGATATCATCTACCTTCTGTCCCACTTCAAGCTTTTTCTCATCATCCGCCTGTGCATATTCAAGCATGAAGTCAGACATATTTCCCAGAGGTGCCCCAATGGTAGTTTTGGTGTAGAAATTCGCGATTGCTGCCACGGGAACACCCACGCACATTATAAGAAGGACCATTTTTATATCATAACTTATGGCATTTCCACTGAAGATGTAATTCATCCTTTCGATATGCTGCCTCATTTCTTCTATGCTCACCTCTGATCCAGAGTTGGCTAGAGGATTTATTCCTGCAACAAACATATCCTTTATATCCGGGAAAAGAACTACCATGAATATTCCTACAAATATACCAAGAAGAAGTTCCATCCCTATGATGATAGCTGTGATCTTGTAGCTTACCTTTGTTTTACGCAGTTGTCTTGAAAGCTCTTTGTCATTCTGGTAATAACCAGTATATGCTACTGCAATAGGAAAGGGATACTTCCAGGAATCTGGTGCTTTTGTATAGTAAATATGAAACAGGAATGCAGCAATAAATATGACCAATACATCTCTAACAAAGTACGTACCAACATTCTTCATCTGATATAGAGCATATTCATTGGACTCGATCACAGAAATACATAGAAGCTCTGTAAAAGAAGTTGCAACCAAGGTAACAAGCGCAACAATCGCGGTTTTCTTTTTGGTTGCAAACCAGAAATACTGACCAAACAGAGAAAAAGACAAAGTTGCCACAAGGAAAATTGACATCTTATACGCATCAGACGTATTAAAGATCAGTGCGCAGATAAAGGAAATAAAAAAGACAATCAAAGATATCAGATAACCATAAAGGCCACCAAGGATAAGATACGGCAAAATAAAAAAAGTGATGATCACCACTCCACCAGTGGAGATATGCATATTTGCACCATAGACAGCTGAATAAATACAGCACAGTGCCAGCATGATAAACGTCACAGTCCCAACTAATGTGGCTATAATGACAGATGATTTCTTGTACTTTTCAAACCCCAGCATAATAATTCCTCTATTGTTGCTGTTTCAAAATGCGCTTATTCTCATACATCTGGCTATCAGCTCTCTCAAAGACAGCCGTTGCACTGTGGTCGGATCCGATATTAAACTCGGAGATTCCTGCTGCAATGACAGGGCCATCTTTTCTTTGTTGATTTAGAAGGACCTGACTTTGAAGCTTATCCATAAGTTGTTCTTTTATCGCAAAGTCATTGCCGCTAAGGAATATGGCAAATTCGTCTCCACCTATCCTGAATACCGGACTGTGAGAAAAGATATCACAAAGCAGTTTAGCTGAATTTTTAATGAGTTCGTCACCAGCCTTGTGTCCCTCGGTATCATTTACATGCTTAAGATAATTTATGTCGCAGACAACAAAAGCAAAGGGCAGATAATCCACTCCATTATCAATGTTCTTTTGAATAGACAGTTCAAGTTCTGTAAAGGCATTCTTGTTTTTGACACCAGTGAGTTCATCGCGTCTTGCCATCTCCTTTTCTGTATTGATAGCCTGGGCAATTTCACGCTCTCTTTTCACTTCATCATCAATGTTCTCCACACAGATGATCAGATGGGAGCCTTCACTGGTCTTCATTATAGTTAATCTTGTATACTGCACTTTTGTCTCAACAATAAGGCGATATTCCAAAACATAATATTTCCTATCTTCAAGAGCTGTCAGTATAGCATCTTTATCCAGAGCATCCTCAATCATCTTGCAGTCCTGAGGATGGACAATCTGAGGAGCATCCTGTCTTACATCTATAAAAAAGTCATCTCCTGACTCCTCAATCTTCAGGTCTCCATAGATATTTTCAGATGTATATCCAACATATTTATCATTCTGTAGATTGACATAATAAATTACATCATAGTGAGATGCCAGACTCTCTGCAATCTGTGAAAATGTGATCTTATTCTCTGTCGCCTGCTTAGATATCCTTACAAGTCTCTCCTTCTCGTACTCCTCAACAAATACATGAACAAGACAGTTGGCAATAAGACAACCGATTGTGTAAAAAGGTGCAAAAGCATCTCTGACCTGTAGAACAATAAACAGCGCCATTACTGCTCCTGAAAGACCTATTACTCTATAGCGTATTTTTGCACTTCCGGGAACTGTTCTGGAAACAAACAGCGAATAAAGCGAGATCGCCAGATACAGGATCAGCTGGGCTCCCAGCAAAAAATGCCTGCCTGATCCAGGAATATATTCCATTTCTTCGGTAAACATAAAAATGGCTGGATAGAAAACATTTATGATCAGAAGAAGGATTACAAAACCAAAGATTCCCCATCCTGCCACCAACATAATAGTAGTTCCAACATTTTTCCTTCCAAGAAATGCTGCCACAAAAATGGTCCACAAAAGAACTGATACTGCCATCATGGAAAAGAACAGAACCGTATCTATATAGGCTGCAATAAATATCTTTGATTCTTCAAGAAATCCCCACAAAATATCCGCTATGTAAAAAATCAAAATAGCAATAATGAACAGCCTGTATTTATAATAAGAGCTATCCTTTGAGGTTGCACCGCCTTTTCTAAGTATTTCCTGATTTATTATTAAATGCAGTATGACCGCAAGTATTCCAAAGCTGGCATAATACATACGCATAATCCTCCATATAATATGATACTATTTTTCGTCACACAATTCTCTAAAATAAGTATAAAAATAGGGTATTCAAAGTTTTTGAGGGCCAATCATTTTGAGGGTCTAGTTTGAGGGTCTGTCGTGAGGGGCTACTTTGAGGGTCTCTTGTGAGAATAAACAAAACCAGGGTTAATCAGTTATTGAAACTGACTAATCCTGGTCCTTTTAATGTAGGGATCATTCCCTGCACTTCCTCCTTCTCTTATGATGTTTCTTGGACTAAATATCAAAGGAGGAGGATACATGAATAGTATCACAGATTTACTGGACCTTGAAGACAACGATGTGATCATCAAAAATATCGATATTCAGGGCCAGACAAAAGTCCTTACACTTGAAACACCACCAACAGCGCATTTCTGCCCTGTCTGCGGTTTCAGGATGTACTCACGTGGTGTAAAGGAAAGGACTATAAACCATCCAATCTTGCAGGATAATTACTCTCTTGTTCTTATCCTCAAGCAGCGAAGATGGCGCTGCATCAACCCAGACTGACTTCATAAACACTCTCCGCAGCTGGAACGAGATGCAGGAATACAGTGATAGCTTAGATGATGAGACTTCTTGCGATTATGCTGACTTACCTGATGGAAATGATTTTGACTTTCCAGAGGATTTTCTTAACGCAACAGATTTACCTTTCT
>NZ_JAGAYD010000151.1 GCF_017940685.1 Butyrivibrio sp. | reverse complement strand
GCTCGTTGAGAAGACTGAAGAAGAAAAAGAGACAAAAGTCCTGGACGACGCAATGAATGAAAGAGAAGCTTATGTAAAAACTCTGCTTGAAGAAAAGCTCGATTACTCAGCTTCAACCAAACAGCTTATCATTGCCTGTGCCTGCAACAAGTCCCTTCTGCAAAATGGAAAAGTCGATGGAATGCCTCAGGACAAAGCGCAGAGAGCTCTGTGGTTCGTGGTTGTTTCCAGGATCCAGAAAATCATGTCAGGTACCATGACTGCAGAGGAGATCAAGGCTCAGGCAGATATCGATTTCAAAAATAACGGCATAAAGAATGCAGTTGCTGCAGTAATGCAGAACGCTAAATATGCAGGTCTTTTAAAGGCTTCCAAGTCATCCAAAAAGGACTCACAGGAGAACTTTGGTCAGCAGATCATGAATCTGCAGATTGACCTGGTACAAAATGATCCAATGAAGAAGATGGACATCACTTCAACAATGAACGCCAAGAAGATGGAAGAAATGTGAACTAACTTCCACTAAGGCTTGAAAAGTAAGACTTTACTATGCTAAACTAAGCTAAGAAATAACACGGAAAGGAGCACATGAATGACCTGGAAAACAACAAACATTCATCTGATGAAGGGTAATGTAATGGCTGTTTACGGGGATAGTGCGCTCTTTTTTAGGTAAAACCGACACATGTATCGGTGAACTTACAAGATCATAAGAGACATTATCTCCTTAATTCTTTGCACAAAACTATCGAAGATTAAGGAGATTTTTATTATGGAAAAGAAAACTGCCAGAAGGCAGATAAATAAATTACTTAGCATAGATGCAGTCTCAGGATGCGCTATTGGAGGAGCAGCCTGGGTGGCGCTCCTTGCAGCAAGGGGCTTTAGCACCGTAGAGATCGGACTTTTAGAAAGTATCTTTCACATAACCAGCATGACCTGCGAGATCCCATCCGGCGTCATTGCAGACATGTTTGGAAGACGTAAGACCATGGTGGCCAGCAGAGTCATGGTGATAATATCATCTCTTTTGATGATCATTTCAAAGGACTTTTTCACCATTGCCATCGCCATCGCAGTCAATGCCCTGAGCTACAACTTATCCTCAGGAACCAGGGAGGCTCTTGCCTACGACAGCCTGAAAGAAGCAGGTCTTGAAAGTGAGTACGACAAGTTCGCTTCCAACGACCTTATGATTTACCAGATCTTTAGCTCCGCCGGAACCCTGATGGCAGGCGTAGCTCTCCTTCTTGGATACAAAAGAGCTAACATGGTGGATGCTGTGATCGGCGCCATTACTGTGCTGATCGCCCTTACTCTATCTGAAGTACACACCAGCCTTCAAAATGTCACTTCAGTGTCAGAGCGGTTTAAGAAGATAATCGGAGACAGTGCGACTTTTATAAAAGGAAACAGGAAAGCCAGGCTCATCATCATTTTTAACTCGATGATCGGAGCAGTTGATATACTGATACTTTTCTTTTTACAGGCCAAGCTCCCAGCGGTGGGGCTTAGCAAACTGTGGCTTGGGCCAGCTCTTTTCATCATGGGAATGGGCGCAGCCCTTGGAGCCAAGGTCACTGAAATTATTCCGGAAAAGAGATTTCATAGAATTGGGATCATAAGTGCGATCGGAGTAACAGTAGCCTTCGCAACAATGTTTACAGGAAACTGTTACATTATGATAGTTGGCGGCTTCATCGGCGCCTTTGCGGATAACTTTGTTCAGGTCAGGGCGGACATCCTGCTCAACACCATGATTCCGTCAGAGCAGAGGGCGACTTTGATGTCGGTGAATTCCTTTGCGTTTTCTGTGATAATGATAGTGTTATCGCCGCTATTTGGCATGATGTTTGCGTAACAAGAGTGAGTCATTGGGGACGTTACAGATTGACTCACCAAGAGGAGAAAAGAGATATGAGCAGAGATGCGGATCTTATTGCGGAGTACGAACTTCAAAAACACCCCGAGGGTGGCTGGTTTTCAGAGTGCTATACGTCGGAGGATCAGGCTCATGGAAGAGCATTTACCGGGAGCATATATTTTCTTTTGCGAAGCGGGGAGATTTCCCACTTCCATCAGATTGACTGCGACGAGATATGGTACTACCATGAAGGCTGTGGGATGCGCATCACTGTCATAACTGATACTGGCAGGGTGGAGTATCTTTTGGGAAATGACCTGGACAAGGACGAGAGAGTGATGGTTGTGATCCCCAAAGGGGCTATCTTTGCCGCTGAAAATATGGACGACGATGGATATACCTT
>NZ_JAGAYD010000150.1 GCF_017940685.1 Butyrivibrio sp. | reverse complement strand
GCTACTTTTTGCATTTGCGGTAACAGTAATCATTCCGCTTATCCTTGGTATTGGATATTCCTTTACAGACTGGAACGGAATCAAGCTTACAGGATTTGTTGGTCTAGCCAACTATGCAAGAATGTTCAAGCAGCCATCTTTCCTTTGGTCAATACTTCTTACATTCCTGTTCGTTGTATTTAACATGATCCTTGTTAACCTGGTAGCTTTTTTGCTTGCTCTTCTTTGCACCTCAAGGATCAAGGGTCTTGGATTTTTCAGAGCTTCTTACTTCCTTCCAAACCTTATTGGAGGAATCGTTCTTGGTTACATCTGGCAGTTCATTTTCAGTAACGTTGTGACCAAATTTACTGGAACATACTCAATGCTTTCGGACACAAAGACAGCTTTCATTGCAGTCATCATCGTATATATCTGGCAGTACGCAGGTTATATCATGCTCATCTACATAACCGGTCTTAACACAATTCCCGGAGACGTACTTGAGGCTTCTGCCATCGACGGAGCAAGCCCCACACAGACTCTTTTCAACATCAAGATTCCAATGATTGCTCCTACTATTACAATATGTACATTCCTTACACTTACATCTGCATTCAAGCAGTTCGATGTAAACCTTGCTCTTACAAATGGTAAGGGCTCCATCGATTTCCTTGGCAACTACATTGCCAACGGTACTGAGATGCTGGCACTTAACATCTACACCACAGCTGTTGTTAATAACGACTACGCTCTTGGCCAGGCTAAAGCGGTTCTGTTCTTTATCATCCTGGCTGCAGTATCTATCATGCAGGTACGTATTTCTAATAAGAAGGAGGTGGAACTGTAATGCATACAAAAGAAAAAACATCATCCGTAGTAGTAAGAATGATAATAGCTGTCATCGTTGCAGCATATGTTTTGTTCCCATTTATCCTTCTTCTTATCAACTCAGGAAAGGTAACAGCAGACATCACATCCAATCCTGTAAGCTTATCTGGAGCTAGCTTTTCTCAGATGCTTACCAATATAAATGCTGTTATCAATGATCCAAACTTCATGTTCTGGACATCCTTTGGAAGTAGCGCACTTATAACAGTTATATCACTGGTACTGCTCTCCCTGTTCGGAGCAATGGCAGCCTGGGTTATCTGCCGTAACAAGACAGTCTGGTCAGCAGTTATCTACTTTACATTTATTGCTTCCATGATCATTCCTTTCCAGGTAGTTATGCTTCCACTTATTTCTACCTTCAGAGATGTAGGAAAGTTCATCGGAATCCAGATGCTTCAGTCATTCCCAGGACTTATCTTTGCTTATCTTGGATTTGGCGGAGCAATGACAGTGTTCATCTTAAATGGTTTCATCAAAGGCGTTCCTTACACACTGGAAGAAGCCGCAGCCATCGATGGATGTTCACCAGAGCAGACATTTTTCCAGATCATCTTCCCGCTTCTTACACCTGTTATTACAACAGTTACAATCCTTAACGGTATGTGGATCTGGAACGACTACCTTCTTCCTTCAATGATGCTTGGACAGAACGGTAAGGTAATGACTATTCCAATCGCCATCCAGAAGTTCGTTGGATCTTACGTAAAGAGCTGGGACAGAATTCTTCCAGCAGCGCTCCTTGCTATTATTCCTATGATCATCATATTCCTGATCGCCCAGAGACAGATCATGGAAGGAATGATCGAAGGAGCAGTGAAGGGCTAACTTCAATATCTTTCATACATACATTTATTTAAAAAGGCCCCTGCCGGATCGACCACCGGCAAGGGCCTTTGAATTTCTTATTATCTATATCATCCAGTAATGGAAGCAAGTACTGGAACTCTGACGAATGCAATGTCGCCATGTCTTGTCATGTTAACAACTACATGATCATGACGGATCTCAACAACTGGAAGCTGAACCCAGGTACCATTCTGATTCTGGTATACAGCAATGTTATCGCCATTCTGTACTCCGCCTACATAGAAGTTAACCTTCGCTGTCTTAAAGCCAACACCAGGAGAACTTGTTGAAATGCAGGAAACTAAAGATCCACCAACCTTGCCTGCAAGAGTGCTTGCAGAGGAAATAACAGATGAGCTTGGAGCTGCGATAGTAAAGGTCACATTACTTCTGCCACCATTGATCTCAATCTTACCACCCTGATAGGTTACTGTTCCGCCAAAGTTTACGTAGTTTGAATTGCTTGGAGTTGAAGCTGTTGGTGTCTGTTTGCTTCCACCACCGCCGCTGCTATGGCTCCCTTTTGCATTGACTGCTCTTGTGAGTGCAGCAATAGCATCTCTAAGCTCCTGAGTCTCTTTTTCGTTGTCAGTACTCATCTTTTCTATTTTATCAATGAGATCCTGAACCTGTCTGCTAATGGATCCCTGATCACCACCAGTTGTAGTCGCAGGAGTAGACTCTGCTGCAAAAACACACAAAGATGAAGAGATCAACATTACCATACTAAGAGTAAGTGCCAGTATTCTTTTCATTTCAGCGCCTCCATTATCTTCTTTTTTTAAATAAGTTTTAGACTACTTATATGATACCAGATTTAAAAATCTGGTGGATCACCAATCTGATTCAGGATCTGAATAATCCATTTCGCGATCGATCGTGCCACTTGCATCTCCAACAAGACACCCTACAACAACAGTCTGCCTGCTGGGATCATCCCTGTTTTGAGTGCTCAATGTAATAATAAAATTCTCAGGTGTTACTGCATGTTCCCATCCATCCCTGACAAGCTTGTTCATACTCTTTTCATCATATATCTCATCAAGGAAATTCTGACAACCAGAGGCGTATGTAAAATCATAGAGCTCTAAAAGCCTTGTGTTGCTCCTGGGAAAAGCAGCAAATATATAGTACGCAAGCGCATTATCCTCAGTGAAAACATATATCAGTTTATGCTCTTCAAAATACTTCCTGTCGAGGAAGTTCTGAAGATCCGCAAACATCGTGCCATCACCCGGCGAAGAGCCATGGAGCACTTCATTGAAGTCGCACATATTGGTAAGGTTTGCGCTCTCAGTGTAGATAGCCCCTTTAGGGTCCTCCTCTTTTAAAGCATTGTGGGTAATGTAAAAAGAATCATCCCCGTCAAGGCTTTGGCATACCGGATAGTCGATCCTTGTTCCAGGAACGCTGATCCAGGCAAATATATCGCCGTTTTCACTCTTAAGTTTAGCAAAGTCTACACGAGGGCTCTCTGAATCTGTCTCTTCGTTAGCAGGTTCTTGTGAAACATCGCTCTTATCTGAAGCAGCGCATCCGGTCAGAAAAGTCAGTATGCAAAAAAGCACAAGAATCCCTTTAAGTGCATTCTTATCTATGTAGTTATATCGACATAACTTTCCCATTTATTTAGTCCACATAGTCAACTTTCTCATAAAAAGTATCTATTATAGTCTGATATAACGCATCTTCATCTACTATAAATTCGTCAAAGTCACCGTTTTTCCTTGTGGTTCCTTCCACCATGATAATATCTGAAGAATCAAAACTATATCCGGTAATATATGGTGCAAGATAACTAACCTCATCCACCGAGATGTTGGTTACCATCACTTCGTTTACAGATTTAAAAAGATCTACAGCAAACCCAGGGTCTTCTGCGCTCTTTTCCCTTACTGCTTCAATAAAGCCATTTATATACTGTCTTTGTCTCTCAAGCCTTGCATCATTGGAAGCATAGACATGAACATCCCTGCTCCTTACAAAATTGTAGGCATGTTCTCCCTCAAGATGCACCTTTGCGCCCTCTTTCAGCGTCTTGTCCCACTTGGTGAGATCCTCAGGAACAACAACATCTACTCCTCCGACCATATCGTTGATCTCGGGTATCGCGCTCATATTAACTGCCACGTAGCCGTGAATAGGAAGCTGATAAAACATGTTTGAAACAGCCTTTACCTGATAGTTACAGCTGCTCTCCATGCCATCTCCAAAGCCGTGCTGCAGGGAAATCTGAGCTACAACGGTTGTCTGATATCTTCCATATTCGTCATAAACATCCACGTCAGCCATGGCATTTCTATTGATGCCAACTACTTTTATCTCGTTTTTATGAGGATCCAGGACCAGCAAAAACAATGCATCAGCCTGGCCACCATCTATCTCATCAATAACCGGAGTTACTACCTTGTCATCCTTGTCGATTCCCATAATGAGAAAAGTAGTAATATCCTCGTTATAATCGTACACTTCGCCATTATATCTGACCCAGTCTGACTGCCAGGTTGTGGCAGAACTGCTCTCCACAGGCACATAATCATCCTGCGCCATCATGGGTGTACTGGTAGCGGATTTAGCGCTAAGATTCGATTTCCCAAACATCCTCACCATCTCAAATCCCACAAGCCCAAGGACTATAAGCGTCATGAGACTTGCCCAGATAATGAGGAAAACGCTTCCCTTTCCCCGCATATTATCTCCTTAGTTACCTGTTGTATTAGTCTGCGCCTCTGCTGTGCTGGTTTCAGAAGCTGCGGCGCCTTCACTGCTAGCGCCCTCGCCCTCAGCACCAGGAAACAGCGATGGTACTTCCGCGCCGTTCTCGCCATTCATGGCGCCTGTCATATCTGGAAACATGCCATTCTCCATGGTGTCTGAAGAATCGCCGTTATTATCGATATCTGCTATGTCAGCGGGAAAAACTCTTGACTGCTTGGTCACATTACCTGAAAGATCTGCTACAGCATAATATACAACAGCAGTTTCTTTTTCCCTGTTAAGAACTACCTTCTCTACAACAATCCTGCGGGTAAGATCCCCGTCCTTGGAATCAAAAGCCGCAACCCCTGCCTTTAAGTCGTTATCAGTGGTTTCTGAATCATAGATCATATCCACTGAAGAAAAGCGAAACTCCGGGGCAATGCGGTCACTTCTGCCGTAGGCTACAACGATCAGAAAGATCAAAACACCGCTCAGTATTGAAAAGAATATTCCAAGAATATTACCTCTCATCAGTCTCTCCCATTAGTCCTTCCTTGTGACGCCTGCCAGATAATTAAGCTCATCCAGGTCATCATCATCAGGTTCTATATCTGCTACGGTGCTAGTTGACCTTGGAGACGATGGAATGTCAGCACCGTCTTCGCCATTTCCGTAGTATTTTCCATAATATTTGCCGTAATACTTGCCATAATAGCTGCCATAATGGCCATAATAGCCCTTACCGGAGATGTCTACCTTATTAAGGACAACCCCCAGCATCTTGGCGCCGGCTTTATCAAGCTGATCCTTTACCCTCTGGGCAAAGCGGTAGCTTATGGCGTTACTTTCTATAACCATAACTGTACCATCACACTGCTTGGCAACAACCGCTGCGTCGATAACGCTTCCAAGAGGCGGCGTATCAATGATGACATAGTCAAAAACCTGTTTCATGTTCTCAAGAACTTTTCCAAATATCCTGCCGCCTAAAAGCTCACTGGGGTTAGGTGGCACAGGTCCTGCAAATACCACATAAAGGTTTGGCGTGTCAGTTTCGCAGATAACGCTGGAGAGACGCTCTCTTCCTACGAGGCAGTGGGTGAGGCCAAGCCTTACAGAGCCTGTTCTGTATCTGCCCACAAGTACCGACTTACGCATATCCGCGTCCACAAGAACAGTCTTTTTTCCTGCCTCTGCAAAAGCCCTTGCAAGAGCCATGGCAACTGTTGTCTTACCTTCACCCGGAGTACAGCTGGTGACGGAAATAACCCTGACGTTCTGTCCCGAGAACTCGATGTTGCTTCGAAGGGTCTTATATGCTTCTTTTATCTGATAGTTGTTTTCAGCTTGGCTGAAATGGAGTTTCGCGCTCTGCATGTGATCTCCTTACTTCTTTTTCTTATCAGACTTCTTGGATTTCTTTTTATCAGTATCTTCAGTAGTTAAAGGAACCAGAGCCAGCGTGCTAAGGCCAAGGTACCTCTCTACATCGTCATTGCTCTTTATAGTGTCATCGAGAAGGTATCCCAGGATAACAAAGAACGCGATGACAACCGCCCCAAGGAAACCTGAAATAACTGTCCATCTTGCAACGGAAGGTCCCGCCTTCTGGGTTGGAACGTTGGCTGTCTCCGCAACGTTGATGGCATCGATATCCATAACGTTGGTGATGTGTTCACTGGCAACTTCTCTGATACAGTTGGCAATCTGCATTGCCATTAAAGGGTCCTCATCCCTTGCAGTGATCGCAACGATACGAGTATCAGAAGGGGTGTCCACCTTAAGTACATCTGAAAGGTCCTCGTAGTCCATGTCCACAAGGTTAAGTCTCTGGATAACCTCCTCAAGAACGTACCTGCTCTTAATGAGCTCAGCGTAGTCCTGGGTCAGCTGCGTTGAAATCTGCACGTCAGAATAGGTGACCGTCTGGTTTTCCTCTTTATTCAGAATATAGATCTTGGTGGTTGAGTCATACACCGGATGGAGTACGAACTTGCTGACAAACAGTCCAGCCAGGGCAAAAAAGATACCGGCGCTGATGATAAGAAACGCCCGTCCTAAAAGTACTGCAAAAAGTTCCCCAAGATTAATTTCAATGATGTCGTCCCTATTTCCCATAGGTTGCTCCCGTTACTAGTGTCAGCCTTGTTCTTCCAAGGCTCTATATCTGTTCATTGCGAATGACATTTGCTGCATTAAGGAAAAAGAGCCTGTCAGCATAGTCACTTCCAAATTTTCTCTCTACATATCTCCTGCAGTCAGAAAGCTTAGGTGCTCTCTTTTTTGCATCGTGGGCATCTGATGCCACAAAGTGCACCAGTTCATCCTTTAATATCTTCTTGCAAAAATGCCCTATTCCAAAGCCGTAGTCTCCCATAATACTGGAGGCATTGACCTGAATATAGCACCCAAGGCTTGTAAGGTCTGAAACCCTTGCAGGGTGTGATACTATGTCGCTGTATCTCTCAACGTGGGCAATTATAGGAATGTACCCTGCCCCCTGAACCCTGTAGGCCGCATTTTGTATGGACTTCCAGGTAGCTGTTGGATGAAACTCCACAAGTACGTAGTCAGACCCAGCCAGGGAACATATCTGGCCGTTTATCAGCTCATCCATGGTCTCATCGCTATAATATATCTCATTTCCGGAAAAGAGCTTTACCTTGATGTCTTCTGCACTGGCAGCCTCTTTTAGTTTTTTCCTATAGGCTACGTTGTGCTCCGGACTTACGTTGTGGTGCATAGGTTTGTGGTGCGGCGTAAGTATCATGTGAGTGATGCCTTCTTTTTCAGCAATCCTTAGCATCTCAAGACTGCTTGCCATATCAGGGGAACCATCGTCCACCCCAGGCATCACATGGCAATGTATATCTATCGTAGGCTGCATAGTGCTCCCTTTTGAATACAAAATTACATAATGATTATACACCAAAAAATGTACTATTCCAACATCGTGTGGTATTATACAAGAAAAATACCATATCTTGAAAAATAGGGAGGAAAAAGAATGCTTCCACAGGATCCTGCCATGCTGCTAAGCTACATAAACACACAGCTTAGGGACAACTATGATAGCCTTGATGCCCTGACAGACGGGCTTGATATTTCTAAAGAAGAGAAAAATGCTATTATAGATAAACTTACAGCTATTGGGTATGTATATAACGCAGAGAGTAACCAGTTCAAGTAAAAAAGATGAGGCAGCGCCTCATCTTTTCTTTTTCTTGCCACTTGATTGTTTCTTTCCGTCAGATGGTTTCTTACCTGCCTTTTTGGCAGGTTTTTTTGCCACGCTGTAGCCGAACTTACCAAGCTTTTTCCCAAGCTCAAAGTACTCGCCATGGGAGTAGGCCACAAGGTCTGTTGCTCCAAGATCAAAGCGTCCCTTGTCATCCATGTATTTATCGTCAACTGTGACGCACAGTACATCTGCAATTATCATGTCGTGGCTTCCAAGCTCCAGGATCTTATTAACCCTGCACTCAATGTTTACAGGGCTCTCAGCAATTCCGGGGCATGAAACCTTACTTGATTCCTGTGGTGTAAGATGCATCTCTTTAAACTTATCATAGTCACGACCACTTCTTACGCCGCACCAGTCTGCGGCCTTCACCAGGTCTTTTCCCACAAGATTAACTACAAACTCACCTGTATCCTTGATGATTCCATGGGAAAAGCGCTCTTTCCTGACAGATATTGAGAGCATAGGCGGGTTGGTGCATACATTTCCTGCCCAGGCCACAGTTATGATATTGGGAGTCTCTCCTTCTCTGCCGCAGCTCACCATGACAGCTGGCAGGGGATATAGCATATTTCCTGGCTTCCACTCTTGTTTTGACATAGATCTTCCTTTCAAAAAAGGGGCCGGAAAACCGGCCCCTTCAGTTAACCTATTACATTATATCACTTTGCAAGCACCATCATGATCTCGTTGCTGCGGGCGATGAATTTGCTCATTGCCTCGCCTTCAAGAGGTGCATTCTGGATGCGGGCAAGATCATAGAGCTGCTCTGCGATCATCTTGGAGTTGTCTCCATCCTTGTGCTCCATAATATACTCAACAAGAGGATGATTTGCATTAAGGATAAGAGTCTGACCTTCGCTTCCGAAGTCTCCCATGCTCATTCCATTCATGGCATACATCTTCATCATCTCTGCCATACGTCTTGATTCCTCAGAAACTGTCAGCATTGAAGCAACCTTCTTGTCCTTGAGCTTTTCGAGCTTAACGGTGAGCTTGTCGTTCTTAAGAGCCTTCTTTATCATCTCAGAAAGTTCTTTTCCCTTCTCCTCAAGCTCAGCAGCTGCCTTCTTGGAAGTCTTACTCTTAAATGTATCTGTAAGGTCAGCATCAATTCTTGCGAAACGGATGCCCTCATTCTTGCGCTCAAGCTGCTCCATGAAAGGTACATCGATGTTGTGGTTCATGATGAAGGCTTCCATCTTCTGGGCCTTGAACATCTTGATGTACTGGCTCTGCTGCTGTTCGTCTGTTACGTAGTAGATTGTGCGTGGTTCCTTGTCCTTGGCATCATCAGCCTTAGCTGCATCGCCTTCAGTTTTCTGATCCACTGCCTTATTGTCACCATCTACAACCTCAGCCTCTACTTTATTGCCATTCTCATCTACAGCATCAGCCTTGGCAGCTTCCTCTTCAGCTTCCTTATTGATCTGAAGAGCCTCAGGTGTTGTGAGATACTTGCCATCAAGGTTCTTAAAGAGGATGAAGTCTGTCATCTTCTCGCAGAACTTGTCATCTTTAAGGCAGCCATACTTAATGAATGGGCTGATGTCATCCCAGTACTTGTCATAGTTTTCTTTATCTGTCTTGCAAAGACCTGCAAGCTTCTCTGCAACCTTCTTACTGATGTACTCTGAAATCTTCTTAACAAAACCGTCGTTCTGAAGGGCTGATCTTGAAACGTTAAGAGGAAGATCAGGGCAGTCGATAACGCCCTTAAGAAGCATCAGATACTCAGGAATAACTTCCTTGATGTTGTCCGCAATAAATACCTGGTTGTTGTAAAGCTTGATGGTTCCCTCAATTGACTCAAACTCCATGTTGATCTTAGGGAAGTACAGGATACCCTTTAAGTTGAAAGGATAATCCATGTTGAGGTGGATCCAGAAAAGTGGCTCCTTGTAGTCTCTGAAGACCTTTCTGTAGAACTCCTTGTACTCCTCATCTGTGCAGTCCTTAGGAGTCTTAGCCCAAAGAGGATGAATATCGTTAAGAAGCTGAGGACGTCTCTTGATCTTGTACTGAAGCTCTGGCTCCTTGTCCTCGCCCTCTTTCTTATCAGGCTTAACTTCCTCGATAACTGTATCTGAATCAAGCTTCTCGCTTGCCTTGATAGTCTCTGTACCCTCTTCGTTCTCTCTTGAAAGGTAGATCTCATAAGGCATGAATGAGCAGTACTTCTCAATTACTTCTCTGGCCTTGTACTCGTTGCAGAACTCAAGGCAGTCCTCTGAAAGGTGAAGAGTTACTGTTGTACCAACCTCTGCCTTGGTGCCATCCTCCATCTCGAAGTCTGAGCCGCCATCACAGGTCCAGTGAACAGCTGTACCGCCCTTATATGAAAGAGTATCGATATCAACTGAATCAGATACCATGAATGTTGAGTAGAAACCAAGTCCGAAGTGACCAATAATCTGGTCTGCGTTAGCCTTGTCCTTGTACTTGTTAAGGAAGTCAGTAGCACCTGAAAAAGCCACCTGGTTGATGTACTCCTCAACCTCCTCAGCTGTCATACCAATACCATTATCAGTGATCTTGATAGTCTTGTCCTTGTCATTTAAAACAACATCTACGCGGGGCTTAAAACCATCTGGAAGCTGGTATTCGCCCATCATGTCCATCTTCTTAAGCTTGGTGATAGCATCGCATGCATTTGAAATTACTTCTCTGTAAAAAATATCATGGTCCGAATAAAGCCATTTCTTAATGATCGGAAACATGTTCTCGCTATTGATTGAAAGATTACCCTTTTTTGAAGCCATAATTCTCACTCCTTTTTTAAAACATATAGTCAGGCCTACACTTAAGCCCAAAAATAAGTTTAAGTCCCCTCATTCCAAAAGTCAACAAAAATTTAGCACTCACCATAACAGAGTGCTAACAACAAGACACGGAGACGGTTTGCTGCGACAGGGGTGGACCATGGGGACGGGGTTTGTGGTACATGGGTAGTCATCCCAATGACCCACTAACCCCGTCCCCATGGT
>NZ_JAGAYD010000016.1 GCF_017940685.1 Butyrivibrio sp. | reverse complement strand
CAATTTGTTTTTCTTTTGATATAAAAATTGTATGTCTTACGAAGAGAATAATACATGACAACTTGAGCAAAAAAACTCCAGTTTTTCACCCTTTTTAGCGAAATAGAATTTCAAAAAAAGTGGTGAAAATCAACAGTTTGTAATAGCTTTCACTCCAAAATTTAGTGCCTTTCATAGAATAAAAAGATTTAGCACAACATGTACTTCCAACCACTCTGGAGATATGATATAAATACTCCGTTGGAAAAAATTTTGAACGCGAGGGATGATAAGATGTTAGTATATTCAAACGATATGGGAGGAATGCTCTCCCAGGAAGAGATAGATAAGCTCATCAAGAAAATGGAAGAAGAAAAGGAAAAGAATTCCTAAAAACGAAGGCCCCTGCATCACTGCAGGGGCCTAAATTTTACTTATGCCAGTGCTCTCTTTTTCACCATCTCCAGTTCTTCAGGTAAGATACAGTGCTTGAATGCATTGGCTTTTACGCCCTCTATGCACTCATCAAGATCCATCCACTTAACGGCACTGACTTCCTCTTCCTGGAGGGTGAGGCTCTTTTCATCGACATCTGCCCACAACAGGAACACCTTGGTAAACTGCCTGTCGTGGTACTCTTCGCCAAAGAACACGTCGTCCCAGATGATCTTCCTGTCGCCACAGAATAAAAGCTCATCCTCTGTGGCCGTGATTCCCAGCTCTTCGCCCAGCTCTCTTACTGCAGAATCAAGGAAACCCTGTCCTGCTGTGATGTGGCCTGCACTTGAAATGTCATAGCAGCCTGGGAATGACTTGGTATCAGCTCTTTTTTGCAAAAGAACTTCAATCTTCCCTTCTCTCTTTCTAAGTATCCACACGTGTGATGTCCTGTGCCATACGCCGTTCTGGTGGGCGAAGGAGCGCTCCACCGTCTCCCCAGTGGGATTTCCATTTTCATCAACTATATCAAGGTATTCCATGGTAGTACCTCCAGATTTGCGTGGTCATCTACTATATTAGCAAATACCTTGAATTATTCCATAGGTAACCATGGGACCATCTTTTATGATACTAAGGGATGAGCACTGATGGATCAGAACGCCGTCAGTGCTGGCAATGGCGGTGTGAAGGGTCTTTCCAAAATAGTCCCTGATTTCGCCAAATTTATCGCCCTTTGAGAAGCGGTCACCCACCTTCTTGTCTGGATACCAGCAGCCGGTGAAAGGAGCGTCATCGCTAAATTCTCTAAGCTCTGTCTTGGGATAGGTGACAAACTCTCCCTCAAGAAGACCAAGGAATTTCAGGATGTTTATTACATCTTCCTTGTCCGCCTTAACTTCCTCTGCAGGAAGAAGGCTGAGCTGTCCTCTTTCTATGAGGACGCTAGGGATTCCTGACATTGATGCTATGTTGTAGGCTCCGCCTGTGGTACAGGTGCTTCTGACGCAGTACTTAGTGTTTACGCAATCAACCATCTTTTTTGCCATATCGTGGGCTGGCGCCTCGCCAACATAGTAAGCGTAAGGGATCAGGGTCTCGTACCCATCTCCGCTGTGAAGATCTATATATGCGTCTGCATTTTTGATAAATGCATCAAACAGAAGGTGTGCCAGGCGATCAGCGGCAGAACCGTCCTTATCTCCCGGGAAAACCCTGTTCAGATTCTTGCCATCCTCGTAGACCATAGACATGGTCCTGTTCTCAAAGCCAGATCTATTGGCTAATGGGATGATGATAAGATTTCCTGAAAGGTCCTTGGGCGAAATCTCATTTGAGAGCTCAATGGCCGCCTGGATGCCCACATATTCAGCGTTGTGGATACCTGCTGTTAAAAGCACAGTCTTTCCTGGCTTTTCACCGCAGATGATGACATGAGGAATGTGTATCTCAGTGCCACCAACGTGAATGTGATCTTTTATTGTCTTGCCGGATGTAAGTTCATGGCCGGCTATAGTTATTTTTTCCATAGTTAAAACCTCGCTCTGGCTCCTTAGCCATCACCCTGCTCTTTTCACCTCTTCACATATGTAAATGTTGAAGCAATTTCCTTGCTGTCATAGATTCCAGGAATTCCCTCTGCAAGAGGAGTCCTTGTTACAGCCATATATACACCTTTTTTCTCCACTGAAAAGAATATCCTGCCATCCTCATCAGTGTTGAGGATCCTTTCAAAATACTCTTTTCCATCATAGAAGACCACAACTACTGTGGATCCCTTAAGAGGGAACTTGTCGTGGATAAGCCTTAAATGCAGCACATCTGTGTCAGCTTCCCAGGGATCAGGGACAAAGCTTACTCTGGTCTCATGGATAAACTCAGGAGTTCCCTTCTTTTCTCCAACAGTTATGTTTGTAACATATATCTGTGGATAGTTCTTTGCATCCAGGATATCAGGATATTTGCGTCTGTCGCCCTCATAATAGACGTCTTTTTCATCTCTTACATAATTATTGTCATAGATGCACATAAGGGTGTAAATGCCCTCAGAAACGGGCGTAAAACGCAGCTCATAATAGTCTCCCTGTTCATCGCCAGGACCCTTGACCGGGGTTATTGCAATCCTGTTGCCCTTTTCGTCTGTGGCAAAGGCTCTTATCTCATCAAGGCGAAAGAACCCGTCAGGCCTCATGTGGTGTCCCCACCTCATTATTCCGCAAACCTCTTCCCCCGGTGCATAGACACTCTTGTCTGTGACTATCCACGCCTCATGGCCATATACCATCATATCTGTAGTATCTATTCCTCTTCTCATCTCAATCTCCGTTCTAAGTTCTGTTAAATTCAAGCTTTTCGTGCCTTTACAAGAAACATCCTGTCGGGCATATAAAACTGATCCTTTTCGCCGTACAGCCTGTCTCCCACATCAGGGTCAGTCATCACATCTTCAAATCCAATTTCCTCAAGGACCGCCTTGTCCCACTCCGGTCTGTCCAAGGCGCTGATTGATAACATGTGATATATATCGTGGCACTCTTCTGTCATGGCATCAGTTACATTTTTGTGAGCCAGATTCTGCATCTGGTCATAATGGTGAAACCCCTTTGCATACTCAGCGTCGTACACCAGCAGCATTCCTCCTGGCTTTAACACCCTGTGCCACTCTCTGTAGGCTTCCACCGGATGCGGTAGTGTCCAGACAAGGTTCCGGTTTATCACCAGGTCAAAAGAGCTATCTGGAAAATCCAAGTTTTCTGCATCCATAACCTTAAGAAGCGCCTTTGAACCATGGCGGGAAAGAAGCTCTTTTCCCCTTTCTATCATCTCAGGTGTAAGATCGACGCCGGTAACGTCAAGATCAAAATCCGACAGCACCATCTCAAAAAAGCCGGCTCCGCACCCTACATCCAGCACAGAGAGCTTGTCATCCACTGAAAAATGCCTTAAAAACTCTGCCTGCCACAGCTGTTTCTTTTTGCTGTGGATCTCTTGATGCTTGTGCTCGCTAAAGCTCTCCGCCCGCTTGGACCAGTAGGTCACCACCTTATTCTTAATTTCTGGCGATTCCTTCTCAAAAGGAATCTGCTTAAGTTTCGTCATATTACTGCAATTACCTCATTCTATCAATGCAAATCACTCAATCAGATTATCGAGTAGTTCTTTTGTGTATTCATGCTGTGGATTTCCAAGGACCTTTGAAGTCTCTCCCTCTTCCACGCACTCTCCGTTTTTCATGACCATTATCCTGTCACATAGCATGCTCACAAGGGCAAGGTCATGGGAGACAAATATGATGGACAGCCCTTCATTTTCCTGAAGCTGCCTTATAAGAGCCACTACCTGGGCCTGAGTCGTAACATCCAGCGCACTTGTAACCTCGTCGCACAAAAGGATCCTGGCATCTGAGCAAAGCGCCCTGGCAATTGACATCCTCTGGCACTGTCCTCCGGACATATTACCTGCCTTTTTCTCCAAAAGACCCTCATCAAGCCCAACAGCCTCAAGGATATGTGACAGCTTCTCGCGGCTGCAGCCGTTTGATGCTTCTACAACAGCTTTTTTCATCTTCATTCTTGGGTCAAAAGACATCTGGGCATCCTGAAATATCATCTGTAAAAAAGTTCCGGCAAAGGCAGGAGGCTTACCTGTATACTCCGTTCCCTTATATAAAAGAGTTCCGCTGTCAGGCTTTTCCAGGCAGCTGATGTGCCGAAGAAGAGTGCTCTTTCCGCTTCCGCTCTCGCCTACGATTCCAAGGATTTCTCCCTTTTTCAGAAAGAAGCTCACATCCTTCAGGGCCTGTAATTTTTTGCCCTTATCAACGTAACACTTATTTAGATTTTTTCCTGCTAAAACTATATCTGAATCTGGCATATCAGCTCACCTTTAGTTTTGGTACGGCCTTAAGGAGGTTTCTTGTATACTCATTTTGAGGATTATTAAGGATCTCTTTTGCAGGGCCATACTCAAGCATTCTGCCGCTTTTCATGATCCCAATGAAATCAGCCATTTTAGATGCAATCCCCAAATGATGTGTGACCATAAGGATCGTAGTGTTTCTTAATCTGTTGATTTCAAGAAGCTGCTCCACCACCATCCCTGCAGTTTTAACATCCAGGGCACTTGTAACTTCATCGCACAGTAAAATCCCTGGCTCAAGCAGCATTGTTGTGGCAATGGCCATGCGCTGGTTCATACCTCCTGACAGCTCGTAGGGCCTTGACGAAAGGGCCCTTCTTGCATCACTAAGCCCCAGGATCTGCAGTGTTTTTTCCACTTCCTCTATCTTAAAGTCGATGTTATTGCTCTTTAGCGCCTCACAGATCTGCGCCTTGTAAGTCCTTATGGGATTAAAGGATCCCCCGGGATTTTGAGGCACAACTCCAAGCAGAACGTCTTTTCCGATCTCTATACTCCCGCTTATCTTTGTCACGCCTCCAAAGCCGTGAATGGCCTTAAGAAGCGTGGTTTTACCGCTTCCGCTCTCACCGACGATGCATACTTTTTTACCTGCTTCCACGTCAAAAGAGATATCACTTATAACGCACTCTTCGCCGTAGCCTGCAGACAGATTGTTTATCTTAAGTATTGTATCCATGCTTTAGTCCTCATCCCTATATTCCATGACACAGTCTCCAAGATAGTTAAATACTATGATGGTGACTATGGTAGCAATTGCCGGATACAGCACAGCCCAAGGTGCTATCTGTATGTACGCCCTGGACTCATTGATCATTGATCCCCACTCAGCAGTGGGTGGCACAACTCCAAGCCCCAGGAAAGACAGGCCCGAAATACCGATCATGGTGGTTCCTATCTGTGTCAGGGCATTTGTGAGAAGTGGTGCTATTATATTGGGAAGAATGTGGGCCATCATTATGGCAGACCCACTCTTCCCTGCTAGTCTGGCGGCTTGCACGTAGGGGCAGTTCTTTATGGCAAAAGTATGGCTCCGTGCAAGTCTGGCAAAACCAGTCCACATAGTTATTCCCAGCGCGATCATGGCACTTGTCAGTCCTCCGCCAAGAATGCCCGCAACCGCGATGGCTACTACCATTTGAGGAAATGCCAGCATGATATCAGCGATCCTCATAGTAATCTCATCCAGGATCCCACCGTAATACCCGCTGAGAACCCCTATAAAACTTCCTAAAATGAAAGAAATTGCAACAAGTATGAATGTAGCTGCTATTGTTGTCCTAGCTCCATATAAAACTCTTGAAAACACGCATCTTCCCAGGTTATCTGTACCAAACAGAAATTCCGCAGACGGTGCTGTCCTTATGGCTGATGCGCAGGTCTCATATGGGTCATTTGGTGCAATAACACTTGCGAAAAGAGCTATAAGCACCAAAAGAACTGCAACACTGGCAGATAATATCACTTTTATTCTGTTAATCTTTTTACGTTTATGGTTCATTTAAAAAGACCTCGGATCCAAAAGCCTGTAGATGATATCAACTATCAGATTTATCACGACATAGATTGTTCCCATAATAAGGACAAATCCCATGATCACAGGGTAATCTCTGGCTGTAATGGAATCCATCACAAGTTTTCCAATCCCTGGCCATCTGAATATGCTCTCAATAACGACGCTGCCCCCCATCAGGGTTCCGATCTGCAGACCGATAATTGTAAGTATATGCCCAAGGCTGTTTCTAAGGACATTGTTGATCAGAATAAATCTGCCCTTGACCCTTCTCAACTTCATTCCCACAACATACTCTTCCCCAAGCTGATCTATAAGTTCGCTTCTTATCTGCCTTGTAAACCTGCCTGCCATAGGAATTGCCAGAGAAAGCGCCGGGAGCATTAGCCCTTTTACGCTTCCATCCGCAATTACCGGGAAGACCTTGATCTGTATGCAAAACAGATACATCAAAAGTACTGAGATCAGGAAATTAGGCAGAGAATTGCCTATAAACGAAAAGAGCCTGGCTATATGGTCCACCAATTTGCCTTTTTTTACTGCTGACAATAACCCCAGTGGAAAAGAAATAATAAGCGCCAAAAACAGGCTGGATAAAGCCAGCCAGATAGTGTTTTTAAGCCCTTTTATCAGTTTTGGCGCAACAGGAAGATCGTCCTTAAATGAAATACCAAAATCTCCTCTAAGAACATTTTTAAGCCAGTCTGCGTATCTAACGATAAAGGGGCGGAGGAGGCCAAGCCTCTCCCGCTCCGCTTGCAGTATTTCTTTTGTGACCACCACACCCTGGGAGGTGAGTCTCTTTTCCGCAGGATCACCAGGGGCCAGATACATTATGCCAAACACCATAAAGCTCAGCACCAAAAGTATCAGGACAAGTCCCAGGACCCTTTTAAGTATCTGTTTAGCCATTAATGTCTGTCTCTGCGTCTACTCCATAAAAGTCGAAAGGAACATACTCAGCAAATCCGCTGACGCCCTTACGAAGAACTGTAGTGTTATTGAAAAGTCCAACATATCCAAAAGCATTGTCATCTATAGCGATCTGGACGATCTTGTTGGCAAGATCTGCTCTCTTTGCAGTGTCTGTCTCAGTTCTGAGCTCCTCGATCATGCTCTGGCACTCTGCGCTCTTAAATCCACCTACATTGTAGTAAGAGCCATCTGCAAGAGTTGAATCAATGAAGTAAAGAGGATCACCTGACTTGTCAGCGATCATGCAGTAAAGGGCAAGATCAAAGTCAGCGTTTGCAATATATGTTGCATCAGGATCTTCCTCAACTCTAAGTGTTGAATCAATACCAATTGCCTTAAGCTGCTCCTGGATCAGGATTGCAAGAGTATCAAGAGATCTTGCTGCATAGTATGCAATGCTGATGCTAAGCTTCTGGCCATCCTTCTCGTAGATTCCATCAGCTCCAAGCGTGTAACCATCAGCCTCAAGGATCTCTTTTGCCTTGGCTGTATCAACTGCAGGAACAGTTACCTTGCCGTATGCTGCTGATGGTGAGAAAGGTCCAACTGCTGCAGATACTGTACCTGAAAGGTACTCAGCGATCTTATCCTTATCGACAGTGAGGTTGATTGCTTCTCTTACAGCATCATCGAGTGTATTCTCGTTGAGAATGTAGAACTGGAGACGTGCACCAGGAATTGAAACTACATCGTAAAGATCAGGGCTCTGGTTGTAAACCTCAAGAGCTGCTGATGAAACGCTGTTGTAGCAGTCGATCTCGCCGCTCTGCATAGCAAGAAGCTTAGGATCATCCTCCTGCATGTAGTAGAATACAGCGCCGTCAAGCTTAACATCGCCGCCCCAGTAATTTTCGTTCTTGGCTACCGTTACATCACCCTCAGGTACAAACTCTGTAACAACAAATGGGCCTGTGCATACAGGTGAGTTGTCAAAATCAGTTGTTGCATCAAGATCGATCATTCCACATTCAGGACTTGCAAGATCGTTCTTAAGAGTTGGATAAACTTCCTTTGTATCGATAACGATGGTCTTATCATCTGTAGCGGTCATTTCAAAGTCGCCCAAATAAGCAAATCTGCTGTTCTCTGTAGCAAGACGCTGAAGGTTCTTGATTACCATATCAGCTGTCAGAGGATTTCCGTTTGAGAAGTGAACCCCATCATTAAGTGTGATAGTCCATGTGCTGCCATCAGCTACTGCGTCCTTGGCAAGGCATGGAACTGCGCTCATGGTCTCATCAAGCTTAAAGAGCGCCTCTGAAACGCCATAAATAGATGTGTACCATCCATAATATTCTTTGTGTACATCAAGACTTGGATAAGCAAAAGATGCTGCAGTGTGAAGGATCTTCTCACCTGTAGCTGTAGACTGACTCTCGTCAGCTGTCTGATTTTCAGATGTTTCTGTCGCCTGTGTTTCAGTAGTTGTCTCAGTTTCTGCCTTCTGAGTCTGTGCACCTGAGCCACATGCAGCCATTGATAATGTCATGGTTGCAGCAAGAAGTGCTGCTAAAAACTTTTTCTTCATACGATTTTTCCCTCCATTGTGCACTAAATTTCCTCGCACAATGGAAAGGATAACATCGTGAAATAAGCCCCACAAGCCCCCTGGGGGGTTACTTTTTTAAAAAATCACTGTCCTTGTCTAATCTTTTTTCATATTACAAAAAGAGATGACGATAGTGAACAGGGGTCTGTCAAGTAGATAGGCCAAATAAACAAAATAAGTCAAAAAAAATGGTGATCACTTCATTAGAGGTGGTCACCATTTTAATAATCGAAGAAGTTGTTCATAAAGGCTATGACAGCTTCGGCTGTCATTTTATTATCGTACTGCTTTAAAAGAGCATGGAATTATCCAATCAATGTCTCGAAAAGGTAATTGCTATGATAATTGTATTATGGAAACATTCTTTGGAAGAATAAAAAACGAAATGTATTATGGCTATGAGAAAGACTATGCTTCTTTTGAAGACTTTTCAAAAGCGGTTGAAGAATATATAGATTACTACAATAACAAAAGAATTCAGGCAAAAACAAAATGGATGCCACCTGTACAATACAGGATAGCATCCATGTGTTCCGCCTAATTCATAAATATGTGTCCAGGATTCTGGGTACATATCACAACGCTGCAGGGGCTTTTATTTTCCAAGTTTTTTGGATTGTCATCAGAATTTGAACTTATTAACCTCGCCATCAAGCTGCTGCGCTATCTGAGCATTCTCATTTACCACAGCCTTATTCTGCTTCATGTTTGACGACATCTCCGTTACTGCTCCCGCTACATCTCCAATTCCTTTAGCACTTTCATCAACAGCGGTTGCCACATCATCCATAGCCTGAGAAACAAAATTCATCGAGTTCTCGATATTCTTGGAGGCATCCTCCACATTTTTAAGCATCTCAGATATCTTTTGCGCGTCATCCTGATACTGAACGCCGGTATCCATCAGCTGCTGGTAACCGCCAATTGTCTTTTCCCTGACAAAATCAACCATCTTCGTGGCTTCATCTGCAAGCTCTCTTACATTTCCAATAACTTCTTCGGAAATAACCTGAATCTTCTTGGCTGTATCAGCGGAGCTTGTGGCAAGACTGCTGATCTCACTTGCAACTACTGCAAAACCTTTTCCGTGTTCTCCTGCTCTGGCCGCCTCAATACTTGCATTCAGTGACAGAAGATTAGTCTGCGATGCAATCTCAAGAATTGTCTGCGTAAGACCACTGATTTGCTCAACAGCCCTGGATTTATCGATCTTGTCATTAAGGCCTTCTGTCATATTATCAGCAGCAATCTTGGCAGCTTCAGTCTCAAGTTCGGCATTCTTCCTCATTTCCTTGGCTCGCTCTTCCATCTCGCTTGCATAGTCTGTTCCTTCGCGAACATTGCTGTACATTCCCTGTACATCTTCCTTAATTTTATTTGTAGAGCTATGAACCTGCTGAAGTGAAGCAGCTGTCTCTTCCATGGCAGCGCTCATCTGCTCCATGGTTGCGGACACACCATCCAACTGATCGTTAGTCCTTACTGTGTTATCAAGTGCAGTTTCAACTGAACCGGAAAGCTTATTTGAACTGTCAAAGATCGATCCGACAACGCCCCTGATATATTCCAGAAGATTATTTATACTGTCTGCGATATCTGACACTTCATCATTTCCCTTAACCTCGATTTTCTGAGTAAGGTCACCATTGTTATTTACCAATTCTATGATCTTCTTATCTACAACTCCAAGGCCATAACCAATACCATTTGCCATGACAGCTGAGATCACGCCTGAAATAACAGCCATAACTATCGCAATTATGATGATAGTTTCAACTATACTATTCAATGAACTAATAAGATCATCAACAATATAGTCAATTCCAAGAACGCCAACCACATCACCGGATTTGTTTTTTATCGGTGCATATGCAGTGATGTAATTAACACCAGAGCCCGTCTTCTCAACATTTGTGGACACATACCCATCAGAGCTGAGAGCTTTATTTATCCCGTCTGTGTTATCACTCCCGATGGAAGTTCCAATTGAAATGTTATTAGCAGCCGGTGTGGCCAGATAAACCAGCGAACCATTTCTCTCTCCGACTGTGTATATGTTGGAAATGTTTGCAGAACCTGCAACCACAGCCATGTCATCTCTCATTACAGTATTGGCATAGCTCTCATCAGCCCCCACATCAAGCAAGCTCAAAAGATTACCATTAAGCTGCCTGGCAGCAATCTGACATATTGAAAGAGTATTCCTGGCTGCTGACTCAACATAGCTCTTTTGCACAAAACGATAGATTGCTACACCCATAACTGTACAAACAATTATATTGATCAGGATGCTGCCAATAAGAATCTTGCCTTTAATACCAAATCTTATGCCTCTGTTATTCTTCTTCATCGATCCGCCTCCTTACTCAGCATTCAGTGAATCTACAATTGCCTGGGACATATATACGCCATTGGCCGCTTCAAGTTCTGCATATGCCTTATCAATATCAGTTCCATCAATTACAACTTTCTTCACCAGTTCTTTTTTGAGGTTCATCAGTTCATCATTATAAAGTGAATATGCATCTGTTCCATAAGGCAGGTCAGCCATAACGCTGTTCGTATTAAAAAGCTCCAGAGCCTGTGCCTGCTTTTCCGTGATCTTACCCGGATCATTTTTAAGAGCAACAGTAGCTATCATATGATCAATGTGATTCTTGGCATATTTATCAGAAACCGGACTGTAGGTCCAAAGCTCTTCCACTGCACCACCATCGTTCATTGTCTCCAAAAAATATTTATATACACCGGAGGGATTTTTGCAGGCAGATGTTATGCACCACACGGGAGCAACTCTCTCAAGGTATGCTCCGGTCTCTGCGATCGGCGGGATTGCTACAAGCTCATTATCAACCCCTGCATCAGCCAGTTTGTCGCTCAATGTCTGCGCCCAATTTCCTGCCCAGTAAGTAAAAACTCCATATTCATTGGCATAGAACTTATCCCTGCAGTCTCCGGTTCCATTCTCTGCAATATCCTTGTCAATATATCCCTTTGAATAAGCATCACGAATTCTTGTAAGCGCCGCTTTCATACTTTCTTCAAAGAAACCATCTGCCCAGGTGCCATCATCCTTATGATAAAAAGAGGGATGGGCGTCCTGATAAAACTCAGGGAGGTAATTAGTATAAGGAGCCTCATTATTTATAATCCCTGCAGCAGAAACACCGTAGGTATTGCCATTTACGCCATCACCATCAGGATCGCCTTCTGTAAATGCCTTGATCATGGCAAGATACTCAGCGTAATTGGATGGCGCTTTCAATCCCACATTGTCAAGCCAGGCCTTCTTAATATAGGTGATACAACCATTTCCTCTTGTTGGGCTTATTCCATAGAGCTTACCGTTGATTCTGATACCATCAATGAGGCTTTCCTTACCAGCACTCTGTATACTGGCCTGAAGGTCAGACCCCTGGTAATATGAAGATATATCTGCCAGGTAATTCTGTGCAGCATACGATGTATAATATGTTGAGCTCAACAGAATAGCGTCCGGTAAGTCACCTGATTCAAACGCTTTTTCGACCTCCTGATAATATATATCATGCTCAGGCTGTATAATTATTAGGTCAATTCCCGTCAGAGCTTCCCACTGTTTCTCAAATTCATCTCTGCCGTTTTCCTGCGTTATAAGAGTTCCATCCACCATTATGGTTATGGAAGAAGGTTTGGTAAAAGACCCTTTGCTGCTGCCGACCACATCTGATTCCAAAAGTCCTGCGTTAACACCTCCGGATGCGGTTTTTGAGCATGCGCACAACATGCAAGCCAAAGCCACAGCGATTACGATAGTTGGTTTCTTCCTGTTCATAATACCTCCTCTGGCTGATCAAAATAACTTAGAATGTACTCCATGTTTTGTATAATTATACTCTATAAACAATAAGATTATTCTACGCTTTATCAAATATTATATTTTTTTAATAATTTCTTTTTCTTGCTTCATAGGTGTGTTTTCTAGTAAGCCTGACACCCTTGCTGTTCGGCTATACACTTCCCACTATCTAGGCATGTTCGGGGCTTACACCCGTCAGAGCGCGCCCATGGCGCGCATACAAAGAAAAGCCCCTGCAACGCTGCAGGGGCCTAAATTTTGCCTATACGTAGGCGTCTCACTGATTGTCGTACCTGCTTATATAATCAGGACGGTTTGGCATCAGGAATGTAAGGATGATATATGCCGGAATTCCAATGCCGCCGGATAACGAAAATACTAACCAGAGAACTCTTACAATTGTTGGATCAAATCCAAAGTACTCAGCAACGCCGCCGCATACTCCAAAGATCTTTCTGTCATTGCTTCTATACAACTTTTTTTCCATAACGCTAACCTCCTAAAAAAATCACGTTTCGTTTCATT
>NZ_JAGAYD010000149.1 GCF_017940685.1 Butyrivibrio sp. | reverse complement strand
TGCTGAGCAGCAGCAGCGTTGAGCTTAGCAGCTCTCTCAGGATTCTTGAGCTTAAGTGAAAGGTATCTAACCTCACCATCAAGGAAGCTCTGGAAGTCCTCTGTAGCAGGCTTAGAATCAAGAGTGAACTTGTTCTCTGCCTGAGGATTGAATCTGAACATATCCCAGTATCCTGTAGCTACAGCCTTCTTCTCCTCATCCATAACCTTGTTCATGCCGGCCTTAAGACCCTGGTTGATACAAGGAGCATAAGCGATGATAAGTGAAGGTCCTGGATATGCCTCAGCCTCTTTGATCGCATTGATTGTCTGCTGCATGTTAGCGCCCATAGCGATCTGTGCAACATATACGTAACCATAACTCATAGCAATTGAAGCAAGATCCTTCTGCTTGATCTCTTTTCCGCCTGCAGCGAACTGTGCAACAGCACCTGTAGGAGTAGCCTTAGATGACTGTCCGCCTGTATTTGAGTAAACCTCAGTGTTTACAACGAGAACGTTAACATCCTTACCAGATGCAAGAACGTGGTCAAGACCACCAAATCCGATATCGAATGCCCATCCGTCACCACCGAAGATCCACTGTGACTTCTTAGCAGCAAAGTCTTTGTTCTTAAGAACGTACTTAGCAGCATCTGAGCTATCGCTCTTAAGAGCCTCAACGAGAGCATCTGTAGCAGCGAAGTTCTCAGCGCCATTTGAGAATGTATCGAGCCACTTCTGAGCAGCATCCTTAGCAGCGCCGCCAGCAGCAACGATCTCTTCTACCTTCTCCTTGATAGCATCACGGAGAGCGTTCTGAGCAAGTACCATACCCATACCAAACTCAGCATTATCCTCGAACAGTGAGTTATCCCATGCAGGACCCTGTCCCTTAGCATTTACTGTGTAAGGTGTTGAAGGTGATGAGTTACCCCAGATTGATGTACATCCTGTAGCGTTTGCAACGTACATTCTCTCACCAAAGAGCTGAGTAACAAGTTTAACGTAAGGTGTCTCACCACAACCTGCGCAAGCGCCTGAGAACTCAAGGAGTGGCTGCTTGAACTGTGAGCCCTTGATTGAGCCTTCACCGAACTTAGCAACAACGTCATCCTTAATAGGAAGAGTAACTGCATAGTCGAAGTACTTCTGCTCGTCCTTGTTAGCTGCGATAGCACCCATCTTGAGGGTCTCGCCCTTGTTGTTACCAGGACATACATTAGCACATGATCCGCAGCCTGTGCAGTCAAGAGCTGAGATAACAACTGAGTACTTGTATCCATCCATTCCAGCAAGAGGCTTGGTCTGAAGTCCCTCTGGAGCCTTAGCGATCTCATCGTCTGTCATAGCGATTGTACGGATTGCTGCATGAGGACATACAAGTGAACAGAATCCACAACCGATACATGTTGAAGCATCCCAAGCAGGAACATTTACTGCGATACCTCTCTTCTCGTATGCAGCTGATCCTGAAGGTGTAGCACCATCAACGTATGGAAGACAATCAGAAACTTTAAGTGTGTTACCTTCCTGTGCATTAACCTTAGACTGGATGTTGTTAACGAAGTCGATAACATCCTTTCTTGATCCTTCTGCCTTCTTGAAGTCAAGACCTTCATCCTGTGCGTTAGCCCATGACTCAGGGATCTCAACCTTGATAAGGTTCTTTGGATCTGCACCGGCATCAATAGCTGCCCAGTTCTTCTTAACGACATCTTCACCCTTACGACCGTATGTCTTCTGAGCTGCATCCTTCATGAACTTGATAGCATCTTCTTCAGGAATGATCTTTGTGATGTTGAAGAATGCTGACTGAAGGATTGTGTTGATTCTTGTAGGACCCATTCCAACTTCAACACCGATCTTAGAACCGTTCATGATGTAGAAGTTGATCTTGTGATCATACATGAACTTCTTAACCTGTCCAGGGATCTCAGCATCAAGCTGATCTACTGTCCATGGGCAGTTGAGAAGGAATGAACCTCCATCAACAAGTTCCTGAACCATGTTGAACTTGCGGATGTATGAAGGATTGTGGCAAGCTACGAAGTCAGCCTTCTTGATGAGGTAAGTTGACTTAATAGGCTTCTTACCAAATCTAAGGTGAGACATTGTAACACCGCCAGACTTCTTGGAGTCATAATCAAAGTATGCCTGAGCATACATGTCTGTGTTATCACCAATGATCTTGATTGAGTTCTTGTTAGCACCAACAGTACCATCAGCACCAAGACCCCAGAACTTACAGTTTGTTGTTCCCTCAGGTGTTGTAACCAGTGGAGCACCAACTTCAAGTGAAAGATTTGTTACATCATCTTCGATACCGATTGTGAACTCTTCCTTAGTATCGTTGTTGAATACAGCAACGATCTGAGCAGGAGTTGTATCCTTGGAACCAAGTCCGTAACGTCCGCAGAATACTGGAACTGACTCGAACTTAGTGCCCTTAAGAGCTGCGATAACATCAAGAGCGAGAGGCTCACGGTATGATCCAGGCTCTTTTGTTCTGTCGAGAACTTCGATTCTCTTAACAGAATCAGGAATAGCAGCAACAAGTGCCTTAGCTGAGAATGGTCTGTAAAGACGAACCTTTACAACACCAACCTTCTTGCCCTGCTTCTCGAGGTAGTCGATTGTCTCCTCGATTGTATCGTTTACAGAACCCATAGCTACGATAACTACCTCTGCGTTAGGATCGCCGTAGTAGTTGAAGAGCTTGTAATCTGTACCAATCTTAGCGTTAACCTTGTCCATGTACTTCTGAACGATCTCAGGAAGCTCGTTGTAACCTGTGTTACAAGCCTCTCTGGTCTGGAAGAAGATATCAGGGTTCTGAGCTGAGCCCATCTGGCAAGGGTGATTAGGATTGAGTGCGCCAGCCTTGAAAGCATCGATTGCTTCATGGTTAACCATCTCATCGAGATCCTTGTAGTCCCAAACCTCGATCTTCTGGATCTCGTGTGATGTACGGAATCCATCAAAGAAATTGATAAAAGGAATTCTGCCTTCGATTGCTGCACAGTATGCAACAGGAGTTAAGTCCATAACCTCCTGAACACTTGAATCGCAAAGCATAGCAGCACCTGTCTGGCGGCAAGCATATACGTCAGAGTGATCACCGAAGATGTTAAGTGCGTGAGAAGCTACGCAACGAGCTGATACGTTGAATACACCAGGAAGTCTCTCACCAGCTATCTTGTAGATATCAGGGATCATAAGAAGAAGTCCCTGAGAAGCTGTGTATGTAGATGTAAGAGCACCTACTACCAGTGATCCGTGTACAGCACCTGCTGCACCAGCCTCAGACTGCATCTCAGTAATCTGAACTGTACGGCCGAAAATGTTCTTCTTTCCGGCTGTTGCCCACTCATCTACATGCTCAGGCATAACAGATGATGGTGTGATTGGGTACATAGCGGCAACTTCAGTGAATGCATATGAAGCATATGCAGCAGCTTCGTTACCGTCCATGGTTTTCATGTTTCTTGCCATTTTAATTCCTCCTACGTTTTATTTTGAAATTTTCTTGGCGTTTTACACAAATATCAGTATATGACATCCGTGTAGTAAAAAATTTGATTCACGTCAAAAAACAGCGCAAAAAGTCCCGTTCACAATCTTTTCCTCCCTCGAAAAGCAGTTGTGTACGGATACTATCTACGTTTCTGCCGACTTCAATAGTAACATTTTTGTCAGGTGTTGTCAGCCTATTTATACATTTTTAATCAATTAATCTGAAAAAAGTTTTCGTTTACTCTATTGATAAATCATTTTTCTTATATTATGATAAATACGTAACAAAGGCGGCGCGGCAAAGCCCCTTGTTATTCTACATTTGGCTTTTTATTTTTACTAATGGAAGGAGATACTATTATGGCATACGTTATTAGTGATGGTTGCATCAGCTGCGGATCATGCGCTGCTCAGTGCCCTGTTTCAGCTATTTCTCAGGGAGATACTCAGTACGTTATCGATGCTAACACATGCATCGACTGCGGTTCTTGCGCAGCTCAGTGTCCTGTTTCAGCTATTTCACAGGGCTGATAATTAAACAGACAAAGCAAAGAGCTTTCAGGAAATTCCTGAAAGCTCTTTTTTTATCTTCCTTTATCAAGATTAGCAAACTTGGTGAACTGAGGGAGCCATAACAGCTCAACAGTTCCGATAGGGCCATGCCTCTGCTTGGCGATAATGATCTCCGCAATACCCTTTTTCTCTGTATCTTTGTTATAGTAATCATCTCTGTAGATGAACATTACAACGTCCGCATCCTGCTCGATGGCTCCAGACTCACGAAGGTCAGATAGCATTGGCCTGTGATCCGGCCTTTGCTCAACTGCACGGGACAGCTGGGAAAGAGCTATGACAGGGACGTTGAGCTCCCTGGCAAGAGCCTTGAGGGACCTTGAAATCTCTGAGATCTCCTGCTGTCTTGACTCTGCACTTCTTCCTGTTCCGCCTGTCATCAGCTGCAGGTAGTCGATGATGATGACCTGAAGGTCATACTCCATCTTGTACTTACGGCACTTGGACCTGAGTTCCTGAATGGAAATACTAGGTGTGTCATCTATTATAAGCTTGGACGCACCAACAACTCCGGCGCTCTCAATAAGATTTTCCCACTCAAGGTCTGATAAGTTACCAGTTCTTATGTGCTGTGAATCAACGTGTGATTCCATGGAAAGGAGACGGTTAACAAACTGCTCCTTACTCATTTCCAGTGAAAACATGGCAACACATTTGTTGTCGTGGAAAGCCATGTACTCAGCGATGTTAAGGACAAAAGCTGTCTTACCCATGGCGGGACGAGCCGCAATAAGGATAAGGTCTGATGGCTGGAATCCCGCTGTGTTGTAGTCAAGATCGATAAAGCCTGTGGCATTACCGGTAACATTGCCCTTCATCTTGCTGGCCATCTCAATCCTGTCCAGGGCATTCATTACGACCTTGTCGATGGGCACAAAGTCCCCAGTGTTTCTCTTCTGGGTTATCTGGAAAATATTCTTTTCAACTTCGTTGAGGATCCCTTCCATGTCATCTGCATCTGTGTAGCAGGTGTTGATGGTGTCCTCGCTTACGTGTATGAGCTTTCTAAGTGTGGACTTCTCAGCAACGATCTGGGCGTAATACTTGATGTTTGCTGAAGTCGGTACAGAGTCAACAAGCTCTGCAATGAATTCGTTGCTGCTGATCTGAGGGGACACATTCTTTTCCCTGAGCCTGTTCTGCAAGGTGACCATATCGACGGCGCTTCCGCTCCTGTCAAGCTCAACCATGGTCTCGAACAGTGTTCCCAGTTGCTTGTTATAGAAATCATCGCCAGTGACGATCTCAGCAGCAATCTGAATTGCTTCATTATCCATGATCATGGCGCCAACTACTGACTTCTCAGCCTCGATGCTGTTGGGCGCCACTCGTTTTAAGAGGTTCTCTTCGGGCATATCACTGTTCCTTTACACTTACCTTCAATGTGGCTGTAACCTGTGGGTGGAGCTTAACCGGGATCTCGTAGGTTCCAAATGCCTTGATAGGTTCAGGCATCTGAAGTTTCTTTTTGTCAAGGTCAAATCCAAACTGCTGCTTGGCGGCTGTTACGATCTCTTTTGAAGAAACAGAACCAAATACTCTTCCGCCTTCGCCAGCCTTCATTGTAAGCTGAACAGTCTCTTTTTCAATCTTCTCTCCGTAGGCCTTGGCCTCGTCAAGCTGCTGCTTGGCAACGATGGAATCTCTCTTCTGCTGGTTCTTGAGTTCGTTTAAGTTCTTCTGTGTTGCCTCTACTCCAAGTTTCTTGGGAAGGATCATGTTCCTTGCGTATCCGTCTGAAACCTTGACGATATCTCCCTTCTTGCCAAGACTCTTAACATCTTCCAATAAAATAACCTGCATTTATAGTTCTCCTTCATCTATCATCTGATCTAGTGTTCTCTTAAGTGTGGCAATGGCCTCCTCTGTGGAGACGCCATCCATCTGGCATCCGGCGCTGCTCATATGTCCGCCTCCGCCAAGCTTCTCCATGATGACCTGAACGTTGACTTCATCGATGGATCTGGCACTGACGTAGATCTGGTTCTGATAATCAGTGCATACAAAGCTGGCTCTTACGCCCTTGATGTTCAGAAGTTCGTTAGCCGCCTGCGCGCCTACGATGGTAGGACTCTGTATCTCGTCGTTGGACAAAATAGATATTGCAAACCTGCCGCGGTAGATCTCAGCCTGGCTGACTGTGTCGGCCTTGGCCTTGTACTCTGTAGCATCCTCTCTAAAGAGCTTGCGGACACGGGTAACATCTGCGCCGTTCCTACGAAGGAACGCTGCTGCCTCAAAGGTTCTGACACCAGTCTTGTTCATGAAGTTGTTGGTGTCAACCATCATGCCTGAATACAGGCTGTCCGCCTCTTCGTTGTGGATCTTGACGTTTTCTCCAATGTACTGCAGTATCTCTGAAACCATCTCGCATGCTGAAGAAGCGTAAGGCTCTACATATGAAAGTGTGGCGTTCTCAATTACCTCTGTGCCCTGTCTGTGGTGATCAAGGACCACGATGGTCTTACAGAACCGTAGAAGTTCCGGACACTCAGTGATACTTGGCTTGTTAACGTCAACAACTACCAGAACCGTGTTGTTTCCAGCAATGTCGATGGCCTGCTGGTTAGTGATGATCATGTCATCCTCGTACTCAGGATTATTCTTGAACAGATCAACCAGTGGCTGCATGGAAGTTGTGACATCGTTAAGAACAATGTGGCACTTCCTGTCCAGTGTCTTGGCAATCCTGTAGATACCAACAGATGAGCCGAAGCTGTCTACATCGCCAATCCTATGGCCCATAACGATGACGTTGTCCTTACCTGAAATAATCTCTCGAAGGGCGTGGGCCTTAACCCTTGCCTTAACCCTGGTACTCTTTTCAATCTGCTGACTCTTACCTCCATAATAAGAGATAGAATCTGCACTCTTAACAACCGCCTGATCTCCGCCTCGGCCAAGGGCTACGTCGATGGCATTCCTTGCAAACTCATAATTCTGCGCATAGGAAAGACCGTTGATACCGATACCAATACTCAACGTAACTGCCATCTCGTTACCGATGTTGACAGTCTTGACGTCCTCAAGGATATCAAACTTCTGCTCCCTAAGGATCTCGCAGGACTTCTTGGGCATTACTACAAAGTACTTGTCCTTCTCGATCTTCTTGGCAATACCGTTGCAGGAAGCAATGTACTTGTTGACCTTACGGTCTATGAGAGCGGTCAAAAGAGATCTTCTTACCTCTTCTACGCTATCAAGAGCCTCTTCGTAGTTATCAAGGTATATAAGACCTGCTGCCAGGGACTGATTGTCAACTTCCTGGATAGCCAGTTTTAGGGCTGTCTCATCAAAAAGATATACTGCAATAAGGCTGCCTTCGTAGCTGTCCGCGTCGATTATGTCGCTGTTTATGGCCATCTCTTTTAACGAGATGCGCTTCATCTTGATGGTGTAATTGCTGTTCTCGTACTCAAGCTCGTAGGACACCTCTTCTGCGCCCTCTGGGAACTTGTCCATGGTGATAGATGGGAAAAGAGAAAATATCGTCTTTTTAAATCCCTTCTCCTGATGGATCACTTTTTCAAAAGCGATGTTGGTCCAGACCACTTTGCCGGAATCATCAAGAACTGCGTGAGGAAGTTCCAGCTCTCTTAGGAGCTTTTTCTGGATCTGGCCATACTCCGTAGCAAAGCTCACAAGCTCGTTCATGATGATGGGCTTGGAGTAGAAATTCATGTATAAAACTGCAATGAAATACAGCGCCGTAAAGGCAAGAAGGATCAGTCCCGCGGTGAAATTCACTGTAAACACAGCTGCATTGACCAGAGCAAGCAAGATCCCGAGATATGTGAAAACCCTAAGGTAAGACCTGAGCCTACCTTTTAATCTGACTCTGTTTTTATTCGCCATTCTTTTGTCCTCTTCCCCAACATTTTGGACATTATAAGAAAAAATACCTTTCTATAGTATAGCACAATCTACCCCTATACAGAATACGTGGAAATTAATTGCCACAGAGGGTTATGCTTCGTATCAATAAGCAGATACGGTATTTTATAGTGGTTGTGTAAAGGGTACGGGTGAAAATGATGAAAGATTTTTCTCTAAGTAAAATGACATTGTTAAAGGCAAGCAGCATAATGATGGCCATAGGCGGCCTCGTGATGGTGCTGGATGCAATATATGGTGAGATGCTGGATGGCATGGATGAATTCTTTGTGGGACACCTGTCCTGGGGAACTCTCATCATCGCCATCGCCATCGTCCAGATACTGGCCAACTCCCTGCAGATGACAGTCGGAGCCTACGCCCTGCACAACGTCAACAGCAAGAACAAAGTCGGCTTCTTTGTAGGCTGCGGGATCCTAATCCTGATACTTCAGCTTCTGGCCTTCGCTCTCCAGACCTTCGCCATGATGGAAGACGTTGTGTGCTTTGGCTGCGGACTTGTGATCCCTGTACTGTTCATAACCGGCGCATTGATGCTGGGGGTCAGTAAAGATAAAGTTGCGACAGCGTAATATCTTATAGTTATTATGTTTTAGAAAAGGCCGCACAATTGTGCGGCCTTCGGTTATTATCCTTCATTATTGAACCAAAGATTTTTCTTCCTCTTCAATCCTTGCAAAGAGGTCATTTACTACATCAGGCGAAAGGCCAAGTGAAGCCACCCGTTTTCTTGTTTTGTCATCAGGTATACCATCTTCATGGGCAAAGCGGATCATTTCAAGTGCCGCTTCCTTCTTGGTTTCAAAAGCAGTTTCCCGCTTAATAATATACTCTTTATCACATTGTCTCATATATTCAGTGGTTACCTCCTCTCGCATTTTCACTCTGGTAACAACATCATCAATATCATTTATGTCAGCATTTTCTGTAGCCGGCCTCTTTCCTGTTTGAATATAGTATAGCATCTCCTGCAGCTTTTTTCTATGTTCAGCGGACTTGACGAATGTGCTCATAGCTTCAAAATTTGGGGTTCCTTTTGTGTAAAAGAACATTCTCGTTATGCCATCGTCATATGATACTTCAGGGTGAGTTGTTAAGACAGTTCTGGCTTCATAGTACATATCGCCAGCACCAAAAGGATCATATGATGATATTGTAATAGAAATAAAATCTGGTATCTTATCATATTTCATACCTGATCCTAAAGACTTGGCGTCAGGTAATGCTGTGTAGTACCTTAGCCGCCTTGGAAGATATGGTTTGTCAGATTCCCTGTTCTCCATTTCAATATCGATTATCTTAGCTGATAAAGTGTGATCTTCTGGGTCTTCACTTATAAAAGCATCTAATCTTATACCATGATACTTAGTATCTATCGCCTGGAATTGTTTTTGAGATGTGATTTCAATGTTCTTAAAATCCCTGTCAAAGAAAGCCCTCAACATATTACCAATCACGATCTTGGCATCATCTTCATTTTCAATTGAGCTGTCAAAAAGAAATCCATCTATCAGTGTCATTTCCTGAATAGCTCTCTTTGCCTGCTCATACTTCTCTGATGGCATGATGGGACCATCTGTAATAATTGTTGCCATTTAATACCTCATCTTTCTGTATTTCTTCTATCCAATGTACGCGCATACGTGGGATAATTCGGCGATTTGCCGTGTTGCGAAATGCAACTTTAAGAGTGTGTCAGAATCGACACAAGAAACAGCATAGCAAATTTTAAACAGGAAATCTTTAAGATTTTCTTAAGATTGAAATTTTCTCTTATAAATTTCATAATAATTATATAGATAATTGGGAGGTTTTCTTATGGGTAAAAATGTTATCTTTTTCTTTTCGGGCACTGGCAACTGCCTGTCAATTGCACGAAATATCGCAAAAGGAATCGGTGGAGCACAGCTAATCAGAATAAAGAAAGGAATGTCAAAACCAGATCTGTCTGATGCTGACCGCGTAGGCTTTGTATTTCCCTGCTACGGCGGCGGAGCTCCGGAAGACGTCTTTGACTGTGCCAAGACACTTAAGGTTAAGCCTGGAGCATACACTTTTGGTGTAACATCCTGTGCAGCCTACAAGGGTACTGGACTTGCCAAGCTCCACAAGATAATCCCATTAAAATATTGGAGCGTTGTCACACATCATTGCAGCTGTATATGGCTGTTTCCACATGACCTGATGATGCCAAGGCTCACCATCGGAGAGGCTGAGGCAAGAAACGAAGACCTTTCTGCTAAGATTGCAAAAGATATTGTCGATGGAAAGACACGTCGCAAGCCAGGACTCAATGTCCTCAACGCCTTTGAAAACATGGGCTTTTCCAAGATGGTGGAGAAAAAAGCAGCCGCCTTTGCTGTCAGCGACAAGTGTATCGGCTGTGGTCAGTGCATGGGACTGTGCCCACGAGGCAATATCACCATCATTGAAGGCAAAGCCAAGATCGGCACCAACTGTACTCAGTGCCTCAGCTGCCTGCAGTACTGCCCACAAAGCGCAATCTCTATCGGAGAGATTTCCGAAAAGCGAGAACATTACCACAATCCTAACGTAAAACCTGCTGACCTTATGCAGGACAGCATAACAGTATAAAAATAAGGGCCGCACAATCATGCGGCCTTCATTTTGTCACAGATCAAAAAAGAGGCGGCTGGCCATGTAGGTCAGTCGCCTCTCTTAAATTACTTAATCTTAGGTAAAAGAACTTTCGGATCGGTCAAAAGCTTTTTTGATCAGCCTTCCTCTTCCTCATCTTTCTTCTTGCCTGTGATCAGCATTGTTACTGCGATTGCAGCTGCAGCAACCATAGCAAATACTCTTGCCATTCTGTTGGTCTCGTCATCAGTTCCTGCTCTTCTTGCTCCAAGAACTGCTGGTCCATCACCAGTTGCTCTCTGTGCTCCAAGTACTGCTCCGCTAGGTGCAAGTGCTACAGGTGCATCAGGGATCGTTGTTGGATCTCCTGGGTTGTCATCATCTGATGAAGGATTGTTAACTCTAAGTGTTCCAGGATTAAGAGTAAGGTCATAGTTGTTCTCGAAGAGTTCCTCATTTTCGAGATACTTCGCACCCTGTGCATTCTCAGGATTGAACTCATAAGCGATTGTGTTCTCAACTGATCCTGCATTTGTGATGGATCCTGTTGCACGTACGTTTATTACTTCACCCTCTACAAATCCGTGTCCGCTCTCTGTTACGTTTGGTCTTGTAAGAGCGTTTCCATTGTATGTCTGTGATGCAGATTCTGAAGTAAGAACTACATCTCTCTTTGTTACGTGAAGAACACCAACTACCTTGTCACCTTCTTCAGAAGATTCAGGCTTAACGATTTCTACATCAAACAGATCAGTAACATTTCCGCCGTTAAGTGTAATCTTCATCTCAGATGTATCAAGATATACTCTGTAATCACCAGCGTCAACACCGCCCTCAGTAATGAGCTTGATTCCAGATACTGTATAATCTGTAGCACCATAGTGATATGTTTCTGTAAGAATCTTAACGTTTCCGTCTTCTACTACTGAAGTTGTAGGTACTTCTGGAAGATTACTAAGTTCATCTTCATTTGCATAAACTGTTAATACTCCTAAGTTTGCAAGAGTAGTAAACAATGCACTAACTGGAGATGGCTTATCTTCTTTCTTAGCCTCAACTGGCTCTGCCTCATCAGCATATCCGTCATCGCCATATCCAGGAAGAACGATACCTTCTGTCTTCTCACCCTCTGAAACCTTATCAGTAAGTGCAACCTTTACAGGAAGACTCTGGTATGTACCATCGTACATTTCTGACTTCTCGTTTGCACCTTCTGGAGTAGCCTGAATCTTAAGATACATCTTCATATTTGATTCAGGTCTACCTACTGTAAGAGTGCCGTTCTGTCTTGTAATATCGTAGTTCTGGAAGCTTACAGTATTTACGTTATCAGAGAATTCAGCAGTCTCGCCATTAAACTGGCAGCTTGTAATTACGTTATCGCTTTCTCCTGGTAATGTCTGTGAACCCTTTACATATACCTTGAATAAACCAAGCTCATCACCAACAAAAGCGCCCTTGTCAATATAATATCTAGCCTTTGTAAGTGCAGTTGCATCATAAGTCTTTCTATCACTTGATGCTACGATAGTGATCTGTACCTTGGTTACTTCAAGTGTTGCAGGATCGCCATAAGTAATTGTGTACTGCTCTAATACAGAGTTTTTGTCTGCATCGATAACGTCTACATGAGCGCCATCAATCTTGAAGTTCTTTGTTCCTGCATTGAGCTGATATACATCTGCTGCATCCAAGTTATCAGTCCAGCTTCCATCCTCATTCTGTGCAGAGAACTTAACTACAAATGTATGTCCAGGTTTGGTGTTACCAACAGTTGCGATGTAATCTGCAACAAGTTTTGTACCATCATAAACCTTTTTCAAAGATCCTGTCTCAGCTACAGCCTGAAGATTAACGATAGTCTTATCCTCGTAGCTTGCGTAGTATGTAGCATCTCCAGTAACCTGAGTATTGGCAAGGCTTGAAGGTGTTACTGGTGTGCCCTTCTCGTCAACCCACTGTACAAAGTACTGAGTTGAAGGAGCTTCTGGCTTATTAGCCATATTGAAGTTCTCATCAGCTGTAGGTGTAGACAACGTAAAGTGTTCTACTCCAGTAAACTTATACTCTCGTATCTCATTACTACTATTTCTCCACTGATATGTGATGTTATGCAACTGAATAGTAAAGTTTCCTGTAAATACTACCTCGTTTGCAGGCATTGTGAACTTGCCATCTGTTACTGTAGCATCCTGTGTTGTCCAGCCACTGAATGTATAGCCTTCTGCTGTTGCAGCTGCTGCTACTGCTACATCCTTGGTTCCATATACAACTGTTGCATCTGTTGGAAGGGCTGTT
>NZ_JAGAYD010000015.1 GCF_017940685.1 Butyrivibrio sp. | reverse complement strand
TTTTTGCAAGATTGTCAGTAGTCTTGTGCTCAGACAGACTGATTGAAATCTCCTTAAAATCAGTGGTGATGCCCCACGCAGCATTCATGGCATTTGGTACACCGTTCTCATCATAAGTTGCGATGATAAGGACCGGCTGTGGGTACATAAGTGGTTTTGCTCCAAAATTAACTCTGCTCATCTGATTCCTCCTAGATTTATTATTTCATTTCAATAGTAACATCTCCATTCCCAAGGATCTTAGTAAGCTCATCCTCAGAATCCTTTTCTCTCCCTGGCCTTCTGGATCAGCTCTTCTGCCTCGCTAAAAGCCTTGGGAAGGTAATCCGCCTGCCATTCCTTGCCCTCTTTTTCCTTGCGCTTTATCTCAGCCCAGACTGCATGCAGTTCCTCTTCGGAGGCGAACTTCATGTCGCCAAACACATGGGGATGGCGCCTCACCATCTTGTCTGAGATTGCCTTTGCAACATCATCAAACGAAAAAAGCCCTTCTTCCTCCGCCATAACTGCGTGGAACATGATCTGCAGCAAAAGATCTCCAAGCTCCTCTTTCAGATTATCAGCATCCCCAGTCTTCTCCAGTATGTTTATGCCGCCGATGACCTCAGCAGCTTCCTCAATGCATCCGGGTTTCAGGCTCACATGGGTCTGAGCCTTGTCCCATGGGCATCCATCCTCGCTTCTTAGCTTTTCTACTATAGATTTTAGTCTCTCGATCTCACTTACTGCCACTTTTAAACTCCTCCTGCGCTGAAGCCATTTCACCCTGCCCAAACGCACATAATTTTACATCGATGTCATAATCAGGATAATCCTGCACAAACTTCTTGTATGCTCTGCAACACTGCTTGGTTGATTCAGCCGGAGCATCAGGAAGGTTTCCTCCAAATATTCCCGAGCTAATTAGGGGAAAAGAAATACTGTGATAGCCATTGTCCTTCATGACAACTAATGAGTTATAGTAAGCATCACAAAGCGCCTCAAACGCGGTAGGAGTAACTCCAAAGTTCGGCCCAACGGCATGAATGATGGCTTTTGCACTCGTAAGCCCAAATGCAGGAGTGATCACAGCATCACCATCATTCAAAGGCGTTTTGTATTTATTGCAGGCATCTGTCAGCTCTTTCATTCCCGCTTTTCTGAAAATGACTCCGCAAATTCCGCCGCCAGCCCACAATCCACTGTTGGCCGCATTCACAACAACATCAGCCACCTGATCCGCGCATGAACCATGGATAAGTTCAATTTTACTCATGCTTTACCTCCTTCGCAGGTGAAACTGCCCCCTGTTATTGGCGCGAAATTGTAGGAACTATCTTCATTATTGGTTCCAACAATTATTGTACTCGCAACGAGATGGCACATCAAATAAATAATTGCTGGAAACATGCTGTTTTACGCCTTATATTCCTTTTTAAAGCCATATAAATAATTCGGAAAATTATTGTTAACTCCATTGTTTTTGCAACTCAAACATGATAGTATACTTATACAAAGTAGTGCATGTCACTACTGGGCTGGTCGAAAGACCCGGGTCCAACGATACGGTGTGGGTGTCCCACACCATTTTTTTTGCTATGGAGTACGTATGAAAGAGATTAGCATTTTCATTGATGAATCTGGGGATTTTGGGAAAATCAATTGCCTCAAAACGCCCTGACATAGCCAATCTCTGTATAAACCATTCCGTGCTTGCCACGCTCAGATTTCATAAGAGATATGCCATTTACTCTCACGGGCTCACTCTCCTGGAATTCTGGCAAAAGAGCCTTATCCTTGGTGCACTCTGCTCTTCTGACCAGTGTAACGTGGGGCAAGAACTTTTTCCTGTCAAAAGGGATGTCCTCGTCCAAAAGAGCTTTTCGCAGGCGTTTTACGTAATCCCTCAAGTTCTCATTTTCCTCAAGATTGGCAAAAAACATATCCTTAAAAGGCTGATATCCACTCAGTTTGACAGAAAATGACCTGAGCGTAACATTCTTCATCACTTCTTCTATCTGTTCTGGATCATCATATTCACCGATAAAAGCCAATGTCATATGCAAATTCTCACGAGGTGTATAGTTCCCTCTACCCCCGCTTCTAATAAGATCATCTTGTATCTCCACCAGTGAATTCAGCATATTATCATCAAAACATATTGCGATGAATAGTCTCATACTGTTCGCCCTCTCAATCCTATCAATATCGAACCTCAAAAGACCGCTCGTCCTGCACTGTTTTCAACACGGTTCTGTCAATCCTGGATATATCAATGAATCTCCCACTTTGGATAGTGGCCACAAACCTGTCTATGGCCTCCTCATCGCCCTGCACCTCACAGGTCACAGATCCATCATACTCATTCTTAACATATCCAGTCAGTCTGTACATATTTGCAGCATGCATCGCAGTGTACCTAAACCCAACGCCCTGCACCATACCATAAAAACAAAGTTTATACCTTCTAAACATCACTATAGCTCTCACTACGTAGCTGAATCTGCCCGCCAAAACCCGCGATCATAGCCTTTTTCCAGTTATCAGGAGTAATCGCCTTCACATCCTCTATGGGGTAGCAATAATCCCTGCTGTTCGTTACCGGTCTGCCATTTCCTTCTGCGGCGCAGGTCTTTTCATTGACGCGCAGGTACAGGTTCTTTTCCTCATCAGCAATGATGCTCACATTGAGATCAGTATACTCAAAAGAAAAGCCTCCATCCTGCTCATGTTTATCGACAATTGTCCTTATCGTTTTATACTTCATTATTATTCCACTCATCTATTCTCTCATATATTTGAGAATAAAACTCCTTTGCTGGATCATAGGGCGCTTCATAAAAACTCTTTAAGAAAAGCTCATGAATCTTTGGCTTAACTCCGGGCTCCGCCGGTTTTGTCATAAAATCTGCGATCTTCCTGATAACCCTATGCCATCTGAGCACATATTCCTCATACTTCTCAAGGTCCTCTATTCCCAGCCAGTCCCTGACTTTTACTGCCTCATGCTCCTGGGCCCTGCATCCGCGGGTTTGCATAATATAGGAAAAGGTGTCATCGTGATAGTATCTTCCCAGAGGGAACAGACGGCAAATGCCGGGCCTGAAACTATGCACGCTGCACCTTTTATTGTCGGTAAGAAAACCGCACCCATTCCCTCTGTCCATGATATGGGGCATGCTGACGAAATTATGCAGTCCTACCTCTATGAAATTCTCTTCAATAAGCTCTTTATACTCTTTTCCAACGCCCCTCTGAAGGGCATAGATATCGTACGGATCCAGGAATATGGTATCGCACATGTCCTCGCAACACCATGAACAGTCCCTGCACCCGCCTGTACCTGCTTTTACCACGTCTTCTGCGCAGTAAAGCTGTCCATCAGAGATTTCTTCCATTATCTTGTAATGTTGGCTAGTAGAATTGTTGGCATCCATATTCTAATTTTATCATCATTAGAATGATTTACCCACCAGATATTGTCTGAATATCATTTACAATCTAATGGTTACTGAAGCTGTTTTACCAGTGCCAAAACCTGACCTGCTACTTTGTCTCTGTCTTTTTGGGTAACCTTTTTATAAATTGGATAAGCGGCGCCAAGAGCCAAAGCTCCTACGATTCCTATGACTACACCTGGAATAAAATAAAGAACCTGTCCTACCATCACCATGCTCATTCCGGTTCCCAGAATAAGTGTACCAATAATGCCAATTGCAATTGATAGGATCTGTCCTCTCCTCTCAGCCTGTCTGTCCAGGGCTTTAAGCTGTTCAAACTTATCCTCTTTTGGTTCCTCATATTTTCTTCTAATAGCCTCGACTTCCCTCGCCCTTTCTGCACTGTAGTTGTACTCAAAAGTATTGATATTATCCATATTTTTCCTCCATTTGTTCTGTTTGTTTTTGTTTCTATGGTCTCGATTATATGGAGGGAGTATTTATGTTTTGTTTCGCTTATGTTTCTGTTTCATTAAAAAAAGAGACTGTAAATACAGTTCCCTGTCCAAGAACACTTTTAACTGTGATCTCTGCACCACAGATGTCAATGACTCTTTTTACCAGGGCGAGACCAAGACCATTGCCCTTAGTGGCATGAGAGGTATCTCCCTGATAAAACTTGTCAAATATGTGCTTTCCTGTCTCTTCAGAAATACCACAGCCGGTATCTGATACTTCAACCTGAACTCGCCCGTCTGTGCTATGCGCAGTGACTTTTACTGCGCCTCCGGCTTCGGTGAACTTGAAGGCATTAGATAAAAGATTGTTCCAGACCAGCGACAGCAGTTCCTTATCTGCGGTTATCTGAAGGTCATCATCAATATCAGTATCGAGCTCGATATTCTTTTTCTCCCAAATATCTTCAAAGCCCACGATGCACTCCGCAAGCTGCTCTCCAAGGTCATAAGTCTCTTTATCAGGATATATCTGCTGATTCTCAAGCTTATTAAGCTTAAGGATATTTGTGATCAGCTCTGAGAGTCTTCCGGTCGCATCAGTGATAGCCCTGGCATATTCAAGTCTCTTTTCATCTGAAAGATCTGTTGACTGCAGCATTGTACTGTAGTTTCCGATCACAGACAGTGGAGTCTTGATCTCATGCGAGACATTTGATACGAAATCAGTTCTTAAAGTCTCAATTCCTGAAAGTTCCTGTGCCATCTTATTGATATTCTCTGCAATTATGTCAAACTCATTTCTTCCCGGAATAACAGATACGCCTTCAGCCCTGGCCTTGAAATTGCCCTTTGCAAGCTCCTCTGTAGCCTCCAGGATCTTTTTTACAGGTCGTTCTATCATGATCTTTCTCTGAACGCCGTCTATTATGCAAAAAATAAGACTCAAAAAGAGGACATTAAGGAACGTCAGGATCGCGTTTTCCTGAATCTGCTCCTTTGTGAAATCGAAGGAGCTAAGAAACAGATAAAAGCTGCAAGTTACGACAAACGCGATCAGCACAAAGATGATCACATATCTCTTAAATGAAAAAATACTACTGGTCTTCTTTTCCATAAATCTTACTCCTTAGGTACTGCCTTGTATCCCAGACCTCTTACGGTAACAATCTCAAAGTCATCACAGTCCGCAAACTTCTCCCTTAGTTTTGTCATATAAACATCAACTGCTCTTGGTGTTGCATCGGAGTCCACATCCCAGAACTCATCCATGAGCTGTCCCCTGGTAAAGGTCTTTTTCGGAAATGACAGGAGCTTGAATATTATGTTAAATTCCCTCTGGGTAAGAGGAATCTCTTCGCCCTTTACTGTTACCACGTGCTCATCGGTATCCATCACAAGATTTCCAATCTCAAGTCGCTTGGTACTCGCTATTCCCGCTCTGCGAAGGAGTGCTCCAACATGAAGCGTAAGCTCCTCAAGATTTATCGGCTTTACCATATAATCATCAATTCCTGCAAGAAATCCCTTTTGCTTGGCCTCAAAATCTTCTCTGGCAGTCATGAATAAAATGGGGATATTCTCATTGAGCTTTCTTACAGTTTCAGCAAACTCAAAGCCGTCTATCCCGGGCATCATTATATCTGAGATGATAAGATCAAAGGTCTTGCCATACATCTCATCGTATGCATCCTGCGCATTAAGACAGCCAGTCGTCTCATATCCCTTTGTTTTTAAATATTCACAAACAGTCTTATTAAGATCGGTATCATCCTCAACTATCAGTAAATTAAACAAACTCTAACACCTCCTGATACGTTTTTACGATAATATCGTACCATAGAAATGTTAGAGTTTTGTTGCTGAAATTTTTCCGTATGAACTTTTATGCAATCTTTCCGGAAGCTTTGAGCCACTCAATCTCGTCGTGAATGGTCTCGCGGTATGATCTTGTATGATATCCAAGCTCCCTCTTGGCTTTTGATGAATCAAAAGCATTGTTCCTTGCCAGGTTATATACTGAAAATGTTGTTAATAGAGGCTTGGTACCGCGGATTTTTCCCATGGTCTCCATTGCTCTTCCCATAAGATTTGCTGCCCAGATTGGCAAAAACATCTTAACCGGCTTACAGCCTGACTCATCACTGATCATCTTGGAGAAATCCCTGAAGGACACGGGTTCGTTGCCTAGAATATAGCACTCGCCCTTTCTGCCCTTATCAATAGCGGCAATTGTCCCGTCTGCAAGATCTCTTACGTCGCAGAGGTTAAAAGAGCCATCGATTCCAGCAGGCATATCTCCATTAATGATCTTTATAAGAGTTCCTGTAGTCTCGCCAACAGCAAAATCCTCAGGTCCAAGTATTCCACTTGGATGTACAACGCAGGCATTAAGGCCTCTGTCTTTTACTGCATCGAGGACTTCCTGAGTTGCGAGAGCTTTGGACTGGCTGTAACATCCACGAACCTCAGACTCATCAAATTTCTTTACTTCCCTGATCTTGAATCCCTTAGGCTGCTCAGGAATTGCACCGGTTGAACTGCAGTATACAAGCTTTTTGCACTCAGGATGCTCGAGGCAAAGATCAATGATATTCTTTGTTCCGCCCACATTTACATCCATTACCTTCTGATTGTATTCGGGATTAACTGAAACTATGCTAGCGATATGAAGTACAATCGTCTCTGTATCTTTACCTACAGTAAAGAACTTCTCAAGTGATGCTCTATCTGTAAGATCTCCCTCTACAATTTCTGCTTCATCGGGAACAAACTTCATTGCCGGATCATTTGGGAGAACGAAGGCTCTTACTTTATCGCCTCTCTCCACCAGCTTTCTGCAAATTGTTCCTCCTAAAAATCCTGCTGCACCGGTTACTAAATATATTCTCTCTGACATGATATTCTTTTCCTTTCCTGTGAATTATATTTTTAAATGTCTTTGTGTTTCCTTTGATGTTTCACATTCTAGAAAAAGAATATTTTCGTTTTGTTTCCTTTATGTTGCTGTTATATTAAAATGCAACCCCGCTCAAATGCCCTGCAATCTCGTTTAGATCATCTGACAGCAGCACATTTGAAAAGTACTCAGGCCTGCCAAACTCAGCATTTATCACATTATCCAGAACTGCCTTCAGCGGCCTGTAATAATCATTAGTGTTGAAAAGAACTATCGGCGCCTTGATGATGGACAGACTGCAAAGAGACATCACTTCTGTGATCTCATCAAGAGTTCCAATCCCGCCAGGCAGCGCTACAAAGGCATCAGCAAGCTCTATCATCTTGGACTTTCGCTCAGCCATGGACCCTGTCTCAATGAGCTCCGTAAGTCCTGTATATTTTCTGGCCTGGATAATCGCCACATCAGGGATAACCCCAATGACTTTACCTCCTGCTTCGATGACTGCACCTGCTACAGCACCCATAAGCCCCTTGCTGGCTCCTCCGTACACAAGAGTGTGGCCATTTTCTCCGATCCACTTTCCTAATTCTTTTGCAGCCTGGGTGAATCCAGGATCATTTCCACTGCTTGAGCCGCAATACACTGCTATGTTCATCTGCTCTTCCCCTTTTACTTTATTCTCTTCCTTAAATTAGATCACACGAAAATCATCAACATAACAATTGCAAATCCTACAGCAAATGACAGCGCACCTCTGTCATTGTCTTTTTCAATGGCAATCTGCGGGATTTCTTCGATTGTTGTATAAACAAGCGCTCCACCGGAAAGTGCCATGATATAAGGCAGAAATCCCGGGAACAGGACCACCAGCACAACTGTGATTATTCCAAAAAGAGGTATCGGAGCCCCAGAGACTACTCCCATAAGGAAGGCCTTACCGGTTTTAGTGCCGGTCTCTCTTAGCCAGAAAGATAAGCTCAGGGCTTCAGGAATGTTCTGAAGCGCGATCGCAACCGCCATGACAAGAGCAACAGACGATGATATCCAAGATGTCTCCATGAAATGCGCGGCATAAATAGCTCCCAGCGCTATTCCCTCAGGGATATGATGGATCAGTTCCTTGAGCACTGCCTTGATATTCATGCTCAGACTGCTCTCAGGGCCTTCTGTTATATCAGAATAAATGTGTGTATGCGGGATGAATTTATCCAGAAGTATCTGGAAAACAACTCCCAGACAGAAGCAGATCGTAACAGGTACAATGCCTTTTTTCGTGCTTGTGCTGATTCCGTTAACAGCAGGTTCTATCATTCCCCAAACTGCTGCAGAAAGCATGATACCTGAGCTAAAACCCGTCAGTACAGCACGCATTTTGTCTGACAGCTGCGCTTTTTTCGCGTATATGCTCACGGATCCTATAAGTGTTCCCACAAGAGGAATGAGCATGCCAAATATGGTCTCAGTGTCCGACAACGTATTGGCGCTGTCCAGGTGTGTTATCAGAGCGCGGAAGCCGATAAATAGTAGTATTGTCCCTCCCATGATCTCTGATCCAGCCTTGTAGCGATCCCCAAAGACACTTCCTATCTTCACACCTGCCATTGATATGATGCAGGTGATAACCGCTATTATGATAACTGCAATAACAACGTTTACAAGGCTCCCTGAATCAAGGATCTCAACAGGTACAGCCACAAAAGTGATACCAACCGCCAGCGCATCAATGCTGGTAGCAACAGCCATCATGAACATTGTCTTTACATCAAACCCGGGAGATACTTCCTCGTCAGGGCCAAGGGCCTCCTTGATCATATTTCCGCCAATGAGCGACAGCAATATAAACGCCACCCACGGAGCTACCATACTGATAAGCTTCACAAAATTTGAGCCCACCAGATATCCTATAAGCGGCATGACACCCTGAAAGCTTCCAAACCACACGCCACACAAAAGATACTCTCTCTTTGTGACCTTGCCAGCAGCCAGTCCCTTGCAGATAGATACCGCAAACGCATCCATCGCCAGGCCCACAGCCAAAAGCAAAACTTCAAATAAACCCATTATTAAATCTCCTAAATATATATCCTAAAATTCCTGATAAAATTTTACAGGTTTTTTGGGTGGTAAATCAATTACTATATTGTATACATTAACGTCTCCATGTGTGGTGCCAGTGTCTCCATTAAAAGGTCCGTTGCCTCCGATGGCGTGCAGACCGGATAATCCCTGATCCACAGATCAACAACGCCCAAAAAGCCTGATACCATGAACCTTATGAGTATCTCAGGCTTTTTATCTTTTTTCGCAGAGTTATGCTCCAGCGCAACTCTAACCTGCTGTTCCACTGCAGTCTCCATCCGCTTTAGAAAGACACTGTTCTTATCATTTTCCAAAAGAAGCTTGTACAGCTCCCTGTTTTCTCCCAGATAATCAAAGAGCATCATGAAAGACTCTCTTTTTATCTTGATCTCGCTGCTCCCGCTGCATGCAGTAAACATCTCGTCAACGTAACTGTCGATGCAAAAGTCCATCAGGTCGTACTTATCCTCAAAATGCAGGTACACAGTCCCACGATTGATATCCGCTTCATCAGCAATATCCTGGATCGTGATCTTGTCGAACCCCTTTTCCTTAAGGAGCTTTAAAAACGCACTTACAATCTGCTTCCTTGTCTTTATTACTCGTCTGTCCATGGCACCTCTTTCTGAACAATTAACCGCCATCTGTTGATTATCCAACATGCGTCTTCACAATGACCATTGTAATATCCACATACCGGTCATATCATGACGATATCACACAGATGTCAATAATTCAACAAGTGTTCAAAAAGGAGTTTTTATGCTATGAAAATACTTATTTTAGGAAGAGGTGTAATTGGAAGTCAGTACGGATGGGCTCTTGAGAGCGCCGGCAACAAAGTGGATTTTCTTGTTAGAAAAAGCAGCACCCGTACCTATGCGGACTATATAATGCTTCACACATATGACGGCAGGACCCGTAAAAAAGTCGATACCAGGTGGAATATCAACTTAAGAAAAGAGATTGATGCAGACGAAAACTACGATCTGATCATGATCAGCGTAAACCCGGAGCAAGTAAAAGGCGCTGTTGAAAGCATCGCTCCATTTGCAAAAGATGCAACTATTCTATTGATGGGCAACTATGGTGGCAATCCCCTGGATGAGATATCTCTTTTGCCCAAAGCGCAGTTCGTAGTGGGATTTCCATCAGCTGGCGGCGGGATCACCGACAACGAGCTAAACGGCATAATGTACGGGTCCATCCAGATAGGGATGTCCGCCAGCAAGCCCTCTACCAGAGAAGAGCTGGTAAAAGAGCTATTTGCCACCGCAGGGTTTAAAGTGAACATTCACAGTGACGTAAACAGCTGGCTGTGGAACCACTATGTAGCCAACGCTGCCATGGAAACCGAGGTTCTAAAGCGCGGAAGCTTTGAAGCCGTGGTCTCTTCCAGGGACGGCCTTGCAGATATGATGCTAAACATCAGGGAAATGGTTCCTTATCTCAAGGCTAAAGGCATTACGCCAGACCTGTCTGTAAGAGCACTGAGCCTACTTCCAGCCAGGCTCATAGCTTTTCTTATGACTCGGACTCTCTACAAGCCCGGAAGTCCTGCCTACAATGCCATAGCATACAACAAATACGCCGTAGGGCACTCTGTAAGACAGATAGTTGATGACGCCCATAAGCTTGGTGTAGCTCTGCCCCACCTGGAATCTGCTCTTTAAGACGCTTTCCGGGATTCTTACGCCCTTTCCTCCAGGTACCGGACCTTCTTGCCGTGGGCAAGGGCGTAATCGATCTCCGACCTGGTGCTGTCCCCAATATAGCCCCCAACGTTGATCACAAATATCTCGTCGGACATGTCGATCTTGCGCTTGTGAATATCGTCCAGCATTTCTTTTGTCTTGGTGAGAGTCCCCTCATCCATGTTCTCCCAGACTTCAGAATCGCCGGAGTGGCCAAACAGCCCAACACTGATGACGATATTGCCCTCCAGTGTGAGTTTTTTCTGCATCTCCATGAACTGATCTTTGAAACGTGTGCTTCCGCACAGCGTGATTACTGGATATTTCCCCTGCATACTTTTTTCCTTCCCTTTTGATATCAAGTCTCGTCCGGCTTCTGGCCGTCATGGGCCTTCCAGGCGCACTCTGTAAGCGCCATATTGGTAAACTCTGCGGTAAAAGAGCTATCTTCCGGCGAACATGCATAGATTCCAAATCTTACTTTCCCAGCGCCTTCATGCATGTGGCAGACCCTCATCTGTTTCCACTTATTCCCATCATCTGAGCACTCAATACAGTAATCATCCTCCCTTCGGCTGAGCCTGTACCACATAGACTTTACCGATGCCGGGATCTCAGTTGTAGCCCAGTCTGAATAGCCGTGGTTGGTGACAACAGATCCAAGATGCTGGAACTTGTCATTTTCAAATTCAATAGAGCCTTTGAGCCAGTTATCGCTATCTAAGTACATCACAATCCCGCACTGGTCAAAGCGATGATGGCTGTCTGCAAACTCAGTTTTCACCACAAAAGAGAAAAACTTCTCCTCAGTCTCCATCTGAAACACAGGCGCATTGTCATTCCTGAAGTGATAGTACGTCCTCTGCCACAAGTCCGAATGCGGCAATGTGGTTACTGTGATCTTATCTTCTGCCGCCACGTAGCTCTTTGGCTCTCGTGTCCAGGTAAATTTTGATATGTCCATCGCTTGTCCCCCTGCCCCCTCTTATTTGAAGAAGCTTGTTACTGTGTTCATGATAGTCTTATTTTTTAGAATTTCATCAAGTACACCGCCTAGCTGAGACTTTTCGCCCTTCAAAAGAGCCATCGCTGCCTTTTTAGTATCGGCGTCAGCTGCCCTGTAGAGTTCGAGGAGCTTTTTCTCTGTTGCACTTACCTTTACTGAAGTTCCGGTAGATGTGGTCTTCTTGGCTATAGATGTTGCCTTCTTTGAAGCTGATGTTGTCTTCTTAGCTGTAGACGCTGTCTTCTTAGAAGCTGTTGTGGTCTTCTTTGCTGTAGACGCTGTCTTCTTTGTAGTAGCTGTTTTTGTGGTTTTTGCTGTTGCCATGATCATCTCCTCCTTTTAGGCGGGTTTACTGTACTTGTATTCCATTATAGCTGTTCTGGGAGCAGGGTTAAACCAATAATGATCTATTATACAAGATGAACGTTTCTATAGGTTGCGTACAATTATTTTGGCGGATCTATTTTTGTGCCAAAAATCGGCATTTTTCAAAATGGGGTACCATATAAAATACATTTTTGCGTCAATTTCTGAGCGCTTATTTGATTTTTGTGGTACCCCTTTTGGGTTTTCGCACTATATGGTACAAAAAACAGGCTAATTTCCAAATTTTATTGGTACCCCTTTTTGAAATTTATAATTATATGGCACAATTCCTGGAAACATCCTCTTTGACTCACGAGTTGCACTTCTGTAACACGCAAAAAAACAGACCTCAAACCAGATTCACTGATTTAGGTCTGTTTTACACAGATTTTGATTTTGAATTTCAGACAAGTCCCTGTTTTCGGACAAAAGAGCTATATCAGAAATTGTTTCCGTTCCAGCCCCAGTCGTGGGTTGTGGCATATTTTACATAGATGTGATCAGGCGCTATCCCGAGAACTTCGTCGTAAATCTTGGTGAGTTCACCAGTCAGCCTGCCAAATGCGCCGCTGTCCGGATCCCCGTAAATACTTACGCCAATAAAAGCTGTAGGCTGCTCTCCATCGCCTCTGAAGTACATATCCTGCTCATCAGATAAGTCGACCATCAGCCAGCTCTCGCTCTTTCCTGGAAGCAATGAGATAGCCTGTCCAAGCCTTTCCTTGAGCTCTTTTCTCTGCTCAGGTGTTACCTTTACGCTTACTTTTGAATCAATGAATGGCATAGTTTTATTCCTCCTTTTCACGTCTCAGAGTGCTCTGTTAGCCTGTCTCCTTATTCCTTTATGTTCCCACTCTCAATATGCTGCCTGATTATTCTATCTGTCAGCTCAAAAAGTTTCTCAGAACCCTCTCTAGTCTTGGACTGTCTACCATAAACCTGGTCCTTTGTAACACCATGCTCTCTCCAGTCTGCACCGCCATTACTGTTATTAAGCATAAGCGGTTGAAGGTTATCCATGGCATGAGCAAACTTTGCTTCCGCAGTCTTATTTTCTTCAAACTCATCAAAAAGAGCTATCAATTCCGCCTTCTGATCTTCAGGTAAAAGAGAAAATATCCGTTCCTTGGCAGCATCCTCTCTCGCTTTCTGTGTAATAAGCCCCTCACTGTCATAAGCATAGGTATCACCAGCATCTATCTCAACAATATCGTGGATAAGACACATGATCATGACTCTTGATATATCTACAGACTCATTCGAATACTCTTTTAAAAGATAAGCCATAATCGCCATATGCCAAGCGTGTTCTGCATCATTCTCATTTCTTCCATGTCCGGACAAATGCGTCTGCCTGAAAACATTCTTCTCTTTGTCTATCTCTAAGGCAAACTCCATCTGCCTTTTCAGTCTTTCATCCATACTGTGACACCTATTTTCTCTTTCGCATCAAAAAGCTATCTGTCCTCTTTTGTACATTATCCTGTAGATTCACGAAAAACAGGAAATTGTCATACAGATGAAGACTTCCGGTAGGAAAAATGGCAAGTCCTGCAGGATATTCGTTTGTGTCTATCCCGGTTACAATGAGGGTTCCCCTTTCCGGGTCAATGTAAGCACCATACTTTCCCGTTTCAACAGAAGTTATTGCACCGGTTTTACTGTCCTGGGTAACAGAGCCCTTATTAAGACTTTTGCTAGCCTTTGAAGAGTCCGTTTTCCAGTTTAATGGATTTATGGAAAGCGCCTTGGTTCCTGCAGGTGTGATGACGGAATCTGTAACAGTGCCATCCTCACAATCAAAGCTGATGACAACGCCTGTATCCGTCTCGTTTTGGGCAGGTACAATCTGTGGGCATTCTGCTATCATTTCCTCTGTCATATCCCAGCCAATTGCATAAACAGCAATTAGGTTTTCACGCAGCGAAACAGCTCTATCACCATCTCCGCCATAATACTCTTGCAGAATCCTGTAGCACATATCAGCTCCCTGAGAAAAGCCTGCAAGTATCAGAGGTCTTCCATTATTTTTATGCTCAAGATAATACTTAAATGCGGCCGAAACATCTATGTATGCATTCTGCATTGCTTTTTCTCTTGCTGCCAAATCGGTAAATGAATATACATTCAGCGCTGCCTGCCTGTAATAAGGCGCATAGATTCTGGCTGTTTTAGCATATATAGCCTGTTGCTGGTTCATCGCATTTCTGAAAGCTCTTTTGTAGCCATCAGTCATAGTAGAATTCACTTCACTTTTGGTATCCACTGATGGCGCAACCATGAAAACATCCACGCCATTTTCTGGATAAGCTCCGTCATATAGCCAGTTTTCAGACCTGGAATAATCCAAAGCACTGGTAAAAGGAAGGATATTTACCGCTTCTACTCTGATAGCACTCTGAAAAAACATCGTCGCCATAAAGATCAGTGATAGTAAAACTGCTTTTGCTTTCTTATTCATATTACCTCCTACATGCTCCGGTACCTAGCCATTGCAACGAATATGATTAACATATGACTCTTTAATTCTACAATATTTCGTTATTCGACGGTCTTAAATAAGTATTAAAAAAATCTCCCATATGAATAACCTTTGTTGCTTTTAAGTTCTTTTTAGGTTCCTGGAATACAATTCTCTCATAAGATGCAACCACCTGAATGAAGGAGGTAAAGAGGATATGAAGAGAATTGCCCTGATTCCCGCCTATATGCCGGATGACAAACTGATTACAATTGTCAGGCAGCTATATGAAGCAGGTTTTGAAATAATCATCGTAAATGATGGCAGTTCAGATGATTGCATCAAAGTATTTGAAGAGTCTTCACGATATGCCAAAGTGCTTTGTCATGAGAAAAACCAGGGAAAAGGTAAAGCGCTGAAAACGGGTCTTAAATTCATAAACAGCGTGTATGAGGCTCCCTATACCATTGTCACTGTCGACGCAGATGGGCAGCATAGGATCGAAGATGTTATTCGCGTGGCGCAGGCTTCTGAACAGAATCGTTCATGCCTCATTCTCGGAAGCCGCAAAATGGAAGGCAAGGTGCCTTTTAAAAGCCTGGCTGGGAATGCCATTACTAGATTTGTTTACAGATTATCAACAGGAATCAGTGTTTATGATACTCAGACAGGACTTCGTGCATTCAGCGACAAGCTTATCCCGAGACTTATAGAAATTGACGGATCACGCTATGAATACGAAATGAACATGCTCACAGCGCTTCCCAGGGAAGGTGTTGAAATAAAGGAAGTTTGGATAAGTACTGTATATATTGATGACAATAAGTCCTCACATTTTAATGCCGTAAAGGATTCATTCCTGATTTACCGCGAGATACTGAAGTTCTCCGCATCATCCTTTGTAAGCTTCATCGTAGACTACTGCTTATTCTGTCTGCTATCCGCTCTGGGATTATCTTTAGTTTTCGCAAATGTCACAGCAAGGATATTCAGTGGCACCATAAACTACACCATTAACAAAAGAAAAGTCTTTAAATCTCGATCAGGCGCAGCTTCCGCGCTCAAATATGCACTTCTTGCTGCGTTTATTATTATATGCAACACCTTGATCTTAGAGATGTTAACCGGCATGAATATGCCGTACTATACAGCAAAGATACTCACAGAGATAGTTCTTTTTGCGCTCAGCTATCTCATCCAGCGAAGATTTATTTTCACGAAAGGAAGGAATCACAGCATGAAAAAGAATCTTTGGCCGGTAGTTTCAGCCATTCTGCTAACCACTTTTACAATCTACATCACACTGGACACCTTTGTTATAAGCAAAGGATATGATACAAATGCCACAGAAATAAACACCGCAATGTTTGCAGATATTGAGAGTCCTTCCGGTACATCAGAGGCAGAAACAGTTCTTTTGACAGATGAATCCTCTGAATCTGAAGCGACTGCCAATACCTCTGGGGATTCAGCTGACGCATCAGACAGCACCACAACAAAACACAGGAAAGGCTCCGGAAGACAGCATTCCTCATCTGCCAAAACCAGTGGCACATCTGATGATACTTCAGCCACCTCCGCGGTTACGGCTTCAGCCGGCGAGTATTCCGGGGAAAATACCGTATCTACAGATGACTACACCATAACCCTGTCTGATTATTATCAGAATGGCACTAAGATCTATGTTGCCGACGTAACCCTCTCTTCAGCCAGGTATTTAAAGACCGCTTTTGCCGATGATACCTATGGAAAAAATGTAACGGCAACCACTTCATCTATCGCAGAAGACAACGATGCTGTGCTGGCCATAAACGGAGACTATTACGGAGTTCAGGAAAGTGGATATGTAATAAGAAATGGTGTTGTTTATAGAAGCACGGCAAATGGGTCCGACGTGTTGTGCATATATGCCGACGGCACAATGGAAGTAGTAAATGATGCCGAATATACGGCAGAGGAACTGGTTTCAATGGGTGTCTGGCAGGCATTTACATTCGGCCCTGCTCTTATAGAAAACAGTGAGGTTGCAGTAGACACAAACACTGAGGTTGATCGGGCCAAGACCAGCAATCCTCGAACTGCCATCGGAGTCATTGATGCCAATCATTTTGTTTTTGTGGTATCAGATGGAAGGACCGATGAAAGCGAAGGCTTAAGCCTTTATGAGCTGGCAAACTTCATGAAAGATCTGGGGGTAACCACTGCTTACAACCTTGACGGAGGCGGATCATCTACTATGTATTTCAATGGTTATGTCATCAACAATCCTACTTCCGGCGGAAGCATCAAAGAACGAAGTGTAAGCGATATCGTATATATTTGAGGACCGGCAATGAACGATCAGAAAGGACCTGACTATGGAAAAAGAACTAAAGAAGAACTTATTATACAATACTGTATGGGCAACATTTCTTGCACTCTTTGGCGCCATATATGAATTATTCAGCCATGGCGTAACATCTTACTACATGATTTACGGCTTTGCAGTACCACTTATCATGGGTGTTTTGCCTTATGAAGTGATGCTCATTTTAAATAGATTTCCTGGCAAAGCCTTTGCTAATATCTGGAATACAGCCATAGCCACATTAAGCATAGGCTGTCTATTTAAAGGAGTCTTGGAAATCTATGGCACAACAAACCGACTGATAATTGTTTATCCTATTGCAGGCGCAACATTAGTGCTCATAAGCCTATTATCGATATATAAGACCTCATGCAGCCGAAACTGCATGAGGTCTTAATCTATCGACTATGTTATCTCAGTAATCCGCCATGGAATACGCATTCGTATACTTTCTTGTCACCCTGATATATCTCTTCACATCCCTGAAACCAGGTAAAATCACCGGTCACTTTACACCTGTATGTATATTCGCCAGCTTGATGAATTTCCGGTCCTCTATATGGCATCTTTTCATCTGCTGCTCTCAGAGCCTCTTTCAGGAAGTTCCCACTGAAGCCATCTTCCAGCACTCGCCCCATGTAATTCATGGCGTAAACAGCTTGCCCATCCTTCCAAATCGCCTCTTCTCCTGCAAATTCCTCTCCACCGACATAGGTGTCGTGGTAAACATATTTACCGTTCTCATATCTGAAATCGTGTGAGGCAGGTCTGGTAGCATTGACCTCATTCTTGAAAGCTGCATAGGTGTTGACATTTGCTTCCAGTCTGAATGCTATCAATTCATCCAGGTCAGTTTTCGGCTGAGACTTGATATTCACAGCACAGTCATTATCTTTAACTAGATAATCAACACTAACGCTCATTAGATCACTGATTTGGATCAGATTAGAAATATCAGGATATATCTGTCCAGATTCCCATTTTGCAACTGCCTGTCTTGAAACGCCAAGCTTATCTGCAAGCGCCTCTTGCGTGTATCCTTTATTCTTTCTGAGTATCTGCAGTTTTTCTGAAAAAATCATCTCTCATCACCTCCGCTATCAGTGTACAAAACAGCGGGTATTGTCTCCATAAATCACGAGTTGCTTTTTTGTTACTTCTGTTATACAAAACCTTACAGTTATTTATACGAGGGAAAAGAAATTGTGGCAAAAAATATTTTATAATTATCGTATGAAGACTCTTTTAGTGATTGATCTTTTGAATATATCTAGTTAGTGTCTTTAAGTACATTTCCCTGCTCCCGCATTAAGTCCCCTAAGAAAATGCTTCCTGAAAAACGGATAAACTACTATTACCGGAATGATAATTATGCTGGCAAGCGCCATCCTGAGAGACTCTGTCGGAACAGAGTTCATCACAGCCCCGCTTATGTTCTCATTTGACGACAGGTATGATGCATTTTTTTCCATGTTGTACAAAATGTACTGAAGCGTGTACAGCCTGCTGTGGGCAGAATCTGTATAGATGAGGTTTTCATACCAGCTGTTCCAGTATGTGAAGGCTTCAAATATTCCAACTGTAAGCAGGATAGGCTTTGACATAGGAAGCACAAAACCAAAATAAAGCCTGAATGACGATGCGCCATCGAGTCTTGCTGCTTCTAGGACCTCCTCAGGAATATTCTTCATAAAATAAGTCCGCATCACTATTACATACCAGCTCGAACATGCTCCGGGAAGGAATAGCGCCAGAAAAGAATTCTTTATCCCAAACAACTGGGTGTTGACTGCATAAGAAGCCGCCAGGCCGCCGCTAAAGAACATAGGGATTACAATAAGCCATGTAAGAACCTGCCTCAGGCTGTAATCTCTGTTACTCAGCACATAGGCCACAGTACTGATAAGAAACAGGGAAAGTACCGTTCCTATCAGTGTCAGAAAGAACGTCAGTCCGAAAGCCCTTATTATACTGTCCGCACTTTTTAGAATATAACTGTATGCGTCAGTGGACCACTCAGCCGGCACAAACCTGTATCCGTTTTTGGCGATCGCATCTTCAGATGAAAAAGATATGGCAAGAATCAAAATAACCGGAATGATCATGAATCCCGACAAAAGCAGCATCAAAAAGCTCAGGAAAATATTGGATTTTTTGTTTAATCCTTTGATGTAGCCCTCAGATTGCGCGTTTCTCATATAATACCTCCCTCCGGGTCTACCAGGGATACCATACGGCTGGCAAAAAGCAACAATATGCATCCGATCCCGTTCTGGATAAGGCTGGCAGCTGCAGAAAAGCCGTAATTGGACTGTTCCATCAGTGCTTTATAGACAAAAACATCAATAGTCTCAGTGGTACTAAGCAGCGACCCTGCATTACGTGTGACCTGATAAAACAGGCCAAAATCCGTGGAAAGAATATGGCCCAGATTCAGAAGCATCAGCACCACCACAATATTCTTAAGCTGGGGCAGGATCACGAAGCGCACAACCTGTCTTACAGAAGCCCCGTCTATAGCTGCACAGTCATATAAATCCGAGTCAATTCCACAAATATTTGCGTAATATATGAGCATAGAATACCCAGCTGTCTTCCAAAGATGGACTAAAACAAGAACGAAAGGCCAAACCTCCGGCTTAAGGTAGAAATTAACAGGAGATCTGCCAAGATCATTAAGGACATTATTTATGATGCCCCTGTCAGCAGACAGAAAGGCATAGACAAAATAGCTGACTATAACCCAGGACATAAAATGTGGCAGGAGCATGCATATCTGTGTAATTGACCTGACAAGTCCTGAATGTATATAAGATAGAATAATAGCAAGGATAACAGGAACAACTATACCCAGAACAAGAAATACCAGATTATAAAGAAGCGTATTTCTGACTACTCTCAGTATCTGAGGATTGAGCATGAGAAACCTGAAATTAGATAATCCGACCCAGTCACTTCCATGAAATATGCTATAGAAAAAGCTTTTTCCGGGAACCAGGCGATAACGCTTAAATGCCAGAGCCACTCCAAATATAGGCAAATAGCAGAATGCTATATACCAGATAACTGCAGGCAGAGACAAGAGCGAGAGTTCTGTATTAAGTTTATGACTGCTTCTCTTCTTTTTCATATAGTTCTCTATATTCAGCGCACCCTGCAATCAGCTCGGAGTGTTTACCCTCAGCAATTATCCTGCCATCCTGCAAATAAAGGATCCTGTCTGCATTCACAATTGTCGAGAGCCTGTGGGCAATGATTATGACAGTACACTGCCCCTTGATCCTGTCAAGGGATTCCCTTATCCTGTCCTGTGTCACATTGTCTAGGGCACTTGTTGCTTCATCCAATAGAAGAATCCGCGCATCTCTAAGGAGCGCTCTTGCAATCGCAAGACGCTGCCTTTGTCCTCCGGACAGACTTATCCCGCCTTCACCAACTACAGTATCGTATCCTTCAGGCTTTGCTTCGATCTCTTCGTCAATGCAGGCAAGAGTCGCTGCTTTCTTCATCTCCTCTTCGGTCATATCTGGCTTAACAATACGCAGATTTTCACGGATACTCATCTGAAAAATATATGGTGATTGCGTCACAACACTCATACTTCCACGCAGGGAATCTCGGTCAAGGTCTTTTGTGTCAATCCCATCTATTGTGATTGTCCCTGAGAAAGGATCATACAACCTGCTTATAAGATTCATGATGGTTGTCTTTCCGGATCCGCTTCTGCCAACCAGTGCCACAGTTTCGCCGGGCGATATCTTAAAACTCAGATCGCTTAGTACCCACCTGGTAGAGGTCTTCAATTTACCTACGTTATAGGAAAACCAAACGTTCTTAAATTCTATTTCACCATTAAGATTCTCTTTGTGAACCTCTCCGAATGATTCCTTCGGGAAAAACCTGTCATCCATGATGTCCCGAAGTCTTTCGCTGGAAAGATTAAACTGCGTCACAAAATCAAGGATAGTTCCAAGAAGCGTGATCGCAGGCATTCCAAGACTTGTATAATAATTGAAAAGAATAAGTGCAGTGGCAACATTAAGTCTGCCATTAAAGAGCAGACCACCTAAAAGTGCCACAAATATAAGTGCTCCACTCTCACGTACAGATGCGATAACAAGCCTGTACTTTCTGTTGTCTGCATCCCATTTCATCCTGGAGTCATTTGCATTCGTGATCCGCTCCTTAAGGTCATTTTCAAACTGCTGCTGTGCATTCACCAGTTTAATGTCCTTACCACCGCGAACCATCTCTCCAACAATCCCGGTGTACTTTTCCGCATAATTTCTGTAAATACGCCCGTTGTCACGGGACACTTTCTGGCGCCTAAGTTCCATGAAAATCTGTGCTGACAGTAATATCGCAACCGCAATGAATACCAAAGGGCTGACAATAAACATTGCTGCCAGTATTCCCACATACTGGCAGATCTGCGAAATATTATCTGCCAGAGTATTAAAAGCAGTAGCCAGGTTTGAAGTATCAACAGTAAGCCTCTGAATAAAGAGTCCTGTTCCATTTTCTTCCACTGCCTTATTCTCAATTTGCAAAACATTTTCTGATATCTCTGCTTCAAGCAGGGTCAGTGTTTTATTGTAAACTACATTGTAGGCCCAGTTGCAGCCTGCCATTATCGCAGCAGAAGCAATGTTAACTGCAAAAAGTGAAAGTGCTGTCCAAAGCATCTGATAAACCGCTATATCAGTCAACTGAACGATGATCTTAGCGCTTAGGATCGGTGCAATGATCATAAAAACTACACTTATAAGCTGAAGCGCCACGGCAAGGGCAAGGTAACCTTTGCTCTGCCTGGTATATTTCCAGGTAAAGATAAGATTTTCCCGCAGTGACCCTCTTACCTTAAACTTATAAGTCAGTACATTTCTTCCGATTTCTTTTTTCGCATTCTGATACTCATAAGAAGGTGCAGAATCCCATTTATGGACAGTCTTAATAAGAACGAGAGATGCCGTCTCCTGTAATGGATCATACTCTTCTCCTTCAAGAGTTATCTGCACATATAGAAAGTCCGCTTTCTTTTGCAGTTTAACTGCTACAGCAGCGTCTTTCGAAAACACCTTTTGATAATCCAGAAGGATTTCTTCCAGCGTAAGCTCAAAGCGCAGACAGTCATCCTTCATTATGCCTGCTCTTTCCAGTTCTAAAAGAGCTTCCTTCAAAAGAGTGCTTATTGAATTATTATCCAGTGACCATTTATTTTTCATAGCTCATCAAAACTGACTTAAATACTCGTCAAGCTGTCTCTGTGCTTCTTCCCTGACCTTATCAAGTCCGGCAGCCTCCATCTGCTTAAGTATCTCTTTTGCCGCTTCATCTGTATCTGAAGTGCCTGTCACAAGTTCTGCACTGTAACTGTTCCATATAGCATCAAGAGCCGCTATTTCTGCTTCTACATTTGTTGGATCAAAGGAAAATCCCCTTGTATCACTGATCCTTGCACTCTTGTAGCCATCATATACTTTCTTCCACTGATCCGGATCAGCCGGATTATCTTTATCTGCTGAAACCACTGATGCACTTACTGCAGGGCCTGTAACAAAGGCGTCCTGCATATAGTGTTCATTGCCTTCCACAGTACGGATTACCGTGTCTTCATAATATTCGAAATGTTTTCCTTCAATTCCGTAGGCGAGAGTATCCCGCAGTTCTTTGTCTGTATACAAAAGCTCCATATATTTAAGGCACGCCTGAGCTTTTTCATGAGAAGCAGCTGCGTTTATCGCGATAAGAGAACCCTGCTGGGTGGATCTGGACATGTTGGGGCCGATAAAGCGAACAAGCTTAACATTGAAGCCATAAGCCTCGGGGTCAGACCACCCCATAAATCCTGTCCACGCTGTTCCAGTTCGGACCGGCGTCTTTATTGATTTGGGAACCTCCGTAGTAGTGGCAGCATCCGGGTTGATATAAGAAAGCCCATACCACTTGTGCAAAAGCCGCAGCATTCCCATGTATTCCTCATCATCAAATACAGGAATGATCTTTGTTCCGTCAGGTGTCCCAGCCTTACTATAAGGTATTACAAGATACTTTGATACTATTCTTTCATGTACCTGGAAAGCGCCTGACAGCCCTACACTAGGAATGAAAAAAGGATAATCATCCGGGTGATCCTCTTTCCACATCTCAAGATATGGCTCAAGGTCTGCAAAGGCCATCTCTTCCGGCAGAGTAAGGCCCTTTTCTGTTTCAAAATAGTCGCTGTTCATGCGAAAAAAGACTTCTGCTCCAAGATCTTTAAGCATCGGAACTCCATATATCTTTCCATGAAGGGAACCGATCTCCCACCATGGATCCACCGCTTTATACAACTTTGGCGCAGTCTTTTCAACAAGTTCAGTAATATCGTAATAGTAGCCATTACCGGCATTAGCGTCAAAATCATTGCACCAGTCACAGCTGAAAGTCATGTCATAGTACTCTCCTGTCTGGAGATCTAAATCAAACTGTTCCTCTGACTTGTATATCATCTTTACAGTGACGCCTATTTTCTCTTTAGAGATTTCATTTGCTCTTTGGAGTACCTCTTCTGCATCATCAGGAGCAGTTCCATCCGGAGAGTAAGTCCACCATACCAGTTCAATTGGTGTATCTAAAGCCTCCGTTCCTTCACTTGATAAGCCTTCCCCATTATTCCCTGCATTTGAGCATCCACAGATCATAACAATTACTAAAAGGATCAGGGCCATGCATCTTTTTTTCATCTATTGAGCCTCCTCTATTGCTTATAAAAGAGCTTTTTCTTAATATCCTCTTTTATACAAAATCTTCTCTGTCATCTTATAATCTTTGTCTATCTCCGGAATATTTACCGGCAAAATGCCTGTTCTTTCCTCATTTCCAAAGCACGATACCAGTGCAGCCACAAGGTTTGGCGCATATGCGCTTCCTTTACCTGATTCATTTGGGATTTCACGCATTGTTGTTGAGTTATAGCTCAAGACACAAGCGTCAGCATCCATGAACCGTGCTGCATCATATGGCAGACTGCAGCTTACCACTACTACTTTCTTCCCATTTTCATGCCTGGAAGCGATGATCTCATCAAATACAGCGGAAAAAGAGCCATCATCAGTGCCGGGGTTAAGGCATGCAGCATTGTAGGTTCTCTGCACAAGGATGCAATGATCTGCTTCTTTGGCAGCAATTATGCATTTCTCTCTGTCTTCATCAGCATTATCTATCACGATGATCTGTGATTCATCTGCTATTATTCCTTTTTTAATAAGTTCCCTGGCAGCAAGCTTTCCTGCTCCACTCCTGCTTGCGCAGTTGTCAGCAAAAAGGATCAGTGCTTTCTCTTTTGATCCAAGACTTATCGGAAAAGCATTATTCTCATTTTTCACAACTGTCAGGGACTTGTTTGCAATATTCCAGGCCACATCCCTGTTTGCGCTGCTTCCAACGCCTTTTTCTGCTTCCAGAAGTTTTTCTTCTGTTACGGAGAAGTCCGATATATCCAGAAGACCATATTTTTCCTTGAGGGTCAGAATTCTCCTGACGGAATCATCAATCATCTGTGTATCAATAGTTCCATCCTCCGCAAGCCGTACAGCGGTTTCCACCATATCATCAAGGTGTTTAAAGCCTTTTGAATCAAAAACAGGCGGAAGGATAAGAAGATTTACACCGGCATTAATTGTCATACTCAGAACATCTTCATCTGCAAAATTTTCCGTAATTGCAGCCATATCAAGGGCATCAGACACAATCACGCCTTCAAACCCCATGTCTTTTCTGAGAATATCTGTAAGGATCTTGTGGCTCATAGTGGCAGGCAGATATACCTGCTTGCCAGTTGAAACAGATGTATATGTTCCTGTCTCTATCTTGGGGTACTGAATATGCGCTGTCATAACCATGTCGGCGCCTGCATCAATAGCCTCACGGAATGGTATAAGCTCACAATTCTTCAGTTCTTCATAGGTGCTCTCAATCAGCGGAAAACCTGTATGAGAATCAGTATCGGTATTACCATGTCCTGGAAAATGCTTTAATGTAGCAATAGTGCCGGTTTCATGCAGCCCTTCTATATATGAAACGCCATACTCTGCCACCACCTTCGGTGAATCAGAAAAAGAGCGGCATCCTATGATAGGGTTATTGGGATTGTTATTAACATCCACAACAGGCGCAAAATCTGTGTTTAGCCCAAGCAAGCTCATCTCTTTTCCATATATTTCTGCCATTTGCGTCGTATCGGAAGGATCACCTGTTGCAGCAAGAGCCATGTTTCCAACACCTGATGTACCAAAGCTTATTCTGGCGACACTACCGCCCTCTTGGTCAACAGTCACCAGCAAAGGAAGACCGCCACCTTTCAGGTTCGTGTCCTGAATATCAGACACAAGGCGCAGCGTCTGCCTGGCATCCACAAAGTTTTCTCCAAAAAGAAGGACTCCGCCATAATCGTGCCCCATCAGGTCAGCTCTTATTGTATCATTTAACTCAGTTACATTTGCAAGCGAGGCCTCATCAGAACCCTTACCTGACTCTGGAGTTTCTTCCCACACGCGATACGAGACAAGCATCATCTGCTCTACCTTTTCGCGCATTGTCATACTTCTCAAAATTCTGTCGGTCTTAGATTCATTTTTTGCCCCGACTGAGAATGGCGCAACCACTAGTATTATGGCTAAAAGTACTGAAAACAATCTCTTTTTCATATGGTTTCTCCTGATGTTTAAAGTCTCTTTTATTCTACAATATTTCGTTATTCCACGGTCTTAAATAAGTATTAAAAAATCACCCATAAGGAAATTGTCAGGCAGCTATATGACGTAACCTGCTTGCGCCATTATGGACAGTGGTAAAAAGGAAGCTGCTGATGAAATGTGATTTACTTCATCAACAGCTCTTTTATCAACTGCCCATTTAATACTGGGGTATCCATCAAGTCTTTTGGTATTGTCAGCTCAATTGCAACACTGATACGTTCTTTATTCCTGCGACTCCTATCCACCTTAGTTATGGTCGCAAGTGCATCCACCTTTGGGTCTTCCAGAAGTGGAAGCACTACGTAGTACAACTCATCTTCGTCAAAAGAGATACTGCCCAAAATCCTGCCTGTGACAATCTCTTCAACAACAGCCCTGTCTTCACGCAAATATATGTTTAGTGGCTCTCCGCAGTTTATCTTGGATTCACGTCTGGTGCCTGGTTCATCCTTGATGAAGCCGCTAAATGAATATACTTCTCTGTCGCCATCTTCGCGGATCATCTTGCCAATCTTTCTGGCGGCGTCTGCCGGGAGGACATATTCCTGCATCATTAGATGGAAAATGTCTTTTACCTTATCAGGCGCAGGAGTGAAGTCATGGTCAGTCATCACTTCCTTGCAAGCCTCGAGAACGCTCTTTGCAAAAAGAGGAAACTCCTCCATGTCGGGATCCCAGACAAATCTGCCTCTTGCCATCTTGGATGGCGGCAGCGCTTCATCGTAGATCTTGAACTGAAAGAAGATGTTACGCTCTGAAAAAGCTCTTTTGTTCTCAAGGGCATCCCAGGTAAACTCATAAGGCTCAAAGTACGGCTCACCCTCAAATTCCCTGATTTTCCTGTAGGCCTCGATGACCTGGCGGATCTTTTCATCATCTTCTGGATCTCTTTTCCTGGTGGGATCAGAGTCCGGGTGATACATGACGAGGAGCTTCTTGTACTTTGCCTTGATCTCCCTGTCGGTATTCTCTTTAGATGCGCCAAGTATCTTGTATGCTTCCTTAAGTGTCACTAACCTTTCCCCACAATATCAAAGAGTTTTTAATTTCATTTGCTTTAAACCTCTTAAATTATAACAAAAAAATCTCCCGGCACCTTATGGAGTGTCGGGAGGTTGAAGAGTAACCTATTCCAATCAAATAGCAACTCTCCATTTACAGGTAATTTTGTTAAAATACAGCCTGACTGTGTGGTACACATCCAGCACCAAAACTCTACATTCAAAAACATCCTCACGCCGGTCAGTTAATACTCCATCCGGTGTAGTATAAACATCCTTTCTTAGAATCTGTCTGTATCCTTTTATCGTATATGTCTCATAAATCCCATCTTCATTCATCAGTCTGAATCTCATGGGCACGATGGTTCCGTCAGCATTATGCTGGCATATTACATCCACGTTACTGTTAATCTTACTCATTACAATTTCCTCTAAATACAATGATAGAACACATGTTCTGTATTGTAAATAGAGATTTTATCCCTCAGTTAACATGGTTAATTGCAGTATGCAAGAGTAAATTCCAGAGGGCTGGAAGTAACTCTTGCCAGAAACGTAATTCATATTGATACCCCTTGCTATCTGGTTTTTAAAACGGTCCATCAGGTGCATCCAGCTCAACGTAACCAATCTCATACTTTCCATCCCTATATGAAAGATCAAACCCAAGACTGGCACCACCTCTTGGAAGCGGCTCTACATAGCATCTGATGGCAGGGTACTTCCCCTCCCTGATCTCTGCCCAGTATACACTCCTAAGTGAACTGGTCTTTTCTTCTGTCCACCAGTAGTTTATATAGTCATCATTAACCTCTTCGCTTCTGGATAGCCCTGCTTCTTTTATCGAATATCGGATCATAAGATCCTCAGGCTCTTCATATTCTATGGTAAATCCTTTTGCACCATTTTCACCGCTGGCAAGCGGAAGCTCCACCTCGCTGTATCTTCCGGAAGCATCTTTATCAAAGAGCCACAGGTCGCCGAAGGATAACGGATCTGTGCTTGTATCGTAGGAAAGGGTAAAAAGGATCTCTTTTTGTCCGTCTCTATCAAGATCACCGCCCTGAACATGAGGAAATCCTGTCTCCCATCCTTTTGGAACTGTAAGCAGATCTCCGTTGCCAAACTCTACAGTATAAACAGCAATCTGCTCTTCACCATTCCACTGGCGCTTTAGTCTGTCTGTTTTCCCATCACCATCATAGTCGCAGTTCTTAAAGTCATCCTGCCAGTAGTATCCATTGCACTCATCAACATATCCCTCGAACTCCCAGAGCAGGAACGGAGATCTATCATCATCGTACTCTGCCTCATCTGTTGCCACAGTATATTCCGGTATTTTCCAGTCTGTATAATCTGAGTCATTTGTTGCAAAAAGGTCTGTGTTTGCGTGGTAGAAATAGTATCTTCCGTCCTCAGTGATAAGAAGATCATATCCATCTCCCATTGTCGGAACAATGCACTCTATATGCCTTGCAATTGTCCCGTCTAAAAGCTTCGCAGCCTCAGAAGATACATCCCCTATTGTCGTATTATTTAGAAACAGCTCTTTATATGTTTCTTCCCTGAGAAGCTCTTTTAACTGCTCCAGGTCATACTCTGAAAAGTTTTCTGCAAGCACGTTCCCGTTGGTATAATATGGTTCATCCTGGATATAGTCCCCTGTTACAGAGACATTCATTCCCATGCCTTCTACAAATCCATTTGCTATTACATGAAGTCCGTTGTCGTCTAAAGAAAACCCAATGTAAGCAGGTTCACCGTCGATATCATCATTATCAAACTGTCTATATATCGCCTGGTTATCTGAAATAAAATATGCTCTCCCAGCTGCATCGCCCATATGTGAGTAATAGTAAAACTCACCAGTAAAGTCAAAGCCTTCCTCGTTCTGATCTTTTACTGAGATATCCGCGCTGAGAGAAGAATGTACAGAGGTCCTTGTCCAATCTCCGGTAAAATTCACAGCACTGCCTACGAACTTCCTTCTTTCATAAAGCTCTGGAAGATTATCCTCTGTAAAACCAATTTCAGTTGTTTCTTCATTAGACTGAGCATTATCTGTTTCAATAGTTTCTGGTACTGATGCACTCACTGCTGCATTATCGTTTTGCGCCCCGCATCCAGTAACTAAACACGTCAACGCAAGCAATATGATAGTAGGAATGTTAGTTCTCATATAGCCTCCTTCTTTGGAATGATCCTGTCGATATCCTTGAGAAGCTTTGTTTCTAAATATCAGTTTACACCATTCTAATTAAAAAAGCCCCAAAGCATTTAGCTTCAGAGCCCTTTTAGCGATATGGAATAAGTTCAAGTATTTCAAGCAGCTACAGCCTTATTAGAAACTGGTGTACCAACTCTCTTGATCATCTGGTAGATAACTGCTGCTATTGCTGCTACTGTGCAGATTGTTGCGAATACAGGAATGAATGTGCTCATCCCAAGGATTACGATTCCCTCGAATACCAATGTCATGATAATGAATACCTTTGCGATTAACTTTGCCATAATATTTATCTCCCTTCAGAATTATCTGTTGTTTTTGTTTACAATTCTTTATACGGGGGAAAAGAAATTGTGGCAAAAAAATGATAATAAGTGACCAAGTTCAGCTTACAAAATATCTGCTAAAGCTAATAAAACGGACCATTATATCTATAGTTTTTACAACGCACCATAGCACAAACAGTACTGGCGAAAATATAATCATCATAAACATCATGTTTTACAGCACCTCCTTTGTTTCCTTTGCTTTTCCTCTGTTTTCCTCTGTGTTTGATAGCTTAATCCTAAATCTTTATGTGTCCAACATTCGCCACAACGTAATCCTGCTACACATCTGCGTTCGCAGTCCAAATAAATATTTAACCTTCATAACACCAGTAAACATACGGCTCGCAAATCAGTTCTTTTTGCGCACAATAAAAGAGCCCCAAAGCGTCATGCTTTAGAGCCCTTACCATTCTTAAAATCCATATCATTCTTAACCAGCTACATCATAAATACAAAAATCCTCAAAATCCCTCCTTGTAGCTTATGAAACTACTTGGTTAGTCTTTCATATTAAAGTATCTATTTTAAATGATGGAACGTACGGGACTTGAACCCTCAAATAGCAACTCTCCATTTACAGGTAATTTTGTTAAAATACAGCCTGACTGTGTGGTACACATCCAGCACCAGAACTCTACATTCAAAAACATCCTCACGCCGGTCAGTTAATACTCCATCCGGTGTAGTATAAACATCCTTTCTTAGAATCTGCCTGTATCCTTTTATCGTATATGTCTCATAAATCCCATCTTCATTCATCAGTCTGAATCGCATGGGCATAATGGTTCCATCTGCATTATGCTGGCATATGACATCCACGTTACTGTTGATCTTACTCATTACAATATCCTCTAAAAACAATGATAGAACACGTGTTCTGCTTTGTAAATAGAGATTTTTTTCCTCAATCAACGTGGTTAATTGCAGTTTGCATCAGAATCTCTTTACACATACGAGTTTCTTATCATCTGTTTCGGATAGCCTGAACTCAATATCATCACCTTTTCGCACTCCAAAATACTGGTTGGGGTCATTTATGAGCGTCCCAACGATGTTCTTTTCGCCAACTCTCTTCGCTCTTACCCAGCAACCTTCTGCTTCCAATCCTTCTTTCAGGAAATAGACCAGTATATCATCCGGATGGAATGTGTCCCTGCAGTCATCTATCAGGGACAGTCTCCTTGTCTCCTCTACGTCATCTGAAACATCATAGGTCTTTAATATAGCCACTTTTTCTTTATACTGCTCGTGAAGAATGTGGTCCTCAAGAAGAAATACTTCCCTGTCCATAAGGTCCCTGTAGCATATGGGGATCCTGATGTCTGCTCTTGTTTTGGCAAAACGGAATCCTTCAAGGATCTTCTCAGCACAAGCAATCACTTCAAACATCAGCCCCTGTTCTTTATCTATGAATCCGAACGCAAGAAAATACTCAGGGATCCTTTCTCCGGTCAGATCCCTTAATTTGTCTAAATCACTTTCAAGAGCTTTGATAACACAAAAATGTTTATAAAGTCTTCTAAAACCTGCTTCTTTCGCGTACATGTTATTCCCTTCCAAATCCATATTGATAACTCTTCTTAATCACATAAGTAAAACCACAGGACGATCATGTCTTTTCCATCCTTAATTATACGGAAGATATCCATAAGATTCCCTCTGGATAGACAATCACCATCCTCACACACCTTATAATATCCTCCCTCATTTTTTGCAATCTCACAAAGGAGCTGTGAGGGTTCCGGTGCAAAATGAAATTGAGTAGCAATCTTATTCATATTCCCTTGCGGATCGTCTATCTCCATTAGGCTTATCTTATTAAGCGGAGGAGAAAGTTCTAGCTCCATAAAGTACTTCTCAAGAATAGAAAGATCATCAGCAGCACCTTCAAGGACATCAAAAGCAAAGAAGTACGTTGCCCCATACTGGGTAAACTCTTCTCCTTCAATCTCGTGGTCGATCTTTTTTAGTTTCTCTAAAAGCTCTGTCATTTCATAATATCCTTTGATTCATCCGGTTAATGAATTGCCCTGATAAGCTCCTTGACCGAAAAATGATCCGGATTAAGATACTTCATTCCACTATCTATCTTTTCAAACGCATCATAGTCAAACTCAATATCCTTATCATACAGAAAATCATCCCTGATCCATGTCACTGCTGAAACACAGTCCGGAAGACTGCACTCATCATTTATTGACAGTTCCTGGCCGTCAAGATCATCAACAGGGATAATCGTCATGTTATATTCCTCAGTATCCCTTTTAAATTTCTCAAGGACTGACTTTTTGATAAAAGCATATTCATAGTCTGAAGTCACATAACCAATCAGGTTCTTGTCGACAAGTTCAACAGAATCATAATAGCTGTCAATTGTAGGATCGTAATAAATCGTATAGATTGTTTCGTCCGGATTACCTTCGCCACTAACAAAATAATTACCTACAATAGCTTCCAACTTTCCGGATAAACTCATGCTACCTTTTGTAGCTTGTTTGTCTAAATGAAAATAATCATTCAGCTTTATCATGAATAAATCTCCGTTTATACATTAAGAAATTCTTTGCAGTATTCCTGCCACATCAACTCCGGGATGAGTCAGGTACATCCGGCAGATGCTCTCTGCTAATTCCTCTGATATCTTACATGCCTTTGCAATCTCTTCAAAGCTCTTTCCCTTATCAGTGAGCTTCATAGCTTTTGAGATTATCTTGTCGATGTCCTTGGGAAGTTTTGTTTCTTTTTGGTCGTTTCCAACGACCATTTTCCTGAACTCAAAATCTCCTTTGCCTCGAATTTCAAGAATAGCAAAAGTAATTTCCTGGTCTGGTCTTCTTTTCCCACAACAGCCAGGGTTGAACCAGATCTGCCCATCTTTTTCCACGTTAGAATACTTATGGCTGTGTCCGTAGATTATGATGTCGGTATCAACGACATCTTCAGAAATCTTTCCTTTGTTATGGATGACAAAGATCTTGTTTCCAAGAATTTCCAGCCTAGCAGTCTGAGGAATATGCTCAGCCCACTCCTTGTCAGCATTGCCCCTGACGACAGTCAGGGAAGATGAAATCTCTTTGAGCTGATCCAGCACAGACTGACAGTCTATGTCACCAGCATGGATGATCATGTCCACGCCTTTTAATCCATCTTTCACTTCTTGGCGCAGCATCCCGTGGGTGTCTGAAACGATTCCGACAAGCATGATTTAGCCCTCCTTATATCAGTTTACACCATTTTCTACTAATACCTCTTTTTACCTCGAAGAAAAAAAGAAATATGCCAAGGATTTTCGCCCTGTCCTACTTTGCCCCAACAAAGGATCATTTATAGCGTGGAATAGAAAATGTGGCAAAAAATATTTTATAATTACCGTATGAAGACTCTTTTAGTAATCGATGTCCAAGAAAAATACCTGAGCTACTATGACGCTAGCCTTGTATCAAGGATCAACGCCAGGATTATTGCGGCAAAGTCAGACTGTGATCAGGTATTCTATGTCCGTAACATAGGTATCCATGGCGATAACGATAGCTACGCCCTGGCCAAAGACCTCCTCATGGTCTCAGATCACATCTATGAAAAGAGCTTTCCAAGCGCCTTTACAAATGATTCTTTTGCAAAAGAGCTAAAGAGCCTGAACATCACTGACCTTGAGGTAATAGGCGTAGATGGCAATAGCTGTGTAAAGAAAACCTGCCTGGATGCTGTCAGCGCAGGTTACAAGGTAACTCTTAACCTTAGGTGTACAGCCGCTAAGAATGAAAAGATATTTGAAAAGACACTTGAAGAACTGACAGATGCTGGTGTAGTAGTGATCAATACCTGATTTATAGAAAGGATATATACCATGAGTAATAACAATTCCAACAACAAAAACAAGCACAGCATCAGTACAGGAGCTGCTGCGCTCATATCTGTACTTGCTGTGCCTGTAGAACTACTTCTTCTCAATATAGTTAAGGATACCGACGGTAACAAACTTAGAATTCAAGCTCTTTTTTTCTGAAAATGAGTATAGTCAGTCCAAGTGCTCCGAAAATGTAGACCAGTATCATCATGAGCATATATCCAAGACCGCCGGCGAAATCACCCATAATAAAGTCCGAGCATGCGACAGACATCATACCTGAAACATAATACCTTTCCGCATGGTACTTGGCGAGATTGGTAAGCTGCAGGATCAGCTCAAGCGATAAAGGTATTATGATCTGGAATGTGAGATACGCAAACAGGCCTACAGCAGCGTTTTCAGAGATGAAATAAAAAACAGCTGCTATTGTAACATAGGCGATTGTCTCGAGAAAGCTGGCAACAAATAATACGAACATGAATCTGTACTCAATGGGTAAAAATGTCACTCCAAATACAGCTTTAAGTATAAAAACATAAGCAACAGTGATCAGCTCCATCAGAATAGTAAGAAGACAAAGGTCCAGAAATTTCCCGAAAACAAATTTATCTCTCGACAGCCCCCTTCCTATTACCCCTATCATTACCATGGATTTGAACTCATCAGCATATATGCCGAGAAGTGCTGCAAATCCAATGATCGTCGCTGCAAATGAATGCAGTCCCACAAGCTTACCCAGCACACCGAAGTCTCTGTCAGGGCTTTTATCAATATTCATTGCAATGCTGATCGCTTCGAATATGAACCATGCGGCTAGAAGTACCCAGGGGAGTATTTTTACGAGTACACGTTTTAAATCAGCTTCAAGCAGTCTTCTCATAGATCCATCTCCCTTCTGTCAAATATTGCGATATTTATGGCGACAACAACAGCCAGATAAAAAAGTGCCGGTATGATCGTGTATCCGATGTTTCCTGCCTGAAAATCAGCAAAGGACGAATCCAAAAGTCCCATATAGCTCATGTCATAAATCGGGACTTTAAATTTGTCCTGGACAGCCTTTAGCAGACCTGAGCCGACAGCTCCCGCAAGAACCAGTACCAGCATGCCTCCGGCTGCGCTCATGGTCAGGAAAAGAAACAGCGATGCAAGCGCCATTATTCCCAGACCTCTTATGATGCAGTATACGCAATACAGAAGCAGAAATGCATTCTGTTTGGGCGATACCGGGAGGTTTGCTAAAGTGTCTTTTGTTACTGCACTGGCATACAGGATAAGATATGTCCCGCAGTACAGGAAAAATGAATCTTTAAGTTTGGAGAACACTATGTTTTTGCGCTCCATTCCCATTCCGATCATGCTTATCATTATCCCGCTCTTTATCTCATCAGAATAAACTGAAAGAAAGATCGGGATACTAATGAATATAAGACCTATGTTTCCAAACAGTGTCTTGTACAACTCCATCTGGGCAGCGGATGTATCAGCAGCATCCTTAAGGAGAATAAACAGTGCCAGTATCAGCACGACCACATACATCGACGGTTTGGCTATTATTCTTTTTAAATCTGCTCGCATTAGTCTATTCATTGATTTGAACCTCCGATCAGTCGGAAATAAACATCCTCAAGAGAAGACTTCTCTGTGATCTCACGCATGATCCTGATTCCGTTCTCTTCCAGTATCTTCTTGGCCTTTTCAATGTCATCTACTGCAATCTCAACTGCCGGCTGATTCTCCTGAAGATCCTGCTGCGTGATCTCTTTTACCACATAACCTTCATTGACGATTCCGAATCTGTCCGCTGTGTGCTCAAGTTCACCAAGGATGTGAGATGAGATGATAACTGTCATGCCATGTTCATCCCTGAGCTTTTTTACCAGGTTACGGATATCGGCAATACCTTGCGGATCCAGACCGTTTGTAGGTTCGTCCAGTATAAGGATATCTGGATTTCCAAGGATAGCATTTGCTATTCCAAGTCTCTGCTGCATACCAAGGGAGAAGGACTTAACAGGCTTTTTGACACCTTTAAGACCAACCACCTCAAGGACCCTTGCAATCTCCTGCTTGCGCTCTTTTCTAGGGATGCCCTTTACAGTTGCAAAGTACTTAAGGTTATTTTCCGCATTAAGATAATTGTAGAATCTGCATCCAACCAGAAAGCCGATCTTACTTCTGTTCTTTAGAAGCTCCTTCTTGTTTGTAGAACCTACAATTGATACGTTTCCGGAGTTTACCTCGGACAGGCCCAGGATCATCTTAAAGATCGTGGTCTTACCTGCGCCGTTCCTGCCTACAAGGCCGTAGATATCACCCTTGTTCACCTGCATATTTACATTTTTAAGCACTTCGTGCTTGCCGTAGGATTTATTTACATTTTCAAGTTTAATAACCGCTTCGCTCATTTTATTCCCTCCCTGTCACCAAACCTTGATCCTTTTTTCCGGCTCAAGGTACATTCTATCGCCTTCTACAACTCCGTATGTTTCGTAAAACTCATCAAACTGCTGAACTCCTACATTTATCCTGTAGAAAGCAAGAGGATGAGGGTCGCTGGCGAAATAGTTCTTTTCTGCCTCCAACGGAATGTTGACCCTCCAAATTCTTGCATAGGAGCTGAAAAACAGATCGTAATCAAAATCAGGGACCTTGGATGCCAGATAGAGACAAGCCTTTAGGCCTCCCATATCTGCTGTTGCTTCTCCGGTGAGGTTTGAGCCATTATACAAACCGGATCCCGGGTAAGGAGTTAAAGTTGAATAATATGAAGCAACCTTGTCGTTGAGATCGCTAAATGCCACCTGATCCTTATAGGGCATCCAGGAGTTCTTTAAACCGTTCTTGTCGTAAAGAGCTCCGTCTCTGTCAAAGCCATGGGTTATCTCGTGTCCGACTATGGCACAAAGACCGGCCAGCTTCTCCTCATAGGTCATATCAGGTGCATAACTGCACGGCTCACATATTCCGGCACAGATATATATTCCATTGGTAGCCGGATTATAAAATGCGTTTGTCATAGTAGTAGAGCCATCAGATGCAATCGGATCCCAGTAATCTCTCCTGAATTTCTGTCCGGAGAGGAAAGCCGTGTGATACATCTGATATCTTTCCATCGCATAATAGGCATCCAAAAAGCTTCCGCCCTCTTCTTTGGATTTGAACGGAGCCTTACTGTAATCAAGCACCTCAAAACTCTGATACGCTATATGTATCCCTATGTTATTGAGCTTATCAAGACATGCTGCCTTACCCTCGTCGGAAAGCCAGGGTTCCTCGGCAAAGATAACGTTATATGCATCGATGATGTCTTTTGTAAGCCCCGTAAGTTCCGCTGTGGTTGCGTCATCAAAATAGTTCTCTACATAAGTTTTATTAAGAGCTCCCAGCATTGCAGTACGACTTATATAGAATTCAAACTGTAACGAATCTTCTTTCTGCTGCTCTGACTGGCCGATATCCATGGGCTGCGAGCTCCTGGACTTTGACAATTCGTCCAGCTTTTCAAACGTTGTTCTGTCAAGGTACATCGCACTGTTAAGGCAATAATTGACTACCATATAATCTTTGATCTTTTCAAGGTATCTCTTATTGCAAAGTCTGCTCAGCCTCTTAGTATAAAACTCGGGAACAACAATATATTCGGCATCAGTAAATCCCCAGGCATCCAAAAGCTCTATTAGCGGGAAATCTCCTGCAATCTTCGCTGCTTCATCCCTGGTCTTTGTGCCCTCCTCCAGGTCTTCCAGCTCCATAGGCACAGTTGAGGATGCAACCTTTTTCTCCCACTTAAGGCAGTTCTTAAGGGTATTTTTCGCATCCTTCTGCGTATATCCAAGCTGCTCCAGCATGTACATAACCTTATTCTCTATTGCTTCGTACATTTCCAGAGTCGATGCCGCGTTCAGTTTGTCATAATAAGTCTGTCCGTTGTCGGCCTGAAGTGAAAGCTTCGGAACATCGATATATGTGAGATTGATATCAGGATACTGTTCAATATGATATGAATCCATTACATCTACGCTGATAGGTGCCAGCGCCAGCGGATTCCTTTCAAGATCACCAAAGAAAGCATACAGTTCATCCATGCTGCTTATGGATTCAATATCTGCTATATAGGGCTTTAGAGGTTCTACGCCCTGACTGTTTCTATAATCCCAGTCTGATGAAAGCGCATAGTACTTTCTCAGCACCTCCGCTTCTTCACCGGGAATTGATTCATCTGTAACGGCTTTTTTCATTTTATTAAGGACTTCATCGGAAACATCCTGAAATACACCGTAGTACCTGTCTCCAATCTCCTGCTTCCAGGCTTTATTTTTGGCCGCCGCAAAATCGTCCTGGGGACGGTACTCAACATCTGCCTTTACTGAGCCAGAGATATTGGAATCCACCCACCCCTTACTCAGTGCAGCATCCAGCTCCTTCTTGATCCTGTCTCCCGCAGCCTCCTGCGAGCCCGCAGAACACGCCGTCAGGACAAAGGCAATAGCCAGCGAAAGCATTACCGTCGTTGGTCTTCTTTTCATTAGTCCTACTCCTCTCGTCACCGTGTTTTTTAAACATCAATAGTTCTCACATTACCATTATAATATAGATTAGTGTTCGATATTTCCTAAAAAATTATAAAAAAAAGAGCCTCCGCTTGATGCGGAAGCTCGAACACTTACATATCAGTTAAAATCTTTTACTTTTTAAGTATCAGCACTCCGTTAGGCTCAAGGTTACCATCGTTCCATTTACGGGAATATACAATGCCGGAAAATCCGCTGATATCGATATTCACCGCATTTTCCTCGCAGTTGAGGTAAACCTGAATGCTCTCATTTTCTCCGATCTTGGTAAAAGAGATAACCCTCTTCTCCTCAATATCGTTGGGGAAGTGGAAGTTCCTGCTTTTGCAGGACTGAAGGGTCTTTCTCATCTCAATGAGGCGCTTCATTTCAGCTATTTCGTTAGCTTTTTTACCGGAATCGATCTCATCCCAGGGCATGCATCGCCTGCAATCCGGGTCGTAAGAGCCCTCCATGGCGACCTCGGTACCGTAGTAAATGCAGGGGCTTCCGGGCATTGTAAACAGCACCGCAAGCTGCTGGTAAAAGATATCTATGTTGTGACAGGCTTTATCCAATAGCCTGTTGGTATCGTGTGAATCCAGGAGGTTGAACAAAACATCGTTCACCTGCGCAAAATACATGGTGAAGCATCTGTTTATATCGAATTCAAAAGACTCGCGTCCCCTGTTCTTGTAAACCCAGAAGTCAGAAATAGCCGTAGTCAGCGGATAATTCATGACCGAGTCATACTCATCTCCGCGAAGCCACGAGATCGAATCGTGCCAGATCTCGCCCAGAAGATAGAAATCGTCCTTAATATGGCAGGTCATGTATCTCACAGCCTTGAGGAATGAATGTGAAACCTCATTGCCCACGTCAAAGCGCAGTCCATCTATGTCAAAGGTCTCGATCCAGAACCTGATGATGTCCAGAAGATAGTCCTGAACTGCAGGGTTGTTGGTATTGAGCTTGGGCATGTACTCTGCAAAGGCAAAAGAGTAATACCTTCCATCCCTCGTATCTCTGCCCTTCTCCAACGGCCACTTGTTTATCATATACCAGTCGGCATATTCAGATTCCTGGCCCTTCTCCACAATGTCCTTCCACATCGGATGGTCAATTCCGGTATGGTTGAACACCGCATCCAGCATGACTCTGATGCCCATGGCGTGAGCTTCATCCACCAGTGCGCGAAGGTCATCGTTGGTACCAAACTGAGGATCCACCTTCTTGTAATCTCTGGTGTTGTATTTGTGATTACTATGCGCCTCAAATATCGGATTTAGGTAAATGCCGGTGATACCAAGATCCCTGAGGTAGGGCAGTCTGTCTCTTATACCCCTGATATCTCCGCCGTAGTAATCATGAAATCCCACTTCTCCGGTCTGCCAGGGCATAACACCCTCGGGATCTATGCTCTTATCGCCGTTACAGAACCTCTCGGGAAAGATCTGATACCACACAGTATCATTGACCCAGGCGGGAGTTTTGCAGACATCCGCAGGATTCATCCAGGGCATGATGAAATACGAGAGGGTCTTGCCCTCAGTATTCATCTCTTCTTCTGTATAGAAGCCATCCTCAAAGTAATACATTACTTCCTCTCCGGAATGGAGTTCGAAATAATACTTGCACCTCTTATATTCCGGCCTGAGTGTGGTGGTCCACCAGATGTGATCCTTAAGCCTTTTCTTGAAGCAGATTTCTTCCTTCTTCCCGCTCCAGCGCTCATTTCCGCCCATTATTCCGGCATCATACGGATCACCATAGTATATATAAACTTTATCTACGTCATATCCTGTTTTGATATTGATGATCAGCTGCTCTGTATCCAATGGATAGCAGTACTGCTCTGACATTCGATGATATATTGCACTTAAAAACATGGGTATCTCCTTTCGGAAAACGTTTTCCGTAACAAGGACACTATATCTTATTCTCGCCCAAATTGCAATATCCATTTTTAGGAAATCTAGATATCACCGCACGAAACATTGTTAGACGCAAATATAGACACTACACAAAAAAGGCGCAGGACTTCTCCATCCTGCGCCTTTAGTTTCATTGATATTCTATTTTACTTCATGCCCTCCCACAAACGTTCCCGCTCGGTGAAGGCCACCGTTGATTGTCTGGAAATCTCGGGCTTTATCTCCTGATCACTCACATCATCAGTGAACAGCGCCGCGCTTTCCTGATCATCGTAGATTGCATCTTCTTTAGTGACATGAACTGAATTCTTAACTTCCATGATCCTGCCCTCCAAAAAAAGAATTATTTATCTACTATCATTATACTCCTTCTCCGGCCAAAAACATATTTAAAGACTTTCGTAAAACTCAATTGCCCTCTCAGGCCAGCCCTCCATGCTCATTCCATCGCCATCAGCAAATCCATGTCCGCCGGTCTCTCCCATCTCAAACCTGACCTTGATCCCGGCTTCCTCAAGCGCAGTGGCAAGGTTCTTGGAATGATCTGTGTCTACCAGCTCATCCTCTGCCGCTACAAAGATCGCTGTGGGCGGAAAGCCTTCTACATGGAGCGGTACTTCGAAGCTGTTGTTGCAGGCCTCTTCCAGGCTGCATCCAACACTGGACTGAGCATAGGCATCTTTTGTCTCACCGATATCCCATTTGGTATCGCGAATAACCCTGTAGGATGTGACAGGATATATTGGGAAACAAGCCTGTGGCTTTGGCAGATCAAACTTCCTGTAGCCTTTATCGGTATTCCAGAGGCATATTACATATCCACCGGCTGAAAATCCGCAGGTAATGTACTTGTCTGGATCGACGCCAAATTCTTCGCTGCGGAATCTGATGAGCTGAAGCGCTCTTGCAACATCCTCCATAGATTTTACTGCAGCCAGATCAACGCTGACACGGTATGTCAGGATAAAAACGTTGTATCCTTTTTTGTTAAAGCGCGCCGCAACCGGCCAGCCTTCTGTAAGGCTCCATACGTTAACGAATCCGCCCCCGGGAACAAGCAGGATAAAGGGCTTGTCAGCGGCCTTTTCATCATCTGATGGCAGATATACCACATTTATGTTTTCCTTCTCAGGGTCCCTGGCCCTCTCATCCTCTGAGTACAATTTGTAGTAGTACTGCCTGCGGGATGCGACATCGAAAAGTCTCTCAAAGCCAGTAGCCATATTGCGCCAGCCCACTTTTTCTCCGATATCCTTAAGGGTCCAGTCATAGAATTCCTCTTTTGACAAATCCCACTTGCTAATGGCGTCCTTTGAGATCTCTGAAATTAGCGGGTCTTCTAAAATACTCTTAAGAGTTCTGTCCTGAAACATCTTTTTCCCCTCCCAACTACTCTTTTCATATTCAATCGTCTATTCTTATTACGTTTCCATCACTATCTACGTTATAGTGATAGGGCCTGCTTGACCCTGAACCGCCAAGATTGACGGTGACAGAAGCCGTATCACCATTGGTATTAACAGTTACCGAGGGATTGCTGGCTGCCTTTGCTGCAAACTTGGGTTTATGGTCTGATTCCACACACTTTGGCAGATAGACCGAAAAATCCATTCTCCTGTGCTGCTTATTTTCCGCATCACTCAGATTAAAGAAATCGTAGTTTTCTCCAGAATCATCCCAGGTGCAATCAACATTATGATACCCATCATCCAGCAAAACAATGTTCCATGCGTGGCGCTCCCTGCCGCCCCAGCCAGTGCAGTTATATGCCGGCACTTCAAGGCGCTGCATCAGGTACTGGAAACATCTTGCATAGCCAGCGCATACAGTATAGTTGTCAACGACCGAGCTATAAGCACTTTGATCAAGGGAATTATGCTGATAATTCAGCTTGTCCACAATCACATCATGTATGTACAGCTCTTTTTCGTAGGCACTTTCCAACTCCTTCGCCCCAGCAATAAGGTTATCAGATATATTATCAAACCTCATCCTGGCATACTGTATATCATTAAAGTTCTTATAGAACTTAAAGTCAAATTCAATGGCTTTTCCCTGATAATCGTACTGAGTGTAAAAAGAAATATCAACCCAAAAGAGCTCCGGATGGTCATTTAGCACACAGCAAAATGCACTAAATATCTCGTTATCATTTGCATCTGACAATACCGGCGCAAATTTCTTTTTCTGAGCAAGTGCGTTGGCGTATATCTGCTTGTACAGCGCCTGTCCGCGACTGTTCAGCATATGGTAATAGGGGTAAAACAGCGGGTCAAACGTAAGATCTTCACCAGTATCCCCATAATCCAGCTTTTCACTTCTCTCTTTAGCCTTTTCCTCATCCTCAATGTCTACAATCTTGGGCTGAGGGGATTGCATGTCGGATTTATCCTCAGGATAATTACCGTCGTCAGTATTCTCCTGGGGATGTAAAAAAGCATCGACAAAGTCCTGGTACTCTGGATTATTCTGAGTATCCTGGCTCACTGTACTGGGATCCCAGTCATTTACATAATCGTCGTAGGTCAGGTCATAATTGTACTCATAGTTTTCCTCGCTATCTTCTTCGTCCTCAGGCTCAGGTTCGACAGATACCTCTGAAGTAGCTGCTGTGGCCACATTGTTCGTCGTTTCTTCCGCGGCAGCTTCTTTCTTCGGTGCATTTTCAGCAATCCACTCTTTTAATCCCTTGCTAACATCAGGGTTCATCCCGCAAAACAGGATAAAGAGGCATATGGCAATAATTATGCCCAATATTATGTATAACAGTTTCGACAAATTCTTCATGGCTCACCATCCTTGGTCAAATCCTCTAATAATCCATTTATCAGGCCAAAAAAGGGGAGCTATGCTCCCCTACAGAATATTATAACATAAGTGGTCCATTTACTTACCACAATAGATCTTGATCGTCTGAGAAACGAACTCAGCAGTTCCTTTACCACCCATCTTGTCGATGTTCTCAGTAAACTCGCCTCCACCGGCATACATCTCACCAAGGCTGGATAGAATCTCATTAGTGCAATTGTAAAAATGCTCGGTGATAAAGCTCTGCAGTTTCTTTACCTGATCCTGTACTTCAAAAGATGCAGGATCTTGATCCTTCATAGCTCCAAACTCTTCAAAAAGCTTCATGAAATCGGTCATCATACTTTCTTCCTCGCTCTTTGAACGCTTTTTGTTCTTCTCTTCAAATTCCTTAAATTCTGGAGTATTACCCCACTGTTCTTTTGCACGTTTAGTGTATTCGTCTATTTTACTTGAATCAAATGCTGTAAAATCCAAATCTCTCACTCCTCTCAGTTTTAATTCACGGCACATACTGATCAGATTTTCAATATGTTCCTTCTTTAATTCAAGAAGTTCAATCTGCTGATCAAGTGCCAATCTCTTGTCAAAATCAGATCTGGTTACAATATCCTTGATATCCTTAAGCGGAAACTCAAGCTCCTTAAACAATAAAATCTGCTGCAATTTCTCCAGCGCTGCATCGTCATACAGCCTGTAGCCAGACTCCGTGTATTCTGCCGGCCTTAAGAGTCCTATTTTGTCGTAATACTGCAATGTGCGTATACTCACTCCTGTCAGTTTACTTACCTCATTTACTGTCTTCATAGCTTACTCTCCTTCACGTGTAACTATAGCTTAAACTATTACGTTACGTCAGAGTCAACACTTTTTACAAAAAATTGCAAAAAAATATGGAGGCTGATATTCAGTCTCCATTTTTCCGTCTTCATCATCTCTTTCACGCAAGGCTTATTATATTCCTTCAGCCAAGATCTTCTCCGCAAAACGCAAGTGAGCCTCTTCCGTAAGATGCACTCCGTCATAACATAATGGAAGATCCCACTCGCATGCATTTAAGAATTTCAGCCCTTTTTCACTTGCTATAGGCCCATACACTGCCCCAAACTTCTGTGACTCCCTGACTATATCAGGGTCAGTCCAAGCCCCAAGGCTCATCTTGGGTGGTGCCACAATCACCATGTTCTGGACATACTCAGCTACACAGTCGCATAGAGCGAAAAGAAATTGTCGTAACCGAATCCCTACATCCTCGCATGATGCAGGGGACATATTCAGCAGGTCATTTGAACCAATCATTATGAAGATAATATCCGGGCCCCACTCCTTGATGCTTCTGCCAATTGAAGCTACAGCACTGTCCGAGCCCGGAATCGAAAGGCCATTATATCCCTGATTGTTCACCTCGTACTCAGGCATCTGGTCAATCACACCGGTCCACCTTATATCTCTGGGATATCTACCCGTTCCGCCCATTCGTGGATCGAAGCCATATGTATTTGAATCACCAAAAGCAAATATTTTCTTCATAAAATCCTAAAATGGTCCATTAACCCCGTCCCCATGGTCCATTACTTTTCCATTCATTCCTGTATTCATCAGCGTTCTTGCAGAATTCTCTTTTCAGAAAAGGGTAATACTCCTCTGCCGCCACTATCCTTGAGCCCTTCTGCTTGTTGCAGCTCTTGCATAGCGGAAGAAGATTTCTCTCGTCATCAGCTCCGCCCCTGTACTTGGGGATGAAATGCTCAATCGTAGCCTTCTCAAAAGAGATGGGTTTACCACACCTGGCACATACACCATCCGTTTTGCCAAGAACGACCCGCTTTATCTCTGCCTTTCTTTGCTTTTGCCCCCTCATGCCGTCCTCCACATGGTCTTTCGTCATCTACAGCCTTTGCTCTATTCCCTGATCATTTCCATGATCTCTTTATTTCGCTCTAGCATATTACATCTTCCTGAAGCTCTCTGTATTCCTCAACGGCCTTTTCAAAGGCGCTCTGGGTCTGCAGAACCCTGTCAAAGAGCTTCTCCATCGCGTTTATTCGTTCAATTCTGCTGTCCATACAATCACCTCAGGCCCTTTTGTAATCTTCTGACACTTCCAGAAACGTCCTTGTCCCTTCGATATAATCAGCATAGGCCGTCTCAGCATCTTTTCCGTGAAAACCCTTGCACAAACCGCACATGTCACAGTCCGCTATACACGGAAATCTTCCCTTAATGTATGCTCTTCTCTCTTCAACTGTCGATTCTGAAATCTCTGGTGCAATTCCCATAGTAATACCTCAGTGTATCTGCCTGTCCTGGCGGTACTTCTCCATGTACTCCTGATTAATCTCACGGATCTCTTTTTTGCCATCAATGTAGTCCTGGTAAATGTCCCAGGGACTGCCACCGCCAAGCCAGCACGAAGAGCAGTTTTCACAACCACCACCGCAGTCAAGCGATGACTTCACTATCTGTTCACGTTCTTCTTTTGTTGTGTCCTTGATCAGAATTGATTTCATGAGAATCCCTCCGATGTTCACAGACCTACACCCTTTTATTTGATGATATCATTAATCATTTCCCAATACTAAAAAATCTCCCGGCACTATATGAGTGCCGGGAGATCACGGTGTAACTTATGCGATCAGCCCTCGATGGCTATCAGATTCTTTTCCGGAATCTTATTTTCTATTGCTTTCTTAGGAATTGTCAGGGTAAGTACTCCATGCCTGTAAGTTGCCTCGATATCCTCTTTTTCTACATTCTCTCCGATGTAGAAGCTCCTTGTCATGGATCCTGCATATCTTTCCTGGCGGATCAGCTTGCCTTTCTTGTTGTTTTCATCCTTGTCAAAGCCTTTGGCTGCGTTAATGGTCAGATATCCGTCAGTAAGTTCTACCGTTATCTCTTCTTTCTTGAAGCCAGGCAGGTCAATAGCTACTTCGTAGTTATCATCCTTCTCCCTGATATCGGTCTTCATCATCCTTGACGCTTTTCTTCCATAGAGCTTGCGCCCCATGTTCCTCTCCATGTCATCGAACTCCTTCATTGGGAATCCAAACAGGTCATCAATAAAATTCTCTTCAAAAATACTAGGTGTTAACATAATACATACCTCCTTTGCTTCAAAAACAATTGGTTAACTGTTATTGAGCATTGGGACGGAGGGTTTAGATCTTAGGAAAAGTTAAGTCCTAACGGTCTTCTCTGTTCCTTTGTTCTATAATGACTATAACACCACAATTAGCACTCGTCAACCCAGAGTGCTAATTTGGTTAAAAAAGTATTGTAAACTACAATACAAAATTCATCATCAACATTTTAGAAAAATCAGTATATCTTCTCTATCTTCCCCTCAATTCCATACATGTTCATGAACTTTTGAAGATCATCATTTCCTCTAATAAGCATGACTTCCTCAAACGCACCTGTATGGATGTCCTGAAAACCTGCTACCTGCTCCCCATTGCATATGCTTGCCTTGATCACAGGTCGCTGGTTCTCTTTGTCGTATGTTTTCTTGTCACTCTTTTTCTTAAATAGCATAGGCATATCCCTTTTAAAGCGCCGCGCTAAGGCTGTTTGGAATTCCCCTGGGTCCTCGCACAGCATAGATCCCATATTCCGACTTGAGCTTCTCAAATGTAAATGCATCGCGCTTGTAGCGCTTCAAAAGCTTTATCTTCATCAGCGCTGTTATCTTTAGATTCTTATCCTCATAATCATAGGGAATATCCACCTCAGTAACCTTGCATTTGTAAAGAATCGCAGATACCGGCGCTCCAACATACAAAAATACCGTATCGCCCTTGATGATTCCGGCTCCCTGCTTCCAATCTATCTCATCAGCTGCCTCGAACGCTGCCTCAACATCGTAATACTTGGGATTTGCAGGCACTATCCACTCCTTGGGCTGCCTGAATTTATCCTTTTTCTTCTTAGAAGCAGTGTCCAGGAAACTTGCATCTATCATTCTACAGACCTGCTCCAGCTCCACACTTCCATCAAGCATTATGGTGATCCAATTCCGCTTGTTCATGTGATATCCGGGAAGATAGCCCTCCTGCTGCAAGAGTATATCCCTGAGCATCAGATCGTCGATCTTCACATCAATGATATCAATACGCTCTTTCCCAGGAAGCCCCAACTTATCAGCATCCACGTCCATGATGATAGCAAACCACTTGCGATTGTCATCATGTCTGAAAACAGCGTAGTCCGGATAGCTTCTCCAAAGATTCTCCGGAGAGGCTTTATACTTCTTTTTTATATACTTAGTTACGTTTTCTCGAATTGAAGCCATCTCAACCCCTTTACTCTTCCAGCAATCAAAGCTGCTTCTATCACTTCCTGATAAATTAGCGAAGTTTTACAGTAAAAGTGCTTTTTTTAATTCAGCTTCAAAAGCCAAAAGTGTGGTAAAGAATGCTTCTTCTGTAACCGGATACACTGCCTCCGTCAAGGTGTAACGAAGCATTATTCCCCCCTCATCCGGAATGGCTGTCAAGAAATAAGCACTTTTATTGATCTCATTGCTTTTTAAAAGAAGCTCATCCTCCGTAGCATCCATAGATATAAAAGAACTGAATATCATATAAAAATCACGAAGTGGACCACCATCCGGGAGATAAGAAATCTGAATATCATAATCTCCATGATCTGCCCATATATAGTTCTTTTCTCCTGTGATCACTTCGGCATCGTAGCCTTCTTCTTCCAAAAAATCCTTTATCCTCATAAGCTTAGGCACCATGATCGTCATCAAGGGATCAAGATTTACAGCCAGACGCTGCGCATCGAATCGATTCTCCTGAATAACTGCTTCTGTCTCAAATTCCTCCTCCCAGATCATGGCAAAGCCGTCTGATTCTTCTTCCTCATCATGGTAAAATCCGTTTTTCTCAAAAAAAGGCAACAGATCTTCCTGATCCGCAGGCACCTCACAGGCAACCACACGAAGATCTCTCTCAAGAGCATACTCCTTGGCACGGACCAAAAGGGTAGAACCGCACCCCTGCAGCCGCTCCTCTTCATCCACATAAACTGATCCCACGATCACATTGCCCTCCAAGATGAATAGCTTCATGGCCCCTGCAGGAGTCCCTTCGTTTTCTATGCCAAAAGAAATTGTCTCAGCCCCTTCGTAACCCTTAGTAAGCTTTGCTCCTTCTTTCAAAAAACGTTCGTAGTTTTCACTGTTCTTATCATCCACCAACCGGATTCGAAGAGCATTACCCATTTTCCGAACAAATCTATGATTCTCACTTGTCATTGCCTTTTTCCTCCTTCTCCTCAATGGACATGTCTTCACCGAACATGGCAAATTCGCTTAGTTCCACCATGGTATAGCCTCCGGTTTCCTTGGTATTATTTCTTCGATCCAGTTTTTTGGTCTTTGGATTATAAAAATACTCCGTTCCCGCTGTACCCCAGGGATTTCTCAAGATCACAAACTTATAGGTCTTTCCGCCGAATTTTCGCTCTGCCACTCCGGTGATATTGTAGGCATGGCCTCCTGACAGACCTTTTTTATTCCCGCCAGCAAGCTTCAATCTCTCGCTCGCAACGGCATATGTTATTCTTCGCTTGTCATCAAGAGCCTTCTTTATGTCATCATAGATCTTATTCACCTGCCCATAGTACTTGCCGGTGCCACGCTTATACTTAAGCATTTTGTCGTCCCAAGCGTCACGCCTATCGTTTAACAGCCATTTCACCGCATCCAGATAGGGTTCTGAATCGATAAATTCTCTCCTTTCCTGTATCGACTCCGGGCCTCCTTTGTCCTTTTTTATAAACGCTTCCGTATAGGCCCGAATCAGCTTCATGAAAATCTCTCTGGGATTTTTGTCGCCATCTGACAGCTCTTTATGATCCTTATAATATGTATAAAAACCATGTATATAATAACCAAAGAATATGGCTTTTTTCTCATCTTCTTCTTTGACTGTCTTTCCGGTGCAATTCTCATAGAGGACTATATATCTCTCATTCACAGTTGCCGGACGGTTTTCTTTGACTCTGTCGATCCATTGGCTTTTGTCACTTATCTTTTTGTTTTTCTTTTCATCATTTCGCTTCATGATACCGCGGAGACGCTCACTGGATTCCATTTCTGGAGCATCAGGAAGCAGGCATTCAAAGTTGGTATCATACTCTGGCCTAACTGAGTATTTTTTCTTTTTATCACGCTTGTCCTTTTCTTCCACATAGAGGTTTGCTTTCGCAAGCTCTGACGTTTTCATATATTTTCCGGTAAGAAGAGGCATCACCAGTGGTGTAAATCCTCCTTCGTTAAGAATCTCAAAGTTTCCCTGTTTCAGGTTCTTTTTATCCTTCCCCTCTTCATTCAAAGTAGCCTCTGAGGCAAGTATCTTCAGATTTTGAAAGTGATCGTAATCCATATTCAATAAATCACGATCTTGTTTTTTTATTTCGTTTACCTTTGCATCTAAACTTGCCGCAAGTCCTGAACAAACGAAAGCTTTTTCAAGCATGCGTACCCAAAGCCCGTTACCACCACTAGCAAAGTAATTAGACCCAAAACCCTTAACCTTTACAACTGATTTTTTTACCTTTACATACACAGGGGTCAGTTTCTCATCCGTTGAATCATCATATTGATAGAAGCGTACTGTGACGGTGCCGTCTCCATTATCCTTCATCATGTCTTTGATGGCTTTTGGATTGTCCTGGACTACACTACCTATAGCCGTCATAAAGAAGCAGTCCCCAAGTGCACCTTGAGCGATATCATTGACACTGGGTTCTCTTTGGAACAATGGGGTATCCTTCTTATCTGACCACTTCAAAAACGGCCAGGATTTAGACACCCGGTGCGGCTCCTTTTTGGAATGATCTATCATATGGATTTTCCCTTGTGGGACAACTAACGTGCCTGTCTGCTCCATAAAGATATCAGGTACGACAACATTGCTATCCTGATGCTGTTCATAGATCATATTTCCGTGACTAGACAACATTTGGCTTCGTTCCCGCCAGGTGAATTCTGATACCGTAACACTGGTCTCCCCTGTACGGTCATACAGCTCCATCCTCTTGGAAAGTCCCGACGCCTTGACCTCTTTGTAGAAGATCGAAAGAGACTTTTTAAAAGCCTTCTCCTTTGTTTCATCATACAGACTGCCAAAGGATCCCAGAAGCTCTTCTACATCCGTTGATAAAAGGTTATTTAAGATATCATGATCCGCCTTTACTGGCGAATTTTTTATCTCCACCAAAAGCGCATGCATTTCCTTCTGTGACTTATTTGAAATTATCGCATCAAGGATTCGCCTGGTATTGGCCTGCCTGTTCGAATCCAGCATATTCAGGTTTTCATTTTTTTGCTTCGTAATGCTGACAACATCATGAAGGCTTCCGTCCTCGCGTCGCATGGATTTTATATCCGCCTTCTCATACAGATCCCTTGCACCGATACAGGTTGCAAACCGGGATAAAAGAACCTTTTGGGTGTTTTCTTCTGTAACATCTGAAAGTGTCTCGTTCTCTATGGCCCCGTCATTTACCGCCACATGTGATAAAACATCAGAAAAAGAATAGAGCGCAGCCCCCTTACTTCCCTTGAATCCCGCGCGGCGAAGGCGTCTTGCGGAGTCTGCGATCATCTTGCGCTCAGAAGTTGCCTGAAGCAGTATATCCTTCACGATCAAAAGGCGCTGTGCACCGCTTGGAAAAATGGGCTTCCCCGCTTTTTTGACATACTTTTTGCAGGCTACGATAAGCTCATCATACCCCTGATGTATCTCGTCCAGATTCTTTTCAAACTCATCATCGTCAACAATAGTGGCGATCTTTTCATTAAGCATGGTAAGCAACGCTTCGGTCTTATTCTTCACCAGCTTCATCTTTTCGCTGTCCCCGAAGGTTTTCCCATGAGCCAAAAGCCGTGCCTTGGCTTCAGAAATAGAAGCATGACTCTGGGGCATGTTCTTTTCCGTCTCGGTACGTTTGATGGCCTCAGCCTGCATACTCTGCAACTGGTTGCTTTCCTCAGCATTAATCTCCTGAGGCATTGCAGCTTCCACAAGGTTTTCTATGTTCTGTTGGGCCTCTTCCTGCTGGACATTTACCGCAATCTGGTTGTTGTTTTCCACAACCTGTTGAACATTCATTTCTTCATTCGATTGGATCTCATTTGAAATGACCTGCTGTTTTTTCTGTTTTTCTACCTGTAAGCTTTCCTCGTTTCCGCCCATATTCTGCTCCTTTTAACCTGATCCAGGTCGAACTCATATATGTGTAAAACGGTATCCCCCGGCATACTGCTTTTTATCTTTGAAGCAGCCTGTGCTATAACTGCCTTACCAATCTCGCTATCATCAGCAGAGTAGAAAAACGGGCTGAGCCCATCCTCATCCTTCTTTATAAGGAGCACTGCCTTCACACTGCCATCCTCTGTCCACACATAAGAAAGATTCTTATCCGACATGGCAATGGCATCATCCGGAAGCAGCGGATATAGCATCTTCTTTTCTTTATCAAGATATTCATATACGGCTTCTTTCTCGTTATGATCAAGCTCCGTGAGCAATGCAATACTGTCGGAATACACTCTCTTTTCCATAAGGTCGTCAGGGATTTCCGAAATAGTCATATCACGTCTGATCTTTAGTGGAATCCTCTCCTCTTTTAAAAATCCGCCTGCAATATCCGAAATCTCGGGGTCCTTTAGACTGATCACCGTTTCCTTCAGGTGTGCACTCTTAAACACCCTGGCATATTCCATCAGCAGGTCATGAAGTATCTCCTCTTCTCTGTCATAGGCAGCAAGGGCTAAGATAACAGCCTCGTCTTTTTCCACGAAAAAAGTCAGCACTCCGGATGCCAGCTCTCCCTGATCAAAATCCGTAATGGCGCCAAGAGCAAAATACCCCCTTGTGCCCACCTTTTTTTGTTCCTGTTCTGACAGGTAACCTGCAAAGGGCAGTATTGCACGTTCAGTGATCGTAACAATCCGTGTGTTCATGTGCGTCTCCTTTTTGTGCATAAAAACAAAAGGGTGCCATAAGGCCCCCTTAGGTCATTATATCATTATTCTGTTCTCTTTTTACTCTTAAGGATTTCTTTTTTCAAAGAATCCACTGATTCAAAACCGAGATTTGCAAGTTCGTCTGCAGCCAGATCCATTGCATGTTCAAGCCTGTTTGCCACATCATCGAAGATGTTTAGCACGACTCGCGATGTCATTCCAATCTCATCAGCCGCCAAGCTAAAGCTCTCTCTTGTAATTCTCTCTATATCTAATTCTCCACCAATGTAGAATGACATATCTGATGTGGTCTTGTACACCCTGGTTGCAACCAGGTCATATGCAGGAGCCAACCTTTTTGACTTTAAGTCCGAACTATAGAGTAAAGAGAAGTTTTTTACATGGCAATCTGTGTTGCCTATAAGATAATTGAATACTATCATTCGAAGCAGAGCCTGCTGATCTTCAATTGGTTTTGAAGAATGATTTCGTACGAGTTTAAACATCTTTTGCATGTACATTAATTGTTCATTCTCGTATTTATCTTTTGCAGAAATACCAAGTGCCTGTGCGAAATCTTCCTGATGTAATCTGGATGGACAAGGTTTACCATCAATCATTCTATTACTGGAAAAAGTCCTGTCATATCGCTCAGTTGCATATAATAGCTCATCATCGTTGGAGTTCATGTCTACAATGAAGCTATGTGGAACTTCTATTCCCAGATTTTTTGCTGTCAGGATACAAAACTGCTCATTTAGTACAATCTGTTTCAATCTCACATGACTTTGCTTGACGATGTGAGTACTTGACGCATCTCCTTTGGGCAGATACCACTTATCCTCCATAGCATCATAGTAAAGACCCACTTTACCCGTTGCTCCTGTCAAGGACAGATGTGTCTCCATCAAAATCTGAGTGGATTTCGTTGCACCTTCAGCTGCAAGCTCTTTTACTCTTGCATCCGAAAGTAATTCATACCCTGCATCCTCAGAACTATCGCCCTCTACAACCTTAATCGCGCCGAGGCACTCTTTACCCAGCACTGCAAGTATTGTCAGATAGTCCTTCTCATCTACCTTGATCCAATCCGCAACTGCTCGTCTGGAAAACCCCTCTGGCAAAAGACCTTCGAAGAAATTTGTTGTATCTGCGGCGCTAAAGGCTTCATCCTGCAAAGGTAACGATATGGAGATTGGCGCTGCTTCAAAGTTATGTAAATACTCAGTATCATATTTGAAGCATGCATCTTCATACGTGTTGCCATAAATAGTTCCCACAAATTGCATCTGTCCATTTATTTCAACGTATACCTTGAGTTCTCGCATGCTTCATCCCCTCTCATTCAGCTCCACATCAAGTCCAAGCAAATTAGCGACAGTGAGCGCTTTATCAAGCTCTATGGTTTTTTTTCCATTCTCCAGGTCGGAAAGGAAACTTATGCTGAATCCAGTAAACTCAGAGATATACTTTTGTGTATAGCCCATCTGCTTTCTTCTTTTTCTGATCATTTCTCCAAATGAGATTGAATCTGCAATCTTCATATACACCCCTTAGCCGTACGGCAAAATCATCATGGATTGAGTGCAAAAATAAGCCGTACGACTCATTTTTTTGCCATAATCATTATACAATGAGCCGTACGGCTAAGTCAATCATCAAGATTAAAAATCTGACTACTAATTCTTTAACACTCCTTTTCCTGTCACACTCCGCAATAGCTATCATTCTCAAAACACATTAAAGCATCCCAGGAATCTCAACTCCATTGCAGAATTATCCTCTAACTTAAGATAGTCTTCATAGCTGCAGTCAGTGCATTCCATGATGTAACTATACTCCCCAAGCTCAGTCTTTAGGGGCCTATCATGCACTGTGATCAGCGTCATATTCAGATTTTCCATGCTCTTCATAAGAGGCGCCAGATCTTTGGCTGAGCCCGATGCAATAAACGCAAGCCTCTGGGCCTTCGCAGTAAGTGGCAGATCTTTTGAAAGCACATAAAATCTGGTTTTGTTGTTACCGTTCTCCTGTATGGCAGAAGCTAAAAGCTCCAGGTGATAAACATCTGCGCATGCTGCGGAGGCTATGGCAGCAACGGTCTTATCGTCAGATTCAGAGACCATTTTAGCCCCTTCCGCAGTACTTGATACCTCGATCACTTCTGCATCAGGTATATTCTTTTCAATCCACTCTTTTCCCTGGGCAATGCCCTGTTTATGGGAAAAAACAGTCTGTATATCCTCAAGTTTCGCTCCAGGCAAGACAAGAAGATTCTGATTGATTGGAAGCTCCACTTCTCCAACCACAGAAAGAGAATCGTGCGCAATAACTATGTCAACATAGTCCGTTACAGCACCGCCAATAGTGTTCTCCTGAGGGATCACAGCATATTCAGATGCTCCTGACTCAAGCGCATCCACCGCATCGCTCACAGTTTCATAGGGCTCATAGCTTCCCTGCTTATTAAAGAAGACGCCGCAGGCTTCCTGAGTATATGTCCCTTCCGGACCAAGAAAACTTACTGTAGCCTCGCTGTAATCCTGCACTACCCGTGATTCTGCTTCAATAGTAGGCGCCGCCTTGCCACAACCTGCTGCAGAAAGCATCAACCCAAGCGTGATGATCATTATGTTTGGGGCTATCAATGGTCTATTTTTCATAGCAGCTCCTTACACAAAGCATCGTATCTCTTCTGCTCTTTTTCCTTTACAGGCTTTGAAGCATCCTTAAAGCAATGATCGATAACATCTGCATCCTTCAAGAGCTCATCCATAGGACTGTCTATAGCAGCCTTATCATCGTGATGATATATTGCTGAACAGATGATATCAGTCTCTTCAGGTGTTGTAAGCTCCAGTTTTCCAAGGATCTTTCTTGCAAGCTCTGCACCGAGATGCGCGTGGTCATCATATGATCCAGTTTTGTAAGCATGCATGTCGTGAAGCATTCCTGCCATAGCTGCAAGTTCCGGATCAAGTCCTCTCTTCTTGGCAAGGATCTGTGCTGCCAGGGACACACCATAAAGATGAGCAGTTGCACTTATTCTCTTATCTTCGTCATCAATCTTGTTTAACTTCTTATCTACATATGCTCTTAGCTCTTTTAATCTGCTCATCTGTCATTCCTCCTGACTTTCATTGTAAAAGAACTTGTCCATTACTATCTGTTTTACCACTTTACCTCAATCGCAATCAAATATCGCCTTACTCTCAAGCCTGTCGCCATAAGTAGCCTTCCACTCCCTTTAGATCCTGGGCCTTTTGGAAAAGAGCTTTAATCTCCGGAAGAAGCCTCTCTGTATCTTCTCTGTCTTTGAATTTCGCAATTATGTAGTGCTTCATGTTATTAAATCCTCCTTTTCCCAGCAAGCATCCCCATTAAAAACTCGTTTTAAACCGTAATCTCTACCTGATTCCCCTCAATCCCGACAACACAGCTCTCGTAATAGCCATCTCCCGTTGTACGAGGGCCACTGACCACTTCATAGCCATCAGCTCTTAGCCTCTCTGTAAGTTCATCCACCTTTTCTTTACTACCCACAGAAAAAGCTATATGCGCATATCCAGTCCTGTTCAGAGGCTTTTGGGCATCCACAACCTCAGGTTTTGTCATGATTTCCAGTCTTGCACCGTCTTCAAAAGAGACAAAGAAAGACCTAAAGTCTGTATTCACGTTATGATATCCATCATTCGAAACTCCGCCCAAATACTTAACAAAGAAGTCTCTCGCTTTCTCCAGATCTGTTACATACATGGCAATATGTTCAATTTTCATCAGTTAAAACCATCCTCATCAATCTTAATTACAGCACCATAAGCAAAGTTCCCGCGCCGATCAATACACATCCAATCATAGACTTCGCCGTAAACTGTTCATGTAGGAAAACAAAAGCCAGTACAAGGGTTATCACAACACTAAGCTTATCAATTGGCACAACTTTAGATGCCTCACCAACCTGCAACGCCTTGTAATAACATAACCATGATGCCCCAGTAGCAAGCCCTGACAGTATCAGAAACAGCCAGCTCTTTTTACTGATCTCTGAAATCCCACTCTGAGCGCTTGTTAAAAAGACCATACCCCACGCCATAACTACTACGACCACCGTTCTTATCGCTGTAGCCAGATTAGAATTAACTCCCTCAATTCCAATCTTCGCAAGTATTGACGTCAACGCCGCAAACACCGCAGACATCAAAGCAAATATAAACCACATACTTTAATCACCCTCCTCCATCACGTTCTTCTTACTTTTCCGTGTCTCTTTTCTCAGCCACTTTAGACATTTAACACTCACGTTTCAATTCTCCCTATATCTCCTTGACCATGCGCATGCGATTACCCTGGTCTTCATTATCTTCATATCCAAGTCTATAGTACAACTCATGCGCACGGGCATTTGATTTTTCAACGTGAAAAACAATTACTTTAATACCTATTTCTCTGACATAAGTTTCTGCCATCTCTATCAATTTTGTGCCGATGCCTTGATCCCGAAATTTAGCACTCACCGAGAGATCATCAAAGTAGATGTATCCCTCATCTCTGTATACTTGAACAGATAGAAATCCTACAATTTCTTCCTGGGATTCAGCCACAAAAATACGATCCTCATTATTGTCAAAGAACCTCTCCAAATAACCGTCTTCGTAACCATTCACATCATCTGTACGATAGATAGCTTGAAGCATTTCTTTAAATAACTCATTGATTCTTTCTATTTCAGACTTTCTCGCTTCTCTGTATCTGATATCCATCTCCGTCAGTCCTCTTTCTCATCCCCCTAGAAGCCATTGACCAGTGACGTCCACTCCGATCCAACATCCAGCCCATTCTCCGTAAGCCAGTCATCTTCAACTGACACAAGCTTCTCATTTCCTGAATCATCCACAAGAGTAACTGATACCTTTGGCTTCTGTCCTGGTTGCAACTCTTCGCAGCCGTAATCTCCATCAAATATCTGTTTAATTTTCCACATAAGTCTTAGTCCAAGTCCTCCACGTCAATCAGCTTAATCGATGTTTTACTAACCATCTGCGCAAACACTCAGATCAATATCCCCTCAAAGTGGTCCACTTCATGCTGAATTATCTGCGCCGTAAAATCCTTATACTTCCCATGCTGAGGCCTAAAATCCTGATCCAGGTAATCAACCTCAATCTCTTTGTACCTTGTGCAGGGCCTTACTCCATCAAGAGACAGGCAACTTTCCTCTGTCTGATACTCTCCACTCCGCTTCGTAATTACCGGATTGACCATAGCAAAATGGAATGGACCCATGGCTACTACGATTATCCTTTTCCGAACACCAATCATATTGGCTGCCATACCAACGCAGTGCTCCTGATTAGCCCGCAGTGTATCCAGAAGATCCTGAATAACCTGCTTGTCGGCTTCGGTCGCAGGCTCTGACTTCTGCTGCAGAAACATTGGATCTCTAACAATCTTTTTTACCATTTCTTTAACCTCTTGCTTGCATTCTTCGTTCCATCTTTACGTGTGGTATCCCATCCTCAAGGAACTCGTCAGTCAGCACCCTTTTCTTCCACTTTTATGGTCTTCTATAGAGCAGGCATCAGGTGTTCCATATTCAATAAGCCCCACAACTGCCGGGTCAAGAGTTATACTACCATCTTCCAGAACAAAGGCCGGTATGCCAACATCGCCAATTTCCTTGGAATGATCGAATACCGGATTGGTATCACGAAGTCTGGTAAAAGCCCCCATGTTTCTGATATTCTCACCTATGTTTATGTACTCAAATTCATTCTCGCGTCCTCTTATCTGCTCATGAATGTAATCGCAATATGGACATGTAGGCATTCCGTAAATTTTGATCATTGTTTTCCCTCCAATATCAAATCAAGAAGTCTTCATTTACTATCAACTAATTATATTCAAAAAAATACTCCGATGCTATATTAGGCATCGAAGTATTAGTTATAGCCCCTACGGATTACACCTCTTGCAAGGACTCTTTCCTTCACTTATCAGCTCATCCCTTGTCTTGGTGCTGTATTCCTTATTTTTCTCTTTCATATCATTAACGCTGTCACAGCTTGGATAATGGAACTTACCTGTATTCTTGTTTACCACATATGTTGTTCCTGCCGGAATACCAGAAGCATCACTTCCTGCCGAAGACCTTACTGATCCATTCCCGGAATCTCCGCCAGTTATCATAAAAGAATTTCTGTCAGCCACCACGTCTGCATCCGGTGCAAGCTTATTGCTGCCATCTGCATAATTTATCTCTATTCCAGGCTGAACGTTGTAGCAGAACACGTTAAAAGAAATACCTTTGCCCTTATCTTCTACAGAATACGCTTCAATCTGCACTCCATCACAGAGAAGATTTTTCCCGGTAAATACTGGCGTAACTCTGTACATTACATGCCTGCCGGTACTTAACACATACTCCGCCACTTGATTCTCATAAGGCAGCATACCTTCCACATTCATGTACCGAGTTCCGGTGATCAGATTCTTTTCATTGGCATTCTCGCCAGTAAGCTGATATCCGATCATGTGGCATCTGTTGTACAGATACGGGGGATCCGAATCTACAACCCCAGGATATTTGTTCTGCTTCCATCCGGTCGGTCTAACATCACCAATAGCCTGACGCTCCTCGGTAGGCATCAGATCCTGACCAATACATGCTACCGCTGCCGTACACCTCCCCAGCTTATCAAGCTCTCCATATTTTTCAAAAGAGCTTGTGGTGATCTCTTCATCCGTGAATACCGGTACGTTCTTATTAAGAGCAACAAATGCACTTTTGTTATAAGCCGGAACCTCATCCTCAGCATGACTCTTTACGCTCCAAAACAGAAAAGAAGACATACCCCAAGAAAGCACTAGCAACAAAGCAAATATTCTATTTGCAAAACCAACCTCTCTTAAATGTGTCTTCATTTCAAAACTCATCTTCCTCATCTTCATCAAATGCGCTCTCATTCGAGTCTGAAATCACGTCACTTAATATTGTATCATACAAAAAAGCTGTCTCAGCCGCATCGATCTTCCCATCGTGGTTGAGATCAAACACTGTGTTTCCATAAAGCTTATCAAATGGTCCTTCCATATCGCTATCACTCCTTAAATAATCATAACAAAAAACGAAAAGAAACACTTCTCACAATAAGAAGAAGTAGCTCTTTTTGCAAAAAAATGGGCACCATGATAGATGCCCGTGCCCTTCGGCGTACAATCAAGTACTTTTGCCCTTCGGCGTAATATCCTTCTCTTCAGCTCGGTCAATTTTTATTTTACCGTCCTGTCGGAACCGTCACAGGACATCCACGCTCGGTCAATTTTTTGTTTACCGTCCTGTCAGAACCGTCACAGGACATCTTTAGCTGACAGACAATTTTCCATCTGATAATATGATTCTAATCAACGTAGACACACTTGTCACTAAACCTCTGGTTTAAAAAACAGTTATTTATAACATTTGCCATTATCTTCCACAGAGTATACCAATAGTTAATTGACAATCAAATAGTTCTAAGATGCCTCAATATTCATCGCCAAGAAACATTTCCTCTGCTGTCTTACCAGGGAAAAACTTGCGTTCATCCTCTCTATCAGAATCACGTAGTTTAATAAAGTGCTCATTCATAGAATCAAAAACTTTCTTAACTAGTTCTTCTTTCCCATGCTTCATCAAGCCTATGATCAATTCCTCATACTCAGAATAGACTGTTAATTTTTGTCCATCTTCATATATGAGATCAATGTGAGTGTCTTTGAACAAGTGATTATCAACAAAATACTTATAACTGATATCAACAACGTTGGCCGTATCAATCCAATGATGAATCCCCCTCTGCCGTATTCTTGTATATGTATCATCCGGCGGTTGATTATCATATGCATCGTAGTCATAAGAAATGCGGAAGACTTCTTCATCGCATTCGTCATTATCATCATAGTAGTATATATTTCCTTCATAATTGGGCGCCCCAACGTATGCATGAACCCCCTTTTTTCCAACCCAAGTAAGACCAAAAAAGTCCGTCCACTCCACATGTTCCAGGCCAAACTGGTCCGCATCGCGCTCTATAGAATAAAAATCCGGGAGAAGGTCATTATTCTTATAACTATTCCCCTTACTTCTCCTAGCTCTAGTGCGCATGTATATTTCATGTTGTTCTGGTGAGCTCTTTAAATCCCAACTCCATTTATCTGGAAAATACTTTACATAGTCCTCAACATATTCTCTTATCATTTTTCTAAACATGCTCCAATCTCTATTTTTTGCAATTCTCCATGATTTCATCAAGACGCTCAGCAAAATCCAGATTTCTACACATCTCATTTTTTATTGTATCGTAAGTAATTCCAAATTCATCTGCCGCTTTCTCAAATACCTCATCATCCATAAGAATTTCTAGAATGCCATTTCTTTTCCTTTTTACACATTCATAAACAACACATGCGTGACGCACTAAGTGAACAAACTCCCATGGCGTACCCTTAAAGCTCCATTTATCTTCTACCATATAAAAATTCCTCACTTAAACAACTGATATTTCTTACTGATTGCATGCGCCACATCATCAGGTAGTGGCTTAAAACCAATACATGTAAGCGTCCTACTAATACCATTCTCATCAACCTCTTAATGTTAGGAAGTAGACTGAAACCAAGATAATAGCTCAGCTCTTCCCCTTTTCATTTCATCATTATCGGGTTCAACTGATAGAACGTAATTGATTCTGCCAAGAAGCTTCCTTGCATATGCTTCGGTACTTTCAGGTAATCCAAGTCTCTTTACATGCTCATCAATCCCAAATTTCCGGCAATAATAAAGTTCCTGCCTTATTCTCTTTTTATATCTTGCAGGCACAGCTGCCTTTTCATTGACAACAATTCCTGTAATTTCTTTGCGCTGCCCATTTCGAAGCACAATCGTTTTCTTGGAATTAAGAAAAAAGCCTTCCTTGAATAATTCTTTCTTCACAAATGCCTTTACCTCTTTCGGCTCAAACTCCCCAGAAAAGGTAAGATCATCGCAGTATCTGGTATATGTAATACCGCTTTTACCACACCAGTCGCCGACGCGATTATCAAAATCTCTAAGAATTATATTAGAAATAGCCGGAGAAGTTGGCGCTCCTTGAGGTATTGCATGATTATAAACACACAAAACCGACAGAAGTATTCTATTTGATTCCGAGTATTTCTCTGACGGAAACACTTTTTCCTTTACCATAGGATAGGTAATGTGATCGAAGAATTTACGCACATCAAGCTTCATAACCATTGATGCACCCACATGAGGGAATGCATTTGCCTTAGTACTGCCTCCGGGTCTATATGCCATGGCATAGGGTGAGATATCCTCATAAGACAGAATATTCTGTGCGATACTCTTCTGAACAGCTTTCATGAACTTATCCGGAATATGTAAGAGCCTATATTCTCCATTTGCCTTAGGGATCATAGCATCATGATAGTGCTCAGACACTGAATTACTCAGCGAATATAACGCTCTTGCAGAATAACCAAGATCTTGGCACAGGGAGGAAAGCTCTCTGTGAACAACCATATTAACTTTCCTCCATTACATACCAATGCGGAACAAAACAGTAAGAATATTGTTGCTGTGGAGCTGTAGTCTAGCACGTGAAGCGTGCATTTCACTACAGTGGAACAGCTACAATTATAATGCTACATAGTTCTTTTCCGAGTAACGACTCGCCACTCGTGCCGACGTTTGCCAGCTGCGCTAGAGTTCCGCAAATTATTATCCAATCCGGACCAAATCATAAATCATTGTCAGAATCATTTCTCGGTACCAGAAGCAGATTCCCATCATGTTCCTCTTCAATTCTGGATACGAAGTTATCTAGTCTTTTCAGAAACTCAGCTTCTTCGCAGTTCCATAATCTATCAGAGTCAGGTACAATATCCATCACCAATTGACCAAATCGCAAATCTGGATACTTTTCCCATCCTTCAGCCAGCTTATCTAAAAACGGTCTTATTCTTTTTGGATCTCTCATATCTATCGCCCTCTTTTCATATAATTACTTACGTTAAAATATACTTCAGATGGTGCCATTATAGATTCACCCTTACTTCATCTAATTTTTCCCACTCTGTTGCCTGTATGAGTTTATCTACAATCCCTTGATCCTCTATTTGTAAAAGAGATATCTCATCCCGGGCAAAATGACCTGCTATGGTGTTTCCATGTCTTGATGGTTCTACTTCTTCTACAACTGCCAAATAATCCTTCTCCAAAAGCCTATCAGTCAATGTTTTGAAGTCTCTTAGGTCTACAGCATAGCCTGCTCTTTTAAGTGCAAGAAAGGCTCTGACAATTTCGGTGCTCTTATCTGCTGAATCCCCTGCGACTACAAGTTTACATCTATCTGATCCAATTTCCGGATCAACATATAGCGACAGCGAATAACAATATTTACGGATGATATCCCAAGGATGTCCGCCATAGTACTCATAAGAGTAATATGGTTCTTTATGTCTTATCCAACCTGCAAACGCTGTCGAATCATCAAGTGGCAAAGCGTAAAGCCCATCATCTCGGCCATCAGAAGCTGCATAGTACCATTCCTTCGGTGTTATGCCTCCGTATCTTGTTCTCTCTTCTTCGCTATCAGCCCAACCATTAAATCCAGTGGCATCTACGTTTTCTATACCAAGTTCTCTATAAACTACTGCACAAGCTTCATAAAATCTTCTTGCAGTCATTGAATCCTCATATGTTCCAGCAGTTCCCTTGCAATCTAGTAGTTCCTCAATCTCATTCTTAGTTAACCCGCTTAAGTACTTTTCTCGAGCCAAAGGGACAATGCTGTAGTAATCCTTCCTGCAAATCACACCTCTTCTCTTGTAATATGGAACCTTTGATATGTACGAGTCATACTCATCATTTTGTGCCATGGTAATGACTTTTGAAACACACTCCATTAGCCAGTCGAGCATTTCCGTTACATCCAAGGTGTCTCCCTCGCTACGTTTGCTGTCATAAGACAACATCTGCACTCCATCAATTTCGATGTCGTAAAAAACATCCCCAACATCGTAGCAATCACCACGAAATACAATGTTTATCCACTCTCCCTCTGGTTGATCACTTGGAACATTAATCCATATGGACCTTCTGGTGCTATTTCCGGACCTTGCTATTTGGTTAGTCAGGTCCATAAGCTTAATCATTCTTATATAGCTTGGGTCATCAAGTCTATATTTTGTTATGCCAAAATCATCCATCCAGTTGTAAATTGTTATTAGATTAATCTGCATTTCTTCTACTTCCCTGACCTATGCTGATTCCCTTCTCAGTTGTAAATCTCTTAATACCATTCTTGCTAGCGCCGGATACATATGTCCCCATGTAAGGTCTATCTCAATGAGCACCTTACTCCTGCATTCAATCCTATATCCAACAAGTGGAGTCTTATCACCTGCAATCAGGAGATATTCTCCTTTGCCTGCTAATATGAACTCTCTGGCCTTATCTATTGCGACATCTTTCCCATAGAATCCACCAACATATCTCATCTGCCAATTTCCATTCCGGTAAAAGAGATATGAATGAAACACTTCAATCTCATCAAAAAACTGGAGCATCTTGCCCAGATCCGAATTGATGCTTGAACTGCTTACAGTCAGCAAATTTCCAGTTGTTTGCTTAACATCTAGCCCCTGAGTTTCAAGATACTTCCTTGTCTTCTTATCTCTTTTCTTATGGTTCCTGTAGTGGTCCCTACCAGCCCAATATGGATTTTCGAGGTTCTTTTCAAAAAACTTGCAGTTCTTCTGTATGCATTCATGTTGCTTGACCATCCCTTTAGAAAGAGCGCCTTTATGTTTGATATTGTGACAATAAGCTATCGTGCCCTTCTTATCTGGCTGGCCTGTCATATACTTTTTTTTCGACGTATACGGCGATATAGCACCCCAATTTGTTGGCATAGGCGTCTCCTTTCCTCTGAGTTATTTGCCTCCACGATTCCATTATCCATTTTTGGTGTACTATAAGATGGTCAGCAAAAAATAGCCTTGACCCTATATATCTATTCTAAAATGATGAGGCCCTAAGCATTTCTATATTTTCTCCAAATATTTCACCGGAACAGCCTTTGTTAACCACACACCGTTTTCTGACAAAAAGAACTCTATTCTATCCTGAGACATAAGACCGCTTTTTATCTTATATACAACCGGATTTCCATGCTTCTGCTATCTTGTCCCAAAAAGGCCTTATTCTCTCAGGATTCCTCATACTTAGCTTCCTCAAGCTTTCTTGTAATAGTATCTATGATGTACAGTTTCTGATTACCATAAGCTGTTCCATCTGAATAGGTTGAAAAGAGATCCAGCGTCAGCGTCCCACAAGCGTCAAGTGGTTCCTCAACAGGAGTATGTCCTACTACCTGGTAAAAGAGGTCATCTCTGAACATCCTTATGAAAGCATGCTGCGGTCTTACCCATATTGGAGAACTGTTCCTCCATAAATCCTGCATCCCCATACGATTGACCTTAGCAAGAATATCCTCAATTTCTTTCATATGATATCCACATCCATGTAAAACAAAAGTCTCAGCAAGTCCCGCATGGCTAAATAGCACATCATCTATCTTGTGAATAAACTTATATCGATCTTCCAGTGTTCTCTCTAGCTTAGTAATGCCTTCAATTACAGTTTCTCTTGCAACTACAGAGTACCCTGATTCCATTGCATCCCACAGATATGAAACATCATGATTACCATAGCACCAGAGGGACTCATTGTGCTCTGCACCAAACGCATCCGCCCTATCCAATGTCTCCCTATACAATTCAAGATTATTTCCCTGTCCCCAATCATCAACCAGATCACCAAGAACCACAATGTCATCATATGAACTCTTATCAACTTTATCTGCCTTATCAAAAATCCAGGGTTTTAAATGCACATCTGGAATTACTAATACTCTGCTCAAGCCTTTTCCCTCTTTTAAAAACAATCTTCTGTTTTAGTTCCTGGCACTTACGTTCCAATTCATCACGATCCAGCTTTTCTGCGGAACGTATTTCATCAATAATCTTACTTGCTAAATCATCAGGAATATCACAATATATCCTTCCACCAAGGTTCAAATCTGCCACAATCATCCCCCTCAAGCTCTTCGTATTTCTTGCACAAATCCATAATTTCGCGTATTTTCCCATGTATCCGGATTATCCTTTATAAAACCTAATATCTTAGAATTCATTAGCACGACTCCCTAAACTCAAATCAACATATACTTAATTCAATCGTACTATTCTATGCCACGCCTGTCATTTAACTGCTAGTTGAAAGCATCAATCCCATAGATGCCAAAACCATTTGGCTTTCAGAAACCAATAATCAATGGACCATATATCCCTATCACAATATCCGTACTTGGCACGCTGATATATGTATTTAATATTCATTCTCCAGCGATACAACTTGTCCTATACGCTTTCTCTTTTAAAGTCCTTTTTAAACCAACATGAAGCACCTGTCTTCTTAATCTTTTCCATCTTTTTTTCCATAAAAAACAAAAAAGAGGCATGTGAAACCGAACTTCCATGCCCCGCGTACCATAAAGTACAAGTTTTCTGCAAACAGATGTAAAAAATGCTCATACGCATCATCACCAATTGTAGCCGCAACTATAAACAATAATTCAATAAAGAATAACTGATAACCAAGAACCACAACTTTAAACATGTATTCTCACTTAACACTCATCCTGTTATTTGTTAACACCTGCTGCACGGAAAAGGTTTTACACCTCAACATCAAATTCAAAGGTCTGATTGAACTTATCAAGAGTGATCTGCATTTCTGCAATCTCTCCATCGATTCGTTCATATTCCTTGTTAACAGTTTCAAGGTCGTAATTGATGTACTGATACTCAGGAGCTGTCTTCCTTGACGTAAAATATCCAGCACTCACTCTTGTCTTTTCCTGGCGCTTACGCATGGCATCAAGAATGCTCTTTCTCTTGTTGAGCTGAGCCATTTTAACAAGTACCGCATCAATGGTCATAGCAACGCCGCCAACCTTAACAGTACTAGTAACGTTTGTAACATTGATAGCGTGCTTTATCTTTACGATCTTTGCATCTATCTCTGCAATCTTAGTAGAAACATCCAAATAGTCATAATCTGGAACAACAGGCTCTTCATCAAGGGAAGCTACGTACACCTGACCCTCCTGTTCCTTGTTGAGGTAAAAATCCTTGTCATCATTGAGCCTTCTCAAAACCTTATTTGCATATGCTGATGTCATCTTTGCCATAACAATACCCTCCATAATCAACACTTTCTTGATCTGATAGTAAGATTTTATCTGCTGTAGAGACGTTTGTCGCTAAACCTGTGGTTCAGTAATTAAAGCAATTGATTCTTTTCAATTAACCACTCCTTAACCCTATGCAAAGATACATCTTCTCCATCTTTTACCCACTTCTCTACTTGAAGAATGCATTTTTCTATCTGTCTTGGTGCTAAAATTCTGATGCGGTCATATGGCTTAACCCAACAGCACTCTGAAAAAGCTCTATTCGCTTTTTCAAATTCTTCCTTAGCTTTACTCATATTTTTCCCCTTAAGCAATCTCCCATGTAGTATAAATAAACTCAGATAATGTCGTGTTCGATGCAGATAACTCGTCTGAATATTCGTATGGTATTTCATCCTGTGCACAAACACACCCCACGAAAAATCCTCCTCCAAAATCATCTTTTTCTGTTTTTGGCGCTGTTTTATCTGCAGAAACTAGCCCTATTACCCTTTGTCCTATGGCATCTGCCATTGTCTCAGCTTTTTTCTTTGCATCCTTAAGCGCCTCTGTTAGAAGCTCATTCTTTATGTCTTCCTCATTTGACAGCGAAAAATCAACCTTGAAGCCTATTTGATATTCCATGTTATTTATAATGTCACGAAGGTCATTTATAAGCTTCATATTAAACTCGGAAGCGATTTCCAACGTGCGATCCGCCCTGTATCTTTGCTCATCATCTCTGTTGCTATAATAATCACGCTCAACACTATCTCTTTTTATTGCGATTTTTGAAATATCAAAGCCATCCCCCTTTAGCACCTTCAAGAATTCCTCACATTCCTTCATGGATTTCTCTGAAGCTGCTGTCGGCAACATTTCTACTGAATGAAAATTGATTTCAACTTTCATACGATCATAATCCACAGTCCTTGCTGCATTTCCTCTTACTTCTATTTTTCCCATGATGCTCCCTCCTAATACGCTGACCTCCACTGAGGTATTGAATCATTGCCTATACAACCATTCTAAAGACGTCAACCGCAAATTACATTCACCGTGTAGTTGAAAAAAGGACCTGGCACATAAACGCCAAGTCCTTCCAAATTCCTCGTATAAAGGAAGAAGAGGACTTTCGTCCTCTCCTGTCATGTTATGAATAAGAATGTCATCAATATGGCATCCAAACAATATGCTAAGTCTTACAAGATTGTCAGCGTTTGGTAAACACTGACCGTGCTGCCATTTATAAATGGCCTGCTCAGATTCAAGTCCCAGAGCATTTGCAAGATCAAATACTCTCATGTGTTTCTCTTTACGAAGCTGCTTGATCCGATCACCAGTCGCCTGCATGTCTACAAACACATCAAAAATATCCATGGTCGCCTCCTTCTACAAAAAAGAATCATCAACGCCATCCCGCTCGCATATATTACCATAATATGAGCAGGAAAAAAATATACCTGTGGTTTACTTTTTCTCAACATTCACATATAAGCGAAAGAAATGTCTGATATAATAGCTATTGGAAACATAATCAAACATCAGGCCACTTCTCGCCGGGAGATTACACTTTATGTACAATTCCATCACCCCACTTTCAATAGATGAAATCAAAGCCCAGATCATCAGCAACAACGCCAAGATATCTGAACTTCTCACCGAAAACGAAACTCTTTGCAGACAAATGGGATTAGAGCCACCTGCTACAAATTACGCGCCAAGCGTAAAAAAGCGAATCCATTTCCCATCTAAATACATAAGAACAAAAGAATTTTATGTCCGTAAATACAAACTTCAGTATTTCTTTTCCAACAATGAAGTAGTCAGCAATGTAGCCTATAGTCTGCAAATGTCAGATCTATACAACTACATTCTGAACCGTTTCTATGTATTTGGTTCTCTCGAGACAATGATCTATAAAGCTGCCATCATAAACTATGTCTGCATAATCGAATCACTGATTGGACAGGTTTATGATGATATGCACGCATATTGCGGATCATGCCCCGATCATGACCATTGTGAATTCTTCATGCCCAAAGTAAAAGCCTTCGCCCAAAAGCTTGATGCAATAGAAAGTAAAGGAATACTCAACCTTTCTTCCGAACAATTCCAGCAAATCAGACAAGCTTATCACCTCCGTAACCACATGCATATCTATTCCGCAGCAAAAGAGAACGAATATAAAACCAAATCATTCGACAGAAAGCTCCACAATAGCATTATTGTAGTTATGAAAGGCATAACAGAAACGCTTTTCTGGGATATGCTTCCTGCCACAAAAGAATGCTACATAAATCTCATGATGCCAAGTCAACAATTTCCTTGATCTCAAGAAATTTCTTTTTTATGCTTGAATAAAAGGCCTGACCAGGAGCCTGTCCTAGAGTTCTGGTGCAATACAAATAAAAATCTGCTTTCGTAGGATAATTCTTAATCCCGTCGATAACCATTTGTAAGACATCAGGCGTTGGTACTATGCCAATGCTTGTTCTAATAAGGCTCGCAACTTTCACAATGGCGCGTGAGTCTATACCATACTCCGTCATCTCTTTGTCTGCTTCACTGAATTTTATTACTTTATCTTCAAGATCTTTCTCGCCAATATATGCTTTGATTTTTACTGACATTCCTAAGTTCTTAGCCATGTTCAGTATTGCTCTAAATCCCTGATCACGAGTAATTATGTAATAATCTCTGTTCTTCTTCATGTGATAAAAAAGATATCCTACAAGCTGGAAATCCATCGCATTGAGCGTTCCTACTTCAGCCTTAATAAACTCTATCTTTGCCTTGCACTTATTTAATGTGTCAATGGAAATAGAATCAGCTTTAACACTGTAGAATACTATGACTCTGTCAGATCTAGAGAGAGCTTCCGCTCCCTCTAGACCCTCCTTGTGAACATTCTCGTAGTCGATCAAATAAACTCTAGATTTCATGGCCTTTTCTTAACCTCATAAAGCACCTCATTGGTGACGTAAATTTCATCTAATGTAACTCCAAGGATATACGCAAGTATTATGACATTATCCACTGAAGGAACACTGCTCCCCTTCCCTCTTGCTGTGGCATACCACTTATACACGCTCTGAACAGAATCCAGATTGAGTATATCTCGGATATCCTTGGGCTTAAGCCCCTTTTCTTCCATGAGTCGCTTAAGATTGGCGCATGTGGCCTGACAATTAATAACTCTAATAGGCATTATCTCCCTCCCTTTACGGTAAACAAACGTAGCCATTGGCATAATACATGCCAAAAGCACCCAACAAGTTCCATATATTGTTGTTAAACTGGGAAAAATACCTGAAATGAATTTTTTAAGAACACCATTAAACTGTACGGTGATTGCAAAAAAAAGTGCAAAATGGTATCTTATGGATATGAAGTGAACTCGGACAGGGTTCAAAAATACTTCATATTGGTCAGATGTTGACGCATCTGATTCATTTCAGGAGAGACGTTTTGACGAACGTCTCTCTTTTATTTTTCCGGGCCATAGGCTTTCACTAAGCATCACCCCTTTCAAAAGATTCAGTTTCTGTTAAACCAACAGAATTTCCGAGCTATGATCTCCTTCAAAATAATTTGATAAATAGCGCTCTGCTATCACCTTCTGTTCGAACTCATCCACCAATATTACCGACAACTCTCCTCTGTAAGCGATTTGATAAGCCCTTCTTGCCAAAAAATCAAATGCATCCTTAGTATTTACTACAATAGATCCTTTTGTTGTCTTAGAGTTTTGATATGCAAGAGCATTCGCTAATGTAAGCTGTACACTTATAGGTGTAAACCTTCGTGTCTCTGAAAAATATCTTATTTCAAACCACCACTGTGTAATTGGAGCCTTCTCAATATCGAGAATAACATCCGGTACTCTTGATCTAATGCCTCCATCATAAGCTCTATTATTACTGAAATATATATTGTTCTGCACCATCGATGAAAGAATAATCCCTGTTACCCGTCTCTCGTATTCGAGATAGTCTAATCTTCCCCTATTGCCAGCCATGCTAATTCCTTTATGGTTTATCGTGACAATTGGCTGATTATTATTGTCAGAATAGGATTCTTCTACCATCTGCTCAGCTAAAATGCTGGCCGTTTCAGACACGGCTTCCTTATCCTGATATCCAGCAGCCACCATCATATCCTCATACGTAACACCATTCTGAGGATTGGCAAGCCCTGTAGATAACTTCTTGATTGTCTTTGAACTTGGTATGTACTCTCCTCGCTCAGCCTTATATATTGTCATATAGCTAACGTTTGCAAGTTGAGCATACTCTCTTAGGCTTCTATTGCCTCGTGCAGATCTAACAATATCAGCAAACTCTTGATTATTAATCTGATCATTATTAGCCATTGTAACACCTGTTATATTAAATTATATGTATCCGTGAAATTTACTAGTTAATCAGCATGAGCAATTACTTCAATTTTACTTATTTTACCACATTTCAAGAAATATTCAACCCCCAATGTACAAACAGGTGTTTGTTAAATTATTTTAACAAACACCTGCTATTCTTTGCTCTACTAATCACTTCTTTTATTAGCATTTCAATGCTATCACTTTATTTCTTTTCCTGTGCGAACAACTTCAGCGTCCTTTCAAACACCTTATAATTCCTATCATCCCTTGGGCCACAGTAAACCGCATACTCGATTACCTTAAAGGCATGCAAATAATCTTTAATCACATTCTTAGCTGCCAAAGCTACAACCTCTGGCTTGTTCTGGAATGCTCCGCAGCCGAAGGCACCAAGGATTACCGCTTCAGCACCATTATTAGCAGCTACTTCAAGAATTCTCCTAAGTCTCTTTTCATGAAGCGCAAGCAGCTCATTGTCATTGAGCTTAGCCTGCTTGTTGCCATCACCCGGATTAAAATAATTTGTTGGGTTAGGTTTGAGATTCGGCGCAGCGCAGGTTATAACATCAACCTTATACCATTCATTTTCTGGCATTACCTGCGGATACGCCGTATCAGTCTTAAACACTACTACATCTGGCGTATAGATAATATCGTCGTTATGGATTGGATCGTGAGCTGCACGATGTGGGTTATAAAACCCATACCACATTTCCTTTACATCAAGATTAAAATACAGCGTTGAACATCTGCACAAACACTCCTCCTGAGCTGTTGATCCGCGAACTACTCCACCGCCCGGGTTTGATGCAGAAGCAAAGTTATGAACTGCCACCTTCATATCTTTATACGCACTTGCTGCTTCATAGGACCTCTTTTTTGAAATGACAACCTTTGCCTGTTCCTCATATCTATTCTTATCAGCTTCAGGAATCTGATCCTTTTCCAAAATCAGCTTCTGTGCAGAATTTGACGCCGCAATTGCTTCACTGAGTTTTTTATTCTCCTTGCAGAGCAGCTGTGCATTTTCAAAAATAATAACGTTTTCGTCTCTTCCCATTTTCAATCTCCTTTTTGTGCAACACCCATTTCATCCATTTTTCCCACTTGGGCAAAATGGTCATCAATACTTATTCTGCTTGCTCAAACACTTTTCTCTAAGCCTCTCATTGTCAGAATGGTACTTATCCATCTCTTCCAAAACCACTGACTTAAAATGCTCAAAGAATTTCTCCAGGTTTTCTTCTTCAGTCCCTGTATAATTCTTCACTTGTCTATGCAGTGCATTTACGCTTACCTTATAAAGAATCGCCTTTGATATCCTTGGATCTCCATAACGTGCGACTCCCACAGCATAGGCATAAACAATCTCAAAGGACTGCTCCAGTCCAATAGCCATCTTAAAGAATCTGCGATCCTCAAGACCTAGTATCATCAGAGCAGCTTCCTCAAACTGTTTATTCTTAATGCCATCCTCAGTTAATGGCCGTAAATTTTCCTCATCATACTCCGCACCTGGTCCATCTAAAAAGTCTCCGAGAAGAAGCTGCTGTCCGCACGAGCATTTCACTGTTATTGCAAGTCCAAGACCTGTGGGTATAAATGTATAAGAAAATCTTCCTCCCTCCATTCCCATAGGGCAGTTCTTATGCTGTCGCTCAAATCTCTTTAGCTTCTTAGCATCAGCACCATTTATCTCAAAAATGATCTTTTCTTTAGTAGTCATAGTATCTCCTACTACCTTATTGTACTCATAAGGTGTACTATTTATCGCCCTTTAAATTACATGTAGAAAACTTCACCTCTAGCCCTGAACGGAAGCCTTCCTCCGGTGGGAAGTATATAGGCATGTTCACGCTTAATATCCAGGTGATCCTCGATCCATCCATCAGTAATGATCAGTATTGGTCCGTCCTTAGGAAAGTCCTTTGCTCTCTGCAAAAGATCTACGGCAGGTTGGATTCTTGTTCCTCCTCGGCCAACAACCTTGACCTTTCCTGCGATTTCATCCGGAGTCATGTAGCCACCATCGTAAGCATCCGCATCGCAAAAAATCACTCTGGCAGCCATTACGTCTCTTGCTGCAGCGTAGCTTGATACAGCCCCCAGCGCTTTTCCAATATCTTCAGCATTCATTGATCCTGAGGTATCAATGATCACTCCAAAAGTTCTGGCTGCATTATCTGTCTCTGTGATCACATAGCTTGCTCTTGGAATATCCGGAGTACTACTCTGTCTCCTACTGGGATGAGCATAGCTTCTATGTTTTTCAAGCGGCCTTATATGTGCATTGAACCACTCTGATAACTTAACATCCCAAGGCACAGGTGGTACCGCAAGCGCCCTTATCTCCTGCACAAGCCCTGCAGGAATATAGCCTCTGCCCCTTCTTGCCAATTCATATTCAAGCCCTTGATTAAGAGCATTCCTATAGAACTCATCTAAAGAAACGCCCCTTCCCTGCCCTCCAAAGGAGGCTGGAGCTCTTTTTCCCATGATATCGCCCTGACCGTTTCCTCTGAAGGTATTAAGCTTCATGTAGGTTCTCATATCCAGAATGATCTCATCATAGATTTCTTCTGCAGACATATTTTTGAGCTTAGGATCATATAAGACGCCTTCTGGCATTGATCCCACTTTCATATCTACAAGCCAGCCATTGATAACGTAGTCCGTTGCAATATTCCAAAGATAATGGTCCCTACCTGCAGCTCTTGTATGATGTAAAAGAGCTGCATGCATGAATTCATGCGCCATAACAAAGCGCCACTCCTCATCAGACATGCTCTTTGATGTATTGATATAGATAATTCCCTCATAGGCGTCAACAGCTGCAGTACTGATGTCATATTTTCTACATTCATTTATATCTTCCACTATCTTGAAGGACGATGCGATAGCTCCTAAGAGTGGAAACGTATTTATAAACCAGCTGGCAATTCTTTTTCCAAAAGAGTTATCATCCTCATGATCAGCCACATAATCAATTGCATTGGAAACCGACTTAGCCAGATAATAAGCAAAATCACTGGCAAATTCATTCTGTTCCTGAACTCCCCATCGGTCCTTTTTGTACACCAAGGGCTTGTCCAATCCGACCATGTCCATGGAATCCAGCGCACCTACTCCGTATATGTTGTTATCCTCATTCCAGTTTTCCCTGATAAGATAGTCATATATCTTTTGTTCATCCTCCATGATACTGAAGGGTATAACTCCGACAGGAGACTGATTAAGCGGCTCGCCAAGTCTGATATCATGAAGAAATCTATCAACATATATGTCACAGGCTATATTCCAAAGCTTTTTGTTGAAGTTCACCCTCTTTATCTTTTTTCCGGTTTCATCAACCTCGAAATACCCGGGAACCTTATCCTCATCATAATGTCCAAAGCAATTATGCAAAATGCAGTGGGCTATAGCATATGCCCACTGCTTAGGTGAAAGACTTATATTCTTGTTAACCAGAATTAGTCCATTAGAATTAGAGATTGCAGGAGTTTTCTTTCCAAGCTCATTCTTTCCTGCAATTCTAAGATTAAATAGAATCAGATGCTTAAATACATCGTGTTCATCAAGAATTGCAATTCCTTGATTAAGCCGGATGAGATTTGGATCTTCTTTTTCTTTACGCTGTTTTCCCATCTTTTTTCTTATCCTGTGATGCAAGGCGTGGCAAATCCCTTACTATCTCAACCATGAACCACTCAGGAAGGATCTTGCCATCATCTGCAGATACCACCATCTGTGCAAGCTCATAGTTAAGCTGTGCCAGCTCCTTCAAAAGAGCTTTCGCCCTATGAGCAAAATACTGATTTTTCTTGTCTATCTCCGACTTCTGCGTAGGCAGATCATGAAGAAGTCTTGCTCGGAAGGACTGAGCGAGGAAGTACAGTACATCTCTATCCTCAGGTTTATCAGGCCACTTGGCTTCACCTTTGATAATATCTTCAAGCAAATACTTGTTATCGAGCTGCTTAACAAATGCTGCAAACATCCCAGCATGGCTCGCACTTACACTTCCGTAAGCAAGCATTCTGATCGTCTCGATTGGAATCTCTTTATCTCCAGCGCCAAACTCCTTCAGCGCATCGCTGAGCATGTGCCAGGATCTTGGCGTAGAAAAGGGTTCCTCGGTTTTGGGTGGATCAGAGAAAAGATGATCTGGCCTCTGACTGATATAATCAGTTATCCAGCTATGAATACCGCTCTCATAAGCCCATGAAAGCCAGCTCTTAACATCAGGCTTGAGCTGAACATGGAACATCCTATTGATCAGCGCACTAGACATGGTCTTTACAATGGCGGAGTCCTGGGCTCTGTTTCCTGCACCGATAACTACACTGCCCTCAGGAAGGTGATACTCACCAATCCTTCTCTCATATATAAGACTATAAAATGCCTTCTGCACTTCCTGCGTACATGCATTAAGCTCATCCAGGAAAAGAACGTATGGCTCCTTTCTAGCAATCATCTTAGGCGGAAGAAACTCCGAAGTTTCTCCTCTTATCTGTGGAATTCCAATAATATCCTCCGGCGCAAGCTGAGAGCCCAAAAGCGAAACACACTCAAGGCCAACCTCCATGGCAAACTTCTCAACCAAGGCAGACTTTCCTATTCCGGGAGCTCCCCAAATAAACACCGGTCTTGCAGGCGCAATGTTGAGTAGAATTTCCAATAAATCTTCTTGATTAACTGTAATAGGCAAATTCATAAAGCGTTATTCTCCTTAGCGAATTATCGCGTTTAGCTTAAACAGCATAATGAAGTCTATTCTCATTTACTCTATTTATCACTATTTTCTTGACTCCACGGTTTCTCAAGCCGTCTACCTTCTTTTTGCTTTCGTCATAATCAAGATCGTAATCGTCGTATCCAAGTACCACATCTTCATCTTCCAGATAAAGTTCACGTGTACCTGCGTTGTACTTTATATCACAAGGACAGAACGAAATACTTCCAGCATATCCGCCACCCACTTCGTAAAGTGAGAATTCTTCTGTTTCTTTACTGAATGAATCCATCGATACTTTTTTGTTTATCAAAGTCGATCCATCCTTGAACAGAACAAGCAATTGAAACTTCTCTCTTTCTATATTTACAATATTTAGATCTTTAATAGCTTCTGAAAACTCCAGACCATTATTTATTTCAAAAGCTATTGCACGAAGACAATCGTAGTTAAGCGCAACCCTTTTAGAAAAATCAACCACCTTGTCAACTTCAGAAGAAGCGTCTATTCTAATAGCATCTCTAAGGTATTTCCTGATATCCTCTTCATTTGGATAATCAAATCGAAAATGATAATGAAATCTTCCAGGTCTGTTAACTAAAAAATCGTTAAGTCCTCTTAGCTCATTGCATGTTATTACAAATAGTTTCTTCCCTGAAGCTACTCCGTCGAATAAAGACAGCAAGCTATTTTGAGCCTCTGCGCCGTGTTCTTTTTCAGAAAAAGTCTTATCAAACTCGTCAAACAGCACCATTATTTCCTGTTGAATACTATCCAAGAAAGCCCCTATTCCTTCTTTATAGGCATCAACAATAATAACTGGGATATCCTTCTCTATTGCTTTCACGCCCAATAGCCTAGAAAACAGCGACTTTCCGATTCCCTTATCACCACTTAGTATTACGCCAAGGCTTCTCTTAAAAACCGCAAATGAATCCAGCACTTTATCAGCCTTCTGCGTATGAATTCCATATATCTTAGTATCTGTTATCTTGAATTCGGAATATTTTTCAAGAAAGAATCCTTGTTTCTCAACAAATCTAACCACATAATAATCAGCGGGAAGCTTATCGTAACTTTTTAAATCATCTGGATATATATCAAATTTGGATCCAGTACTTATAACCTTCATAAAAACGCATCTCCTTGATTTCTGTATTTCATGAAAAAAGTATAAGTCTATGGAAAGCCAGTTGTCTCTATACCTGCGGTTGAAAAAAGCTCCTGGGATTATTTCCCAAGAGCTCAGACTCTGTCTACAGCCTAAAACCTACCGAATTCGGTAGGTTTAAAATTCGGATTCTCATGCTTCTTGGTTATCTAAACCTCACCAAATGAAAAGTGCGCATTATACCTTTCCATGAGTTCGTTGTATCTTGACATGCTGTCTAAACTATTTCTCATTGCCTTTTCCGCACATACCGTACATACTACACTGCCAAGTGTCCCTATCGGCGAATACTCAAATTGATAGCTGTAGTTAGGACCATTTAAGAGTTTCTTAGTGATTTCTTTAGTCTTGGGAGGTTTGTGATACTTTTCAGCATGCTTTTTCTCCCATTTTTCAATCTGTTCCCATTGATCATCATCCGGAGCAAAGCCTCTTGACAATTTCTTATATGCAGCTTTCACTTTATCCTCAGCCTGCTGAATCTCAGAATCTTTGTTCCATTCACGTACTCTTTCCCATGCTTCTTCACGCTGTTTTTCTATATGCTCAACATACGATAAAAGATCCTCTACATCGCCCTCAAGGTTTCTGTACATGATTGCTCTTGTTGGTTTCTTTGCCATACCATCACCATCTTTAGTCACGCCTCTACCATCTCCATCGCCTAGCATTTCTTTTTCCATGTCAAAAAATCTATGTCCGCTTTCTGTGCTCACTTCATCAGCAGTCCAGATCACACCACCATCTGGTATCTCTTTTAAAACACTGCCTGGTTCTCTTGCATATCGTTTGGGGTTATGTTCAGCAAGCCACTCAACAAATTCTGAATGCTCAAGGTCTCCCTCGAAAACTCTATAATAGAGCTTAGACATAACCGGATTCACAGAAGCTGTGATTATACGAGACACACCTTCAGATTCCGCTCGATATACCAGTGTTGGATGGTGAAGCATAGACATAATGCCTTTCCTCGGCTCCTCATAGTACGCTTCAAGAATCTTCCAGTCCGTTTCAAGTACCCGAAGTGTGTCCCCCGGCTTGAGTGCTACAAGCTTATCAAAGCGGCCTCCGGCCGTCTCGCATCCAAGTTTGTCAGCGCACATCTTCTCATACTCTCTCTTACGCTGATAGCCATCCTCAATATTCTCAAGTTCTTCCGGATCCATGCGCTTCGCATCGCCTTTTAAGAACACTCCCACATATTGCCCCTTTTTGATCCCGATACTAAGATCTGTTTCAGCATGGCACTCTGGGCATTCATAGGTAAATTCATAGAAATAGCTCCTGTTTCCTCTATCCACGTAATCACCCAGCTTAAAATCTTCAAGAAGGCACTCAAAGTCCTTGGTCTGCTCTTCAAATTCCACTTCTTTACCACAGTGTAAACAGGTATAAGTTCCCCAAAATGTATCGTACATTCCCATATGTTAGTTCTCTCTCATTTTCATATTAGTTTTGATCCACATGAATACATGATTACAATATGGACACTCAACTTATCTATAGTTGTATAATCTTTTATTCATGAAAAAAGTATAAGTCTAGGAAATATTTGCTGTCAGTAAACTCGTAGTTGAAAAAAGCTCTTGGGGTTGTTTCCCAAGAGCTCAGGCACGAATAAAAATCACAATTATCAGCTCATTACAGATATGTAATCAGCATCCGGTGTCAATGCTATCATCTTTTTTAGCAGGTCTATCACCTTAATCAAATTACTTACTTCCATACTGCAGCTCGAACTATCATAATCTGTTATAAGCCTTTCGTAATAGTCAATTACATCTCTTATCTCTTCATAGGTAAAAAAGTTTGGTTCAAGAATTTCTCTTTCAAGGCCTGTCAAATATCTTCCACCATCACTAAATGCCGTAGTATACCTTTTGGCATTTACCTTTAGTTCAGGATCAAAAAACTTCAAAAAGCCTTCCTCTAAAGCTTTCATAAAGAAATCTGATTCAACGGATATCTCCATCCCAACTTCGTGAACACATTTATCCGTAATTCTTTCCTCAACATCAACATTGACGGGTTGTATCCATACAGCTGCCCCGTAGTCATGTCCAACCAATACTTTATTTTGTTCCGAAAAGCTATTGCAATAATGCATATTATCACTTGTCATAACTTATCCTTTTCAACTATTCGCACCTTTCTATCTGCCGCAAAACTACTAGCTAACTCACTTAATCTCATGTTCATCTCTTTTTAACCTCATTATGTTTAAATCTCATCAGAATGCATTTTCATAGCTCCGCGAATCAAAAAGTACAAACACGAAAACCACATATCTTCATCATCTGAATCATCTAACATCCTTTCAAAAATGGCATAAATAACATGTCTAAATCCCGGTGCAGCAATGAACATGAACCAAGCGCCACCCACGCGTGTATATTCTGCCATTTCAGCAATTAGCAAGTTTAGCTTCTCAGTTTCATAGTCTTTACATCTATCTAACATCTTGCCAAAATGTTCTGGCGAATTATCACTTTCTTCTCCGAAAGCATCGTAGCTATCGAATTTTTCCTTAGTATACCCGTTTGCGTTTATATCTATTAACTCTTTCATGATTTTTACACAGGTTCGTATAATTCCTCTCATTTCATCATCTGTGTATGCACACCGAAACTTAATATCCTGAATAGAAACCTCATAGCAACAGCCATCCTCGATTTCTTCTTCAGTAGCGTAGTCTTCCTGTAAACGACTAAGTATCGCATCTGTGTAGCTGTCATCTTTCAATAGATCAAATTCTGCTATTTTTAACACTTTGACACCTCTCTTCCTCAATCTTCTTGAATTTGTGTTGTTGACACTTATGGTAAAGCACGTTCTATCTTCTGTCATTCACCGCGTAGTTGAAAGGCGACAAAAGGCCCTGCATTTCTGCAAGGCCTTTTGCCGCTTAGCATATCAGAGGTACACTTTATGATAAAATTCTGAAATGATTATTATATTGCCTACAACACAGCCATGAGGATAACTTCAGCCCAACCGGTTTAGCGCCCTAACCTTTACCATGGATTTCAACATATCTCTATGTCTAAATCACGTTCGCAGTTTCCAATTGATGATTAAAGGAATTACAATTGACCGGTGATAGTTCACGGCTAAACCAAAACGCAAAACAGTTGATGATGTTGGCTGTTTACTATACAGCCTCCGTATTATCCACCCATCATCGGGATTCAGAAGCAGGATTCGAACCTGCGTATACAAGAGTATGAGTCTCGCGTGCTTTCCGCTGCACCATTCTGAACTCTTCCAATATTTGCCGTATTGGTATTTGTAACGTAACCCTGTTACAGGGAAACCGGGTTTGAAGTTTTCGTGTTGCAGGCAATTATTCATCTATCGGCTGCTCAGACCTCAATAAAGGTTGTTGCATTGGATACCTTGATCTGAGTGTCAAGCTCAGTGAGAAGTGTATCCCTCTTTTCCTGAAGCTTTGCTACCTTTCTCAAAACATCGAGCGGATCCACCAGTTCAGTGGTATTCTCTTTCACATAAACTTCAACTACCTCAAGTGGTTTATCATCCTTAACCTTGGAATCCTTGCCAAGAATAGAAAGCCTCATACTCTCAGCAGTACTCTGAAGCTGTTGATTTTTCGTTGCAGCCAAGGCCACTCTCGTATGGAAGTCATCCCTCATCTTATCCAGAAGCACAGACTCAAAATCCGCATTTCCGTCATATGATCCTGCCCCGCGTAGTCTGCTTCTAAGGGAGATAGCTCCTGCTACGGTAAAAGAGCCATAGGAGGTGTTGATAGTTGTGTTGGCATTAGATGCAACAATAGCAGCATCAATCCTCTGGAATCTGTCAATCAGATCCTGAATCTGCTGATATGCACTTTCAGCATCCTTAGCAAATGCCTCACGTGATATCCGTGCATCAAGAACCTTCTCCTCGTTAGGCTTGATTGTATCGTAAGCGCTAAATTATTAGGCGGATAGCTGCCGCCACTAAACAAGTTCATAATGGATTCGAATAACGTACATTTTACTATGTTTAAAGTCGAATGATGAACATTTCACTACGACTTGGAAGGAGCTGCTATGTCGAATC
>NZ_JAGAYD010000148.1 GCF_017940685.1 Butyrivibrio sp. | reverse complement strand
CCATTTCTACTACAATGACCAGAAAGCTACTGATGACAAGGTACGGTTCAATGCGATGCTTGACCGCCTTGAAAACAACCTGGTAAATGGCACTCCTGATCCGGAAGATACAAAGCTGTACCAGAAGTACTTTACAATACATGAGACACCAGTAAGAGGAAAAGTTTACTCATTCAATGAGGATGCTATACGTAAGGCTGAGCGTAACTATGGCTATTTTGCTCTCATGACCAATGGCATCAAGGATCCTGTTGAAGCACTGCGTATATACAGGCTGAAGGATCTTATCGAGAAGTCCTTTGGTAACCTCAAAGAGCGCCTTTCAATGCGCAGGATGTCTGTCGCATCAGAGGAAAACTTTGAAGGCAAGCTCTTCGTGCAGTTCATAGCACTGCAGCTGATGTCTTATATCAAAAAGCAGATGGATGAAAATGGCCTGTTCAGCGACTACACAATGCAGTCACTGCTTGACGAGCTGGATGTCATCGAATACTACCAGCAGCCCGGCAAAGCCCATCATCTGTCTGAAATAACCAATAAGCAACGTAAGCTCTATGAGCTTATGGAAGTTCCTGTACCTACATAATCCTTGGTATAAAATGACGGGACTTTAGGTGATAGGTTATTTTCACGGATTGAGAGGAGACAATCATGAGGACATTTTACCCAAGAAATGCAATAAGAATTGCGGCTTCAGAACCACATCCCAAGGGTACAGAATATAAAGTATCTATTGGAGATGAAGAGTGGGAAGGAGGTATATTTCACTCTGTTATTAAAGTGCAGATGGTGTACGACGGAAAGGTCGCTGGTCGCAAGAGCCCTTCTTATCCTGTTGGAACCAATGATTATAAAAGGGTAAGTGATGCTATTCGACTGTTAATGGAAGATAATAAATAGAAGAGGCTGCTATGGAAGCTAAGAACTATGGAATAATTGCAGGTATTGAAGAAGAAATTCGTGTTATCCAGTATGCTGATGGCTTTTCTTTTGACTTTATAAATGAAAATAAGGGGCGCGTTTCTATTACACCGCAGAAAGGCTTCATAAGAACAAACACAATGAGCGGAGAAGATCTACTCATTTTTAAGAAAGAGCCTTTTGAATTAGGAAATGGACTTTGCCACTATAATTCAGATATTTATGTTTTAGGTAAAGGGACTGATAATCAAGAGTGTGTAGGCATAAGGTTTACTGGCGGAATACTTGCTAAGCTGTTTATTCCCAATAGACTTGAAATGGACATGGAAGATGGCGAGTATAGAATAAAATGTCACGATGATTCGATTAATCATGTTTTTTCAATAAGAGATAAGGAAATCCATTTACATATAGAATCTCATATTACAGAGAGACAGGGTATTAGTGGCAGGGTGCTGGATAATACTGTTACAAGTATGGAGATAACAATACCTGGCGGAGTAGGAATGGATGAGGTTGTACCTCTTTATAACGCTGTATTAAAGATGTGTCAGTTTCTGACATTTAGAAAAAATATTGCATTTGATGAAATTGCCTTGCTGAAGAATGAAACCTATGGCGAGCATCAATTTGTTACGGATTATGCCGAGTTGCATGTTTTGAACAGGTTTAGAACTCAAACAGAAAAGGATTGGCTCAGGTGCATAAGTTTTGAAAATCTTGGAAACTCAATAGCGCCATTGTTTAAGATGATTTATGATGAGAAAGAAAAAAGGCCTTATTTTTCATTGGATTTTTTGCCGGAAGAGGAGGATGATGTTTTATGGATCACTCCTGACAGAATCAAGAAAATATGCACATGCCTAGAATGTGAGGCTGCACTTCATAAGATTACTGCAGAGAATAATCCTGCTTTTCAAAAGCTTATTGATGATGTTAGAAAGCTGGTTGAAGAACATGCTCAAAGTGAGAATGCACTTCAGCCCAAGACGTATGATCTTATAAGAGGTAGTATCAATCATTGGGATCTGGCAGCTGGGGATAAGATAAAGGCTTTGCTTCACATGTATGCTGAAATTATGATTCAGCCAGCTTGTTTTACTGGTAGTATTAAGGCTTTTGAGGATTGTATTGATAGATTTGTTAAATTTAGAAATACAACGACTCATGGAAATTATATGAAAGTAACGGGTGAACTTGCTGACACGGCAGCTAATCTTATGAATCTTATTTATATTAGCAGATTGGATCGAATTGGTGTGCCAAGAAATGTTATAAAAGATAGGATATGCGCTGGAGTTGTGTACCGGTAGTGCATAGGAGAGGATATAGTACATGAAATTTGATTTAAAAAAGTATCTTGGGGAAGCAACTGAATATGATAAAAAGGAAATGCTCGAAGAAAAGGAGCCTATCAGCTGGCTTAAAAGCGTAGTTGCTTATGCAAATACTGACGGAGGGGCGTTAATATATGGCGTTGCTGATGATGACACGGTAGTTGGTCTTGACAACCCTAAGTACGTTGCAGACAAACTCAGTGAATTTATAAGGAACAGAGTTGATCCAAGCCCTGAAATACAGCTTTCTTTTGAAACCGTAAAGGATGAGGATGGTATTGAAAAGGTATTGGTCATTCTTTATGTACATCCGGGATCAGAAACCCCATATTTTTACAAATACAAGGGCGAGATGGTGGCATTTACTCGTGTTGGCAATTCCAGCATGAAAGCAGATGCTGTAACAATCCGAAGACTTTCTCTTAAAGGCAGTAATAAGTCTTGGGATTCACTCGTCTCTGAATATAGTATGAAAGATTTCAGCTTTTCAAGATTGAAGTCTTTATATCATGCCAGGACAGGGAAAAGTTTTGAAGATGATATGTTTCAATCCTGGGAGATATGCAATGCAGATGGCAGGATTACTAATGCAGGACTTCTTTTGTCAGATGATTGTCCAATCAAGTATTCTAGGCTTTTTTGTACCAGATGGACAGGAAATAACATGTCAGGTGGATCGTTTGATGCTGTAGACAACGCAGAATATCAGGGGAATGTATTGGCACTTCTTGAGGCTGCTGAGGCATTTGCCAAGAAACATAATCACCTGAAATGGAAGAAGCTTCCAAATTCACGTATCGACCTGCCTGATTATATAGAAAGACCTATTCACGAGGCATTGGTGAATGCACTTGTACACCGTGATTACATGGAAATCGGAAGTGAAGTACATCTTGATATCTTTGATAATAGGATAGAGATTACATCTCCGGGAGGGATGGTTGAAGGTCTTCCTATTCAGAAAAGGGATCTTTACCATATCGCTTCCAGAAGACGTAATCCATATTTGGCAGATATCTTTCACAGATTGCAGCTCATGGAGCGTTCTGGTAGTGGAATTAAGGAAATCATGAATGATTATAAGGCATCAGCTAACATAACGGAGGACCGTTTGCCTGCATTTTTCTCGGATGAGTCTGATTTCAATGTTACTTTCTGGAATCTTAATTATGGAATAGACACAGAAAGTAGCGTAGAAGTATCGGATAAAGTATCGGATAAAGTATCGGATAAAAGTATCGGTAACGCTAATCTAAGCGATACAGAAAAACAAATACTCAGTCTGATTAAAGAAAATAGTGCTATTACACAAAAAGAATTGGCTTCTCGCATTGGAATATCTGAGATTGGAATCAGAAAAGCTATGGCCAAGCTCAAGAAAGATGGTATTATTACGCGTGAGGGGTCACCCAAAAAAGGAAGTTGGAAAATAGGGATATGATGAGTTGTTGACAACCAGTTTTGTAATTAGAAGTGATTATTTATCCGCCAAATCTATGAATTATATGTAGATCTGGCGGATGTTTTTTATTGCTGGTCTTCTGGATTGTATACATCATTTAAAAATCCATAGCGCCCATTATTCCTGTCGTGAGTAAAAATAATCGTGTGTATTCCAGCTTGTTCATCTTCTTCTGGGATAAATGGCATACGTTTCTTTTGCTCTACGAATATAATCTGGCGTCCATGTTCATGTTTTATTAGATATTCTATGAAATTCTGCTTTATGGTTTCGTTTTGCTCTTTGTAATCCGACTCTGAAAGCTGTGTCAAAGAAGAGTCGACAGCAAAAAATCCTGGAGCGTGGCGGTTTAGTTCAATCAGATAGTTACTCATGGTTAAAGCAGTGATGGTGTTGAGAATACCACAATTACCGCCACCACTGCAAACAGATTTCTTAAGTTTATTGATTTCAATATCAAAATTATCCATGTTAAGGCGGGCGGTTTCTGCGCCGCCAAATCTTGACTCTTTTAATACTTGACGTAACCTTTCTTCAAATCCATGAATAAGCTGAGCGTTATAGTCGTCTTTTATATGATATTCTGTTTCTTTGGGAATTTCCTGAGTTTCTTTTTCGTATAATTCATTCCTTAACTCGGCTTCTGCTTTTCGGATTAAGGCAAGTTCGTCTGATAAGCGGATATATTTAAGGTGGGTTTCAAGTTTGTTCTGGAAATTCGCTAATCGTGGTTGCAACTGCTCTGAGATAAGATTATCAATATTTGAACGTTTTTCCTCTAGTGAATTTATTGTGGCAATGAGATTCTCTTCTTGGTTATCTATGCTTTCCTGTGCATAATCCAATTCATTAAGGTTTTGCTTGATTTTGTGTAGCTCTGCAGCTGAGGATACTATTATTGAAGAATCCATTTTATTATCGGTTTCAGTGCCGCAGATTGGACACATGACTTTTGCTGCGTTCGTATCAGTATTAGATGCACAATCAACAATAAAACCTATTCTCTTTATATCTGACTGATATTGTATACGTAGATTAGAAAAGCTCTGTTTTACAGTCCTGGCTTCGGAAAGTTTGCCATTTAACTGATATATTTCTGACATGAGATCATGACTTTGCTGCGTGGCATCGTTTATCATACTCTGTATTTCTGCGATTTGTTGACGGAGCTGATCAATATTTATATATGAATCAGTTTCTTGGGCTGAGGATAGTTCTTTTTCGATTTCTGTACGTCTGGTCACGGCATAGTTGACCTTATCAATTAGGTAATCAACCAATGCCTGGCGTTTCCCTTCGGTAATCTTGGGATCTTCTAAAGTTGAGAGGTTCGTGGCATCTTGCCCTGTTAAGAGGAATAATAGCGCTGCTAATGAAGTTGTATCACCAAAACCACCAGGAGCTAATAAAGGAGAGCTTTCCCTGGTAACATCAGCCTGCTTTATAAAGAATAGATGAAGAATGCTTCTCCAGGTAAGGGTTTGTGTACGATTTCCTCTTTGGGCGGATCGAATCTTGTGTTCTTCATTTATGCCAAGTAAATGCAGATATATTGAGTTAATGTTGCTTTTTGCATTATGATTTGTGCTGTAGTATCCAGGTGTGAATTTGGCACCGCTTACATATATTCTTGGCTCACCGATGGTTCTTGTGAGAGTCAGCTTTCCCGATGAGGTTGATAGGATCAGAGTGACTTTTTCGTATCCATTATTATTATCTACGATTTTTGAGGGGTGATCCTTGCTAGGGTAAAATCCAAATACGTAGTCTATGCATTCCATTACAAGACTTTTTCCAGTGTTAGAAGGACCAAGAATGAAGTTCACGCCGGGTTTGAACTCGATTACAGAATCTTCATGACCTTTGCCTGATACAATTAGTCTATCTATGTAAAATCTTTTCATAGCTGGTCTCCTTCATGCAATGATAATTTGGTGACACGTATAATCTCACGGTTCATTGCTTTAGAACTTATATTATCAAAGCGTTGTATTACGGCTTTTATAGCAATAGAATACTCCTTGGCATAGCTATTCCTGATTTTTTCGCAGCGTTCCTTTCCAGTATCTGAGATAGTATAAGTAAATCCCGAATCTCTTGTATTCATGCATAATAACCTGTTTAATACCAACTGTCTTACTGCACAAGAAACTATTGGTTTTCTTGCAGAATACTCGCTAAATCTATAGTTGCCATATCCGTGTAAATTCTCATCTAAAAGTTCAAAATCTGCAGCATATACAGCTATAAAATCAATTGCTGCGATTTGTGATTCGTCTAATTCAATGTCAGGTAAGCAGTTCATCAAAATAAGAATTCTTTGAGACATTTCGAATGTTGAGCCAATAACTGAATCATTATTCATCTGTTTTGTTCCTTGTTCCTTTTACCCATTTTATTCTTCCATCATTTACAAGGTGATGGCATACACCTTTTAATATTGTCTCGCTGATCCAATATGGAGACGAACTAAGAAGATAGCTTTGTACTGGAACTTTAACAGCTTGTTCCATCACGGAAAGCATTCTTTCATATCCATCTGGATATTTTTTTCTGGCAGTATCTTTTACGCCGTTGTATGTTGAGTCTTTTAGTACATCAAATTGATTTGTTAAAGACGGTACTTTGAGCTCCTGGACGCCTCGCCTAATTGATTCGGCAGCGTAATAGTCTACACGCCTTTCGTCAAGATCTTCTTCATATTCAGGATATGAAGTCAGATCATTTTTTGTAAATGAAGTTAAATTCTCAGCATCTCCATAAGCTTTGTATAGTTCTTCTATGTATGGTTTCTCTTCTTTGCTATACGCTGATGGAACGTTGACTTCTTTGGGGCGTGGTAGCTTTTTTATCTTGGCTTCAATGTCTGCAATCAGGTCATAATCAATTTCACTTATGTTCTCATGACTATCAGATACGGTTTCGTTATTAATTATATTTATCAGAATTTGTTCTAAAAGATGTGAGCATTCTCTATAAGGATTGTCACATGACAGACCGTGTGCAGTTAGCCATTCACAAACTGTGTCTATGGAATCATTTTCAAATATTACCTGATCAAGCCAATTTTCAAATTTATCAATATCCCGGTTACTGTAGATGTACTTTGCGTATTTAGTAAGAAGGTTGCGAGAGCCTTTTACAAAACGATATTGAGTATCTGGTTTTAAGTTAAGTGGAGCACATGCTTCTATAGCTCCATTCTTGACAAAATTGCCTATCATTTGCGTGAAATATTCCGCCTCGTCTATTCCGTTTGAAAGAAAGGGATACAACCCTAAAGCATATTCAGAGAATGTCATAAAGCATCTGCCTCCAAATTTAGTATGACATTTTTGTCCACAAGCGTCCGAGAGCGTCCGTCCTGTCCGATTTTTTTGAGGGGTGTTTTTGTAAAATTCAGATGTAGGGGAAGGAAGTATAGAGAAAATGCTTACTTTCTTCACTAAACCAAAGAACAGGAAGTGATACTTTCTTAATTAATAATTTTATCATTGATGATTTTATAGCTCAATAAAATCGTCGATAAAACGTATTTGCTGAATGTACTTACTTCCACAAAACAATCTCATTGCCTGAGATGGCCATTAAGGATGGTGGGATGCATAAGGAAAGATATAAACGTAACTGTGTTTATCTTCCAGAGCATCCACTGTTACTTGCTGCGCCATCTCATTTTGTTTGCAGGAGTCGGTGGATTGATATCGGCTCCTTTTGCATCCTACCGCTGATAGTTCCAGGCGGAAAGGACAGCGTATGAAAAGTGTATTAGTACCGAAAAACAAATTCGGCTTATTTGCCGACAAATGTGGAGTTGCAAAAGTTGACAGCCTAACTATAGCTGAGGCTTTTGAAAAGGATCATCGTAATGTGATCAGGGACATCAGAAATCTTGATTGCTCCGAAGAATTCCGCCAGCTCAATTTTGAGCTGACCATTTATACTGATGCGCAGGGGAAAAAGCGGCCTTGCTATAACTTGACTCGAGATGGGTTCACGTTTTTAGTCATGGGATATCGCGGCGAGAAAGCGGCTCGGTTCAAAGAGGCTTATATTAATCAATTTAATGAAATGGAGCAGTTTATTAAGTGCTTGTTGGAGGCAAGATCGGAGTTTCCCCTACTTACGGCTAATATTCAGCTGATTAAGGAAAATCCAAAGCCATATCACTTTTCCAATGAATGCGACATGCTCAACAGGATTGTTCTTGGAAGAACTGCTAAGCAGGTTAGAGAGGAACATGGCTTAAAGAAAGGCATCAGCATCAGACCATATCTCACAAATGAGGAAATCGAAGCTATCGACCAGCTTCAAAGAGTTGACATCGGACTTCTTATTTCAACACCGGATTTCCAGCAGCGTAAACAGTATTTGGAATGGTATTACATGAAGAAGTTCCAGTGAGGAGGTGCAGCATGGCGTTGAAGATCAGAGATACAGACCTACTTAACAGCTATAAAAAGGCACCTGCTGAGAAGAGGCTGTCAATCATGTTGGAGTATTACCCGGTTTTTCCGGGTATGCTCCGCAAGATTGAGAAAAAGACGGAGTACAAGATCAAGTCTGAGCAGGAGCGTATGAGAAGCCGTAGCCGAGGTGAGTTGGGAGTCCGGGTTCAAACATCGACTGTCAGTGATACCACAGCCAATGAAGCTGTAGCAAATGTGGCGTTGGAAGAAGCTTTTAAAACCGGCGAAGTATCCAAGGGGCTACTCAAAGGCATCGAGAATGCACCTGAATTTGAGGAGACCATAAGGATGGTAAGCATTATGAAGATGGATTTTGAGCTGCTGGAAGATATTTTAAGTGGTTTTGGCAGAGAGGATTCCATCATCATCAAAAAACACTTGTCTGAGGGGAAATCCTACAGAGTTATAGCCGAAGAAGAGGAGTGTTCTACGGACTCTGTCAGAAGAAAGTTTACGAGGATACGAGAAGAGATATCTGAAGAGATTATTGATTGTCTGAGAATAAATTGCAGCGGAGGTGAAGAATGCTAAACCTTATAACAGATAAAGAATACAAGGAGTCTGAGTTTTATAAGAAAGAACAGGCTCAGATAGTACCCATAAAGGATAAGGTGGCATTGACTATCAGGGAAGCTGCTGAGTATAGCAATATCGGCATCAACAAGCTTGAGAGCCTGCTTAGATCACCAAGATGTCCTTTTGTTTTATATGTTGGGAAAAAGAAGCTTGTTAAGCGTAAGGAATTTGAAAAATATATTTCGGATAACGTTGAGATATAATCGCTGAAAATGCGATAAACTCGGGCTTTACAGCCTATAGAAAAAATGAAACAACATTGCAAAGAAGCCCTAATTAGTGTACAATATACTCTGCTAATTTAGGGCTTCTTTAACTTAGAAAGGAGCCTACAATGGGTAAAGATCTCAAAGGAAAGGAGCTTGGAGAAGGAATTGTTCAGCGAGCTAATGGAACATACCAAGCTAGGTTCGTTGATAAATTCGGTAAAAGAAGACAAAAGAAATCCAAGAAACTACAGGAAGTACGACAGTGGCTTGCTGATGCTACTTATATTGATGAACACAGTGACTTGGACCAGGCTTCGGATATGCTTGTAGATGCCTGGTTTGATTATTGGATAAGTATCAAGAAGCAGACAGTAAGACCCAATACGGTAAGAAACTATTCAGAACGATATGAACGCAATATTAAGGACATTATTGGAAGTAAGCTTTTGACAGAAGTTAAACCGATTCATTGTCAGAGGATTTTTTCCAAGATGGCTGAAGAAGGCTATAAGACGACTACAATCTATCAGACCAGAATAGCACTTTACAACATGCTTGAATTTGCCAGAGAGAATGATGTTCTCATCGCAAATCCCTGCAAGAAATCAGTAAAGAGTGATATGGGAAAGCCTTCTGATAAGAAAGAAGCCCTTACTATTGATATTCAGAAGAAGTTTCTCGAAGCGGTAGTTGGTTACAGCTATGAGAATCAATATCGTTTTGTGTTACAGACTGGGCTTCGTACCGGAGAGCTGATAGGCCTTAAATGGAGTGATATCGATTTCGAGAATCGTACCATGAAGATTGAGAGAACGATGGAGTTCCGTTATAAGGTGGGTGAGTGGAGAGTAGGACCTCCTAAGAGTAAATCAGGTTATAGAACTATTCCTCTTACTGATGAAGCAATCCGCATCCTGGAGAATCAAAGAGTAAAAAATAAGAGCTTAAAGCTCGTACCGATGGAGTGGAGAGATATAGTCTTTCTTTGCAGAAATGGCACACCGGTCAAGAACAGTACTTATGATACAGGACTTTTTAAGTATTGTGACCGCGTAGGTATTCCTCATTTTTCAATGCATGTGCTCAGGCATACATTTGCTACAAGATGTATTGAGGGAGGAATGAAGCCTAAGACACTGCAGAAGATTTTAGGTCATTCCAACATTGGTATCACAATGAATCTATACGTTCATATAACGGAAGATGAAAAACATAGAGAGATTGATCTTGTGGCTGACGCGTTAAAAGTGGTATAAAACTTGATGCGAAATAAAAACAGATGGTGCCCGTTGTGGTGCCCGGTCGAAATCGCAAAATGCGCAAAGCCCATAAAATAAAGGAAATTTAAGGAGATATAGAATATTATGAAACTAGGAATCGTCGGGCTTCCGAACGTAGGAAAGAGCACACTTTTTAATTCACTTACAAACGCAGGGGCACTTGCAGCTAACTACCCCTTTGCAACCATAGACCCAAACGTTGGTGTTGTTGCAGTACCGGATAAGAGACTTAAGCTCCTTGGAGATCTTTACCACTCCAAGAAGGTTACACCAGCTACCATCGAGTTCGTTGATATCGCAGGACTTGTTAAGGGAGCATCTAAGGGTGAGGGACTTGGAAACCAGTTCCTTGCAAACATCCGTGAGACAGACGCCATTGTTCACGTTGTAAGATGCTTTGATGATCCTAACGTTGTACACGTTGACGGATCTGTAGATCCAGCTAGGGATATTGAGACAATAAACCTTGAGCTTATTTTTGCTGACCTTGAGGTTCTTGAGAGAAGGATCGCCAAGGTTGCCAAGCTTGCCCGCATGGACAAGAGCGCAGCAAAAGAGCTTGAGATATTAGAAAAGATCAAGGCTACCCTTGAAGATAACAAGATGGCCAGCGAACTTGAGCTTGACGATGAGGAAGATAAGGCCTTTGTAAACAGCCTTGACCTTCTTACCTGGAAGCCTGTTATTTATGCAGCCAATGTTAAGGATGATGACCTTGCAGACGATGGTGCTTCAAACCAGTACGTATCAGCTGTCAGAGACCTTGCTGCCAAGTCAGGAAGTGAAGTGTTCGTGATCAGTGCTCAGATCGAAGCTGAGATCTCTGAGCTTGATGAGGATGAGAAGGCAGAGTTTCTTGAGAGCCTTGGTCTGACCGAGTCAGGTCTTGATAAGCTCATCGCAGCAAGCTACAGAACTCTTGGACTTATGAGCTTCTTAACCTCAGGTGAGGACGAGACAAGAGCATGGACTATCAAGATCGGCACTAAGGCTCCTCAGGCAGCAGGTAAGATCCACACTGACTTTGAGAGAGGCTTTATCAAGGCTGAGGTTATTAATTATGAAGATCTCTTAAGAGAGGGCTCCATGTCAGCAGCCAAGGAAAAGGGCCTTGTCCGTATGGAAGGAAAAGAGTACGTGGTTCAGGACGGAGATGTGATCCTTTTCCGTTTCAACGTCTGATATAGCAGGGCAATTTCGAGTCTGTAAGCAGGGAGGATTTTATGCCAGATATAATGGGGAAGATGGATATAGCCTTTCCACACCTAGGGCTATATCTTAAGGATGTACCCAAGAGCTTTTCAGTTTTTGGATTTTCAATAGCCATGTACGGCGTCATCATTGGTCTTGGTTTTTTGGTAGCTCTTTTGATCATATCAAGAGTTGCAAAATGGTCAGACCAGAACCCTGATGATTACTGGGATTTGGCAATTTATATAATCATTTTTTCAATCGTGGGTGCAAGGCTCTACTATGTTATCTTTGCCTGGGATTATTACAAGGATGATCTTCTTTCAATCTTTAACACCAGAAATGGTGGCCTTGCCATCTACGGCGGAGTTATAGCAGGATTTACAACTCTGTTTATCTACTCAAGGATCAAGAAAAAGAACTTTTTCCTCCTTGGGGATACCATAATGTTTGGCCTTGTGTTTGGCCAGACCATGGGAAGATGGGGCAATTTCACAAACAGAGAGGCCTTTGGTGAGTATACCGATAACCTCTTTGCCATGAGACTTCCTGTTGAGATGGTGCGCTCTGGAGAGATCACAGAGCTCATGAAGGCCCACATGTCTGATGCTACCAACTATATTCAGGTAAGCCCCACATTTCTTTATGAGAGTTTGTGGAACCTGTGTCTGTTTATTTTGATGCTTCTGTATTTCAAACATAGGAAGTTTGTTGGCGAGAACATTCTTTTGTACCTTGGAGGCTATGGCCTTGGAAGAGCGTGGATTGAGGCCCTTAGGACGGATCAGCTTAAGATCCCTGTAGTTGGCCTTCCAGTATCGCAGGTCCTTGCTATCTGCCTTGTGATATTTGCAATTGTTACTGACATAATAGTTAGAATTCGGCTTAAGAAAAAAGCGTAAGGAGCCAGCCTATGCCAAATTATACCGACGGCAATACTATCACCTGTGGAATTATCGGAAATCCAGTAAGACATACCATGTCTCCTCTTATACATAATTCATTGGCAGACATGACAGAGACCAATCTTGTGTATGTGCCCTTTGAAGTTGCTGAGGGCGGTCTTAAGAACGCTGTAAGGGGAGCCTATGAACTGGGCATCAAGGGAATGAACGTAACTGTTCCCTATAAGAGTGATGTTCTTTCCTTCCTTAAATACATAGATCCACTGGCTGATAGCATTGGTGCGGTAAACACCCTTGTAAGGGATGAGGCACTGGGCGGCTATCGCGGTTACAATACGGACATGACAGGTCTTTACCGCGCTATGCAAAAGGAAGGCATAGAGCTTGAGGGAGAGACCGTCGTAATATTAGGAGCAGGAGGCGTTGCAAGGCCAACTGCTCATTTGTGTATTCAAAAGGGCGCTTCTAAGGTCTACATCCTTAACAGGACCCTTGAGAAGGCTGTAGCCATTGCTGATGAAGTTGGGGATACACGCGTCATCCCAATGGATATTAAGGACTACAGACAGGTTTTATTAAGTGAAAAGAGCTTTTTCGCGATCCAATGTACATCAGTAGGTCTTTTCCCTGATGTAAACAGCGCAGTTATAGAGGATGAAGAGTTCTACCGCCACGTACATGCAGCTCTTGACGTGGTGTACAAGCCACTTGAGACCAAGTTTTTAAAGCTTTCAAAGGCAGCAGGAGCCAAGGTCTTTTCAGGGCTTAAGATGCTCCTTTACCAGGGACTTGATGCCTATGAACTCTGGAATGCTGATCTTGGCATCAGGATAAGCGATGAACAGGCTGACAGAGTTTACAGATCCCTTATCATGGAGGTTTCCGGAACAAGGAACATAATCCTTGAGGGCTTTATGGGGAGCGGCAAGACAACAGTAAGTGATATCCTCTCAGAAAGGCTTGACCTTGACATCCTTGATACAGACAGCGCCATTGTTTCAACTGAAGGCCGCTCCATCAATGATATCTTTGCTACAGATGGGGAAGAGGCATTTAGGGACATGGAAACAGATCTTCTTAAGACTATAGTTTCTGACCACTGGAGAGACATGGTGATCTCACTTGGAGGAGGACTTCCACTTCGGGAGGAAAACAGAAAGCTCCTTAAAGAAGCTGGAAAAGTTGTTTTCCTTAAGGCAAGCCCCGAGAAAGTTTATGAGAGAATAAAAGGGGATGATTCAAGACCTCTTTTGCGCACCGAGGATCCTCTTTCAAAGATCAGACAGCTTCAAGAGGAGAGAGCTGGGCGCTATGAAGATGCTGCCGATATAGTGGTTGATACCGACGGAAAAGACCCTGAGGCAGTAGCCAGTGAGATCATAAGTATACTGGGAATATGAATAAGAGAAATTACGCAAAAGAACTAGAAAATAGAATAGAAGAGTTTCAAAAAGAGGGCGTATATCCAAGGCTTCTTCTTCACGCCTGCTGTGCACCATGCTCCTCCTATTGCCTTGAATACCTTCGTCAGTACTTTGATGTGACAGTTTTCTTTTACAATCCAAACATCACTTCTGAAGGGGAATATAAAAAGAGAGTAGAGGAAGAAAAAAGACTTATTGCTGAGTATAACAGACAGGTAGAAGAAGGCTCTTTTGACAAAATGAACTCTGATGCAAAGGCCAGAAAGATTGAAATCTTAGAGGGAGACTATAGGCCTTCAGATTTCTATGAGGCGGTTAAAGGATTCGAAGACTGCAAGGAAGGTGGAGAGCGCTGCAGGAAGTGCTTTGAACTAAGACTGTCTGAGAGTGCAAAAGTGGCAAGGGAAAAAGGGTTTGACTATATGACCACAACTCTTACCATCAGCCCCCTAAAAAACGCCGATGTCCTTAATGAAGTTGGGCAGGAGGCTGCAGGTAAAGAGGGAGTAACATTTTTGCCATCAGATTTTAAAAAGAAAAACGGCTATAAAAGGTCCATTGAACTGTCCCAGATGTTTGGACTTTACAGACAGGACTTTTGCGGATGCAGCTTTTCAAAAGCCCAAAGGGAGCTTGAAAAGCAGAGCAAAGATATAATATAATGCAACTTGTTTATTTGAGTGTTTGAGGGAGAATAAAAATGTTTTGTACAAATTGTGGGGCTGAGGTAAGTCCAGATCAGAAATTCTGTAATAAGTGCGGTGCGCCTGTTATGGCAGGAGCAGTGAATGCTTCAGCAAATCCTGAGATGGAAAGCGCTGCAACAGCAAATGGCGCAGCTACTAACAATGAGGGCGCAAATACAAACAACGCAGTTCCGTTTCAGCCTGTTTATGATGTACCACCAGTTGCTCCTAAAAAGAGTAAGGTATGGCCTGTAGTTGCAATTGTTCTTGCAGTTCTTTTGGTCGTATCAATTGCAGCTGGAATGGCCATTGCTAAGGCTTACAAGTATTTTAAGGACGTGATAGAAACCGCCGAAGGATTCGAAGACTTTGATGACAATGAGGACTATGAAGAGCTTGATGAGTTTTTTGACGACTTCACAGAGGACGAAGACTACGAGTTTGAATTCGATGACGACACAGAGTATGAGGATTATGAGTATGCCTATGCCACATACTTTGATGATTATGTTTACATTGCAGGTGCCGGCGTTATAGATGACAATACTGCTGTTTATAATGAAAGCAACAAGACAATTGGCGAGTTCTGTGACTACATCGATGAGTCGGTTTTGGAAGATGGAAGGACTATCGACAGAGACCTTCTGTACGAGCTCTTAGAGGTTCATCTGGTTGATTCAAGCCTTAACAGCGGACCAGAGTACTTCGAACAGTCAATGATGTACTGCCTGACCTTTGCCAATGAGTTCAGTGATCTTGACATGGACGTTGACTACTGTATGTATTCTACAGAGGAGCCTACAACTTACTATTACGGCGTAGAGGTTGATGATAAGGAAGATACCTGGACAGTGGACTACTCCCAGAAGTTTGTGTACATGAACGAGGGTGATACCGAGTATACATCAGAGGGAGACTATGGAATGTTCTCAGACAACACTCTTAGCTTATGGCTGTATGTTATAGATGATTTCTTTGGTATTAAGTAATTATAGAAAGAGGTAACGATTTTGGAAAAAGTACTTGAGATAATTTCAAAGGAAGTAGGAGATGCCTTCGAGGCAGCAGGTTACGAGCGTGAGCTTGGAAGGGTTACAATTTCCAACAGACCTGATCTTTGTGAGTATCAGTGCAATGGAGCAATGTCAGGGGCCAAGAAGTATGGTAAGGCTCCATTTATCATCGCTGATGATGTGGCTGCAAGGCTTCAGGACAATGAGATGTTTGAAAAGGTTGAGTCTGTTAAGCCGGGATTTTTGAACATCACAGTATCCGGAGACTTTGTAAGAGGATACGTTGTAAGAATGCTCCACGAGAAGCACCTTGGCGTTTCAATGCCAGGTCATGCTCCTACAATCATACTTGACTACGGCGGAGCCAATGTTGCTAAGCCTCTTCATGTTGGACATCTTCGCCCAGCCATTATTGGTGAGGCTGTAAAGAGAATACTTAAGTACGCAGGAAATAACGTCATTGGCGATATCCATATGGGCGACTGGGGACTTCAGATGGGACTTATCATCACAGAGCTTAAAGAGCGTCATCCAGAGCTGCCTTACTTTGATCCTAACCATGAGGGTCCATTTCCTAAGGAGCCACCTTTTACAATCCAGGAGCTTGCTGATATCTATCCTATAGCAAGTGGAAAGACCAAGGTCCGCGATGATGCCAGCGATGAAGAAAAGAAGGCAGCAGCTGACTTTAAGGCAGCAGCACTTGAAGCAACGAAGCGCATGCAGGATGGTGACAAGGCTTATAGAGCTATCTGGCATCACATCATGAATGTTTCTATTCCTGATCTTAAAAAGAACTATGACAGCCTTAATGTTCATTTCGACCTGTGGAAGGGCGAATCAGATGTCCATGACATCATCCCTTCAATGGTTGATTATATGAAGTCTCATGACTATGCTCATGAGAGCCAGGGAGCGCTTGTTGTTGATGTGGCACAGGAGTCTGATACAAAAGAGATGCCTCCATGCATTATCCTTAAATCTGACGGAGCAGCTCTTTATGCAACAACTGATCTTGCTACTATCCAGGAGCGTATGAAGGAATACCATCCTGATGCAATTTACTATTTCACTGATAAGAGACAGGCTCTTCACTTTGAGCAGGTATTCAGGACTGCCAAAAAGACAAGGCTTACTCTTCCTGAGACAGACCTCAGGTTTGTTGGTAACGGAACCATGAACGGTCCGGATGGCAAGCCATTTAAGACAAGGGAAGGCGGCGTAATGCACCTTGAGAGCCTTGTTCAGGAGATCAATGAAAAGATGTATAACAGGGTGAAAGAGTCTAACCCTGATATGCCTGATGATGAGGCTAAGGCTACAGCTAAGAAGATCGCTCTTTCTGCTCTTAAGTACGGCGATCTTTCAAACCAGCCTGCCAAGGACTACATCTTTGATATAGACAAGTTTACTTCATTTGAGGGAGACACAGGCCCATACATTCTTTACACTATTGTTCGTATCAAGTCCATTCTTAAGAAGTATGAGGCAGAAGGAAAGAGCGCTAAGGATGCAAAGCTTGATAACCCTGACAGCGATGCTATGAAGAATCTTATGCTCCTTCTTACAAGATTTGCAGATTCAGTTGAGAGCGCAGCAGCAGACCTTGCTCCTAACAGGATCTGTGCATATATCTATGACCTTAGTAACGCATTTAACAGTTTCTACCATGGAACCAAGATCCTTGCTGAAGAGGATGAGAATAAAAAGGAGAGCTATATTGCGCTTCTTAACGTTTCACTTAAGGTTCTGGAAACTGGCATAGACCTTTTGGGATTTGACGCTCCTGAGAGGATGTAAGCGGTAGCTGGGATCTGGCTTAGATCGCGGAGATAATATATGAATGATCACATTTTCAGCAACAGGAAGCTTATCCTGTTGCTGATTCCTATTATAGCTGAACAATTTCTTAACTCCCTTATGGGTATGGCAGATTCAATGATGGTAAGTAACGTGGGAGCTGCAGCCCTTTCCGGAGTATCCCTTGTAGATTCCATCAACAACCTGGTGGTACAGACTTTTGCAGCCCTTGCTACAGGTGGCGTTATCATATGTGCCACCTACATTGGACAAAAGGACCACAAAAGGGCGAATGATGCGGCTGCGCAGCTTATCCTTGTGGCAGCTTTTATTTCTTTTGCCCTGATGTTCATATGTATGATATTCAGAGACCAGCTTCTTTCTGTGATATTTGGAAAAATAGACGCTGACGTTATGAGGGCTTCTTCAATATACTTCCTGATGACGATACTGTCTTACCCGGGAATTGCTCTTGCAGCCGCCGGAGGTGCTATATTCAGGGCGGAAGGCAACAGCAGGCTTCCAATGAATGTTGCTATTGTATCAAACATACTTAACGTTGCCGGAAATGCCCTGTTTATCTTTGGACTTAACATGGGAGTTTTTGGAGCGGCGCTTGCTACGCTGCTTTCCAGGATATTCTCTGCAGCTGTTCTTCTTGTGCTTCTGCACAGGCCGGGACAGATCATCAGGATTGGAAGTCTCCACAGGATGAAGCCTGATTTTTCCAAGATCAAGAGAATCCTTGCCATGGGAATACCTAACGGTATAGAAAACTCCATGTTTCAGTTTGGCAAGCTGGCAATCCAGTCCTCGGTTTCAATCCTTGGAACCACAGCAATTGCAGCTCAGGCTATGGCCAATATCTTTGAAAACGTTAACGGAGTAGCAGGTGTCGGCGTAGGTATAGGCCTTATGACCATCGTAGGGCAGTGCCTTGGAGCTGGCAGGAAGGACGAAGCCATCTATTACACCAAGAAGATGATAGGCTGGGGATATATTGTTATTCTGGCTAGCTGTCTTTTCACCTATGCAATCGCAAGGCCTGTAGTAGCTCTTGCAGGTATGGAAAAAGAAAGCGCAGCCCTTTGTATCTACATGCTTGGATGGATCACTATAGCCAAGCCAATTTTATGGGCGCCATCCTTTGTCACTGCCTATGGTATGAGAGCAGCGGGAGATGTAAAGTTCTCTATGATCGTTGCAACCCTTACCATGTGGCTTCTTAGAGTATCTCTTGCCACATACCTTATAAGAGTCGTAGGTATTGGCCCAATGGGCGTCTGGATCGGAATGTTCTCCGACTGGGGAATTCGCGCTATTATCTTCACTATCAGATTCCGCTGGGGCAAGTGGATCCATAAAGTTGTCTGAAAGACACGGGGACTTTAGAAAAGATTAATAGTTGGTGAGCTTCTTTGATGATAAAATTAAGTTGTGACTTATCGGTTAACCGTCAGAAAAGAGGCAATCTATGGGAAAGAATAAAGGGGAAGTTTCAGATTTTAGCATGACTGCAAAGCTGTTGTTCAGGCTACTTCCTGTGCAGGTACTGCTTATGTCTATCGGAGCTATAAACGGCATAGTTACAGGTATTTTTGCCACTAACTATGTTGGCGAAGCTGCCATGAGTGCAGTGGGACTGTACAACCCGATAAATCTGCTGGTCAATTCCATAAGTACGATGCTCATGACAGGTGCAGTAGTTATTTGCGGAAAGTATATGGGCAAGAATCAGGTTGACCAGATGCAGAATGTCTTTACGCTGGATATCATCCTGTGCACAATTATATCTATAGCTGTAGCAGCGGTGCTGATCGTGATGGGGGTTTTTGACCTTACAGGTGCCATTGCTCCGGATGATGCGACAAGGGCAGTGTTTAACAGCTTCATCATTGGTCAGGCTCTTGGAGTATTTCCTTTGTTTGTAGGCAATCAGCTTGCAGCATTTCTTTCGCTTGAAAATAAGGCTTTCAGGACAACTCTTGCAAGTATTGTTTATATCATTGCAAATCTCATTTTTAACTATATATTTGTTCAGGTAATGCATCTTGAGGCTCTGGGACTTGCCCTTGCAGCTTCTCTTGGAATGTGGGTGTTCATGCTGGTTCAGGTCCAGTATTTCTTTACATCCAAAGCATCGATCAAACTCAAGCTAAAGGGTCTTGTATGGGACGATGCAAAAGAAATCGTGACAATTGGATTCCCGGGTGCTATTGGAAACGGATACCAGACTATACGAGGCTTTATTGTTAACGGCCTTATAACTGCTTATGTGGGAAGTGCCGGAATATCAGCTTTTGCAGCCTCCAATGCTATCATGGCTTTCTTTTGGGCAATACCTGCAGGAATGCTGAATGTGTCAAGAATGATGATGAGTGTAAGCGTAGGAGAAGAGGACAGGACCACACTTACCAATGTCATGAGAACTGCAATCTATAGGTTTATCCCACTTCAGTGTGCAATTTCAGCGTTTATCATCATCATGGCAAGACCATTTACCATGGTGTTCTATCAGAACACGGCGGACCCGGTATTTGACATGACAATGTGGGGATACAGGATACTTCCTTTGTGTATGCCATTTTCTGTATGGCTCATGCACTTTAGCTGCTATGCCCTTGCCTCAAACAAGAAGTTCATGGTCCACCTGTATGCGATACTGGATGGGTTTGTGTGTGTTTGCGCCTTCACAGCCCTGCTGATACCTTTTAGTGGAATGAATGCAGTTTATATTGCAAATGTACTCAACGGCGTTTTCTGCCTGCTTGTAGTTATTGCGTATTCCATTATCAAGAATAAAAAGATTCCATCAACAATGGATGAACTAATGGTAATACCTGCAGACTTTGGAGTTGATGACGATCACAGAATAGAGCTAAGTGTTCGCAAGATGGAGGATGTTACAGGTACCTCTGAGACAGTACAGAAATTCTGCACAGACAAAGGCATTGATCAGCGCAGAGCTTATTTTGCCAGCCTTTCTCTTGAAGAGATGGCTGGAAACGTAGTAAGCCATGGTTTTACTATGGACAGTAAGCCTCATAATCTCACAGCGAGAGCCATTGTAAAGGATGAGGATGTGATCCTGTGTATCAAGGATGACTGCCAGCCATTTGATCCTGTCCAGAGACAGAGAATTGCTGATCCGGAGGATAAGACCAAGAATATTGGACTTAGAATGATCTACAAGATCGCCAAGGATTTCACCTACCAGAACGTACTTGGGCTTAATGTTCTGACTATCAAACTATAGCAAGCCATATTTCAAGTCCGCCATTTACTGGCGGACTTTTTTTATCCGAAGTATAAACTTTTCTTACCTTACATCCGATAAACATAGTGATAAGGATATCTATGGCCACATGCGTCACGGAGGATGCAGGGATGATAGTTGGATCAGTTCATCATCAACTTCAAAGTGCCAATATGTTTGGCAGAACCGGAACAAATTCTGGTGCTGCTAAAAATAGTGCGTCCAATCCATCAGCAAATTCTCTACGCAGATTTGAATCCCAAAACAGATTAAATGATAAGATATCCCAGAGCGTTGTGGACCAGAGTATGGCTTATGCTCAGCAACTCAGCGCTTCAAGGGCTAAGACTGAAAAGTCATCTCTTGAAAAGAAAAAGCTCCAGTACAGCTTTAAAAAGATATCTTCACAGATAATAAGAAGTAAGACATCTGTTTCTGCAAGGAAAGCTGTTCAGGCAGCAAAAAGAGAAATAAACAGATTAAAACGCCTTAAGGGCAGTGGTGAGTACGACGAGGAAGAAATCCAGCTTGCAATAGACCATGCTAAAGCAATGGAAAAAGTTGCGAAGAAGAAAGTAAGTCATCTAGAGCAGGAAGAGATGATTGAAAGACATGGTCAGGGGCTTTCCGGTCAGATGGAAGAGATTGAAGAAAAAGACAGATCCCAGGAAGAAGATACTGAAGAACCCGAGGAATATCCTGAGGGTGAAGTACCTGAGGATGAAGCATATGATATTCAGGAGAATATGGAAGATTACCAGTATGAGATGGCTCTTCAGATGCAGGAAATGCAGGAAACTATGGCTGAGCAACAACAGATTTCTGCAGAAGAGTTTGCAACCTCCACTGATGATATGATGGATCAGCTTATGGATGCCATGGATGAGATGATGGAAGAGATGGACCTTACTGAGCTTGCAGAATCCACATTCGCACCAGACCCAAATATGTCAGAGGAAGATCTTAAGATGCTCAAGATCAAGCACCGCTACAAAGAGCTCAAAGAAATAGCAGAAGCTGACAAAGAGTATTTAAAGGGTATTATGGAACACGAAAAGAGTAAAACAGTCAGCGGTATTTCTGGAGCCATGGGTGGTTCATCACCATCTTCAGTATCAGCAGTATTTAAAGCTGATGCCCCTTCCGTTCATCCGGTTATCAGCATGCCAGGTGCCGCAGCGGGCGCCATGCCAGCTCCCACAATAAGCGGCGGCTTTGATGTATCAGTTTAAAGACAAGACATGGGGACGGACAAGACACGGGGACGGTTCTACTGTCTTATTGCGCGCAATAAGACAGTAGAACCGTCCCCGTGTCTTGTCTTGTCCTGAGACTTTTTTTATGTGTCAAAATTGTTCGCTATATGGTATAATTGCACGGCTGTGTTTTTAAAAGATTGGAGAGGTAAAATGATCAATCATTTCAATGCATTTATATCATACAAGCACGCAGATCTTGATAATAAGATAGCTGCTTCAATAGTAAGGGACTTGGAGCACTATCATATTCCAAGGAAGATCCAGAAGTCTACAGGAGTTAAGAAGATTGACAGGATCTTCAGGGATAAGGACGAGCTGCCAATTACAAGTGATCTTAACGATACTATTTCCCAGGCCCTTTACAATGCAGATTATCTTATAGTTATCTGCTCAACTAATACCAAGAAGTCCACCTGGGTTGAAAGAGAGATAGAAGTATTTTTAAAGAACCACACCATGAACCAGATTCTTACAGTTCTGGCGGATGGTGAGCCATATGAGGTCATACCGAAAGTTCTTTTGACTGGTAAAAAGGAAGTGGTGGATGAGGACGGCGTTAAGCGCACCGTGGAAATGCCCTTTGAGCCTCTATCCTGTGACTATCGTCTCCCATACAGAAGAGCTAAGGCAGAGGAACTTCCTCGTATGGCGGCAGCGCTCATAGGCTGTTCCTATGACGAGCTTATAAACAGACACCGCCAGTACAAGATGAGAAGACTGTCTGCTATTGCAGGGGGCGTAATGGCACTGTCTCTTGGGTTTGCGGGATATATGCTCTACAGCAACACCCTTATTCAAAAGAACTATTTAGAGTCCCTAAAGAATCAGTCAAGATATCTTGCTAATCAGTCGGAGAAGGTCCTTAATGATGAGGACAGACTTGAAGCTATGCAGCTGGCTCTTTTCGCCCTTCCGGATGGTGAAGGAGACGAGCGGCCGGTAACTCCTGAGGCCATAAAAGCGATAACACAGGCTTCGATGGCTTATCAGTCTCTTGAGGGAAGTTCAATTGCACCTGTCTGGAACTACAGGATGCCAAATCATGTAAGTGATATGAAGCTAACATCTGATGGACGCTACTTCGTAGCGAAGGATGCAGGTAACGTTATCATCGCATGGGATGCCAAAACGCATAAACAGGTTCTTTACTATGACGATTACCAGCAGGAAGCTGATGACTATTATCTTATCGGAAATGACAAATTGGTGATCAACTGCCGCAGGAGCGTAAGAGCTTTTGACCTTACAACTGGTGAAAACATATGGAATCTTGAAGATGGCGAGGGCGAATACAAATACAGCTATGTAAGTGGAGTTTTCCCTTATAAGGATGACACTATTCTTGTAATTACCGGTGATTCAGATGTAGATGTCATATCAATGAAAGATGGCACTGTTAATAAGAGCTTTACTATGACTGCCGAGGATGCAACGGAAAGAGTTTATATCAGCCATTTTGCAGTTTCAGAGGATGGGAAAAAGATCGCCTTTACAACTTCGCCAGGCTATGGATTTGGTGATGGTGTATTTACGCTTCATGAGTATGACGTAGAAAGTGGCCAGCTTATAGATTCAGAAGAGCAAAAAGGTTGGGCACGTCAGATACTGTATGTAGGTGATAAGGTGCTCCTTGACGTACCTCCTTATGAAAGTGGCACCAGCAGTTCAAAAATGTATGACTATGACTTTGTTACAGACGGACACTCGCATGTTGACTGCTTTTCATCAGGGACTCTTTCTCTTGACTGGGAATCTGAACTTGTAAGCTATGATGTCAGCATCAAATCCAGGTTCGTTCCTATGTCAAACGGAAATATTGCCTACTATACAGGAGATACTTGTAAGCTCTGGAATCCTCAGACGGGAGAGGAACTGGGAGACTACAGATTAAATGACTCGATCATCGATGCCAGCGACATTGACAAGGACGGAGAGCTTTTATTCATAACCCAGGGTGGTGCAACAGGAAGCCCCAGCACAATGGGAGAAACCAAGGGAGTTGCGCTTCTTAAGAGGTTTATGGATAACCTCTCAGATGCAGTTGTTGGAAATGGTGTTTATGTCCGTGGGTACTTAAGCAGCGAGATAGTTTACTACGCATCCGGAATCTATGACGAGGACTGGAAAGGTATTGAAAGCGTTCCAGAGTTTAACCTTGATGACATCAAGTACTGCAGTGCAGGAAACGTACTGTGCGTTCTTACAGAGACTGACAGTGGCTGCAAAGTGTTTTTTGTAGATACCAAGGAAAAGAACTACCTTGGAGAGGTGACTCTTACTGATGGCCTTGAAGCAAGGAACTATAAAGTCCTTGGAGTTTATAACAATGTAATGTACCTTGCAAGCAGCGCAGACTCAAGGTTTGAGATAACCAAGATTGACATAGAGAGTAAGAAAATTGATAAGATCCTTATCAACGACGACTCCTGGGATTTTGAGCCTAAGGCTGTCATGGCAGATGGAAAGATTGTTTATCTTGATACCAAAACTGGCAATGAAAACAAAGTAGAAGAGATGGATCTTGCTACAGGGAATAAAAAGACTGTGCTTTTGCCTGATTGGGGGCAGGACCTTTACTTCATCCCTGAGTCCAACAATGTATATGTTCGCGCAGAGACAGATTATCTTGTACACATGGACAATGAAACTTACTCAGAGATTAAGCTTTCAGAAGACTGGGGTAAGACAACTTATGTGGCAGGAGATAAGGACAATAAGATCCTTGCTTTGTCCAATTCTGAGATAATAAGGCTCTTTGATGAGGATGAAAACCTTATTTCTGAGATATCCTGTGGCAATGTGGATCCACTTACCATGAAGATAGAAGAGATTGGTGGTCAGAAGCTTCTTCTTATTGCATATGAAAATGGAACCCTGTTCAGATATAATGCAGAAACAGGAGAATTTTTAGGTAAGACTGATCTTTCCGTTTCTTACATGTCTTACATGTATGATTCATCCTTTGAAGTGGATGAAGAGCATGGGCTGTTATATGTGAAAGTGGGAGATATCCTGGATATCATTGAGACTGATTCCTGGATCGAGACAACAAGGATATTGTACTGTCTTGGATGGGATAAAGAAACAGATACCTTCCTTACCTACAGTTATGATAAGAGCAGGAAGGAAGGCAAGATTGGTTATTTTGAGCACTACAGCGTTGAGCGCCTGATCCAGAAAACAAAAGATTATCTTCAGGGCGAAGAGATGAGTGAGGATCAGATGTCAATGTATGGTATAAGCGGCTGATCAGGTTGCTTTTCTATACAGTCTGTCAAAAAGGCTGCCCTTAATGACATAGATATCGTGGGGGTCGTCCTCTCTAAAGGCGATATAGTCTCCTACATTACCAAGATAGTATTTTTCTTTATCCCAGGCGGTAAAGACTTTAACACCTTTTTTAAGAGGCCTTGCGTAGATATTGGTGGAAGAAGCACCAACTACTGCAAGGCTTCTTGAGTATTCCATGAGATGTTTCTTTTTACCAGTGGAAATATCCTTGATGCTGGGTGGATACTCAAAAGTGGCTTCATATGGGGTATCCTTCATGGTATAGCTCTTAAGGAGCTTTTCTTCTTTTATGGGGTATATTTCCCCTTCAATTCCGATCATTACATAAAGGTCTTCTTCAACCTTTACGTCAACGTCTCCCTCAAGGGTTCTGATGGAAACCAGGGTTCCTACAGGGAAGAGGTCAGTGAGCTTTGCGCATCCTCTGTCCACAGGAACTTTTTCGTATAGCAGCATGTCTGAAGAGTCAAGAGTTGTATCCTCGGCATAAATAACATCAAAGCTATCGAAGTAGTCCTGCATTCTTTCCTTAAAGATCTCATCTGCAGAAAAATCATCAATCTTTTCAGGCCTTATTGAGCCGCCGGCTTTGTAGATGTGTCCGCCTCCACCGCCGATTCCTTCAGCCAGGAATGCAGCCAGCTCATTGGCGTGGACTTCCTTGGTGCAGCTCCTTACAGAAAACTTAACTTCTTCAGGACGCTCATAGTAAGCAAGGCAGATATCAACCCCTGCTGTCTCCAAAGAGAAGTCGCTCATTACCCCAAGGATGTTGGGGTCGCAGGGCTCAGCATTGATGATCATGTATTTCCTGTCACCGTAGTATTCGTAGCCAAGAATGGCTTTTCCTGTTATCTTAAGCTCTCCCAGGGAAATGTTTGAATTGCTCATCTTAACGATGAGGCTTTTTTCAATAGAAAGGTCATCCAGCATATCCCTATCCAGTGGGTGGGATACCTCGGATAACTTGTTTGTATCTGTATACAGGCCGTAGTACAGCGCAGTGGATAGGTCTTTATTGTCTGCTATAAGCTCTTTTGCCTCATCACCTTCAGCACATATCATGTCCCAGACAACAGTGGAGGCACTGCCGATATTGCTCCTTACCTCCGAAAGGGCAGGAAGCTCCACAGTCTTTTGATGATGGTCGATGATGGCTACGTTTTTAGCCTTGGTGGTGGTTACGTTTCTCTGGCCGTACTGGCAGTCAACGCACACCAAAAGCTCCGGCTCATCATCAAAGTCAGGCTCATATTCTACAGGAATATTAAGCTCATCAAGCATGATCATAAGGTTACTTTTCTGAATCTTATTGCGGCCTCTGTAGATGAACCTCACGTCCTTGCCCTGAGATTTGAAGTAGGTGTACAGGCCAAATCCTGAAGCAAGGGCGTCTGCGTCAGGATTGTCGTGGCACTGGATCACTATATTGTTAAAAGAGCATAGATCCTTAAGTTTCATTTGATTTCCCCCGGAAATAGTTTTTACCTAAAAATTGTAACATAAAAATGGACCGGGGAAGGGCTAAATATATCAGAAGGCGCCCTTTTGTACCACCTTGAACTTCCTTGCATAGCCAATAGGGTTGTAGCTTTCCTTTGCCTGGCGAAGACCTTCGATTCCCATATCATCCTCTCTATTTACCAGCTCTGCGTCTTCATAGGAGTTTAGAAGGTACTGCTGGTTAATGACCTGATAGATACCAGGAATATCCAAGTTGCCTTTTTCTGTACTTACAACCACCATTTTCTCTTTCCTGTTGTAGGAGCCGATGCAGAAGGCTTCAAGATTATCGTCTATGAAAATGCCTCCAACCCTGAAGGTGATCTTGTCGCAGTTTCTAAGGATGTCTAAGACACCTTCCTTTTCACTAAGGAGAGTGTCACGGCTCTCGATACCGTCTTTTAACCTTTCATCAACCCACTTGTTCATGAACAGCTCAAGGAAGTATTCATCAGTGCAGCACATGGTCTCATAGGACCAGCGACCTTCATATTCCTTCATGAACTTGTTTATAAGGTTTCTTTTTTTCTGAAATTTCTTTCCCGGAAGGGTTCGAAGATCCTCTGCGTTGTAGAGGTAGTCCTTAAGGTCGGTTTCTTCCGTAACCTCATATTCGGGGTCAGTGAAAAGAGATAGCTTCTCCATGGCATCCTCATCTGCAAGATGGATCTTTAAGGGAGCATGGAGAGTATCGTTAAAATACCTTTTTAGCATTTCAAAGTAATGGGGGAGTTCTTCTTCCCTGCAGTAGGGCATTGCGGCGAAATATCCATCCTCATCCTTCATAAGGATAAGGGCAGCATTTTCCTCCATGTAGATCTTGGCATTATAAAAGTTTTTCCATATATATGTATCAAGTATTGTGCTGTCACAGGTCTTGTTGCTTCTTAGTGAATATATCTGCGAGAGCTTTGAAGTGTCGTCAAAAGACGGTGTTTTAAATATCAGCTGTGTAGTCATAATAGTTCCTTTCTATGCTTGGGAACATTATACACTGCAATTAAATTGTGCACAATAGAAAATTTTGACATAATTTTATTCAAAAAAATGCCGCGGTTTATCTATATTTCGATATAATAAGTATTAGAAAAAAATAATCACTCATTAAGGGGGATATTAAAATGCTAGAGAGAAGAACTATTAACCGAGTTGAATTCCTTGCAAACAGTGTCATTGTAGACAAAGAGACACTTCACAAGTACTACGGCCAGGTTAAGAACATCAGTCCTCTTGGAATCGCTATCACAGTAGATAAGAGGATTCCAAATCTTGTGGGAAGAGATATGATCGTTGTTGCTGAGACCATGATCATGTACGCTGAGGCAGTCAGAGAGGACCAGGAAGAGGGAGAAAAGAAATCTGTTGCCTTTAAGGCAAGAAAGTTTACTCCTGATGTGCTTCAGTATCTGTTTGAGCATATCGGTGGGGATGAAGAATAATTAGGTAAAGGTTACTTGGAGGAGGCATCTCATGAAAAGAAGGGAAATAACCAATAGGAAACTAGTGTCTGCCCTGACCATAGGCATTTCAGCCATGATGGCCATACAGACACCTATTACTGCGTATGCAAGCGACGCTGATCTTGAAGAGCCGGGAGATGGCGGATCAAGTCACGAGAGCACTGTAGAGACTGGTGACAGCTATGAACCAGTAACAAATGATGCTCAGGAAGCGGCAGATGTGGCACAGGAAGCCGTATCTGATAGTGGCGCTTCTTCGGGTGCCGTAGAGCAGGCTGCTGTTGAAGCAGGACAGGAGGCGGCTAATGAAGCTCCAGCTGCTATGGAAACTGCAGAGGCAGCAGCGGATATTATCCTTAATGGAGATGCATCCAAGAATATAGAGGCAGCAGCTGTTACTGATGTGGCAGAATCCTCACAGAAGGCTGTTTCTGACCTTATAGAGACAGCTGAAAATGTGGTTATGGATACAACAACAGCTGATGGTCAGGAGATAGCAGCAGCTACAACAGATCTTGAGAATGCTTCCCAGAATATTTCTGACGCCAAGGATAATCTGGTGGAGGCGGAAAAAGAGAATAAGGCAGCCGAGAGCTCTTTTGACACAGTAAAAGAAGAGCAGAGGGAGATGCTGGACTGTGCGGAGGCTATAAATCAGACAGCCAATGAGATGCTTGAAGATACCCAGCTTGCAAGCCAAAAGTCTGCTTTGCTTGTGGATTCCATCCAGACAGCAAATAGCATAGATGAGGCAAAAGAGGCGTACAAGGACCTTGAGCAGCTTGTAGATGAGGCAAAGCAGGATCTGGCGCTTAGGAAGGCTCTTTACGACAGACTTACAGCGGAGTATGAGGCGGCTCTTAAAAACCTTGAGACTGCACAGGCAGCCCTTGATGAAGCAGAGGAGAGATTTGAAGCTAAGACAAACGCTGCAGCTAGCGCAGCACAGGATGCTCAGGCAAGTGTCGATGCAGCTAAGGACAAGGTAGATAACCTTGCTGGAGCCTTAAGCGTTGTTCAGGATAAGCTTGAAGATGAGAAGAAGGCCAATACCATGGCTACGCGCATGGGCGCTAATGATGACAATGCATGGAAGGCTTCATGGAGCAAAGATAATTTAGAGCAGAGCAGAGAGACCATGAGAAATGTAGTGATCAATTACTATATTCCTCAGGTACTTGGACTTGAAGTTATTGATTATACATTTGAACCATCAAAGAAAGGTGTTGATGGACAGGAGTATAACTATACAAAGCTGAATCTTACCTACAAAGATAAGGATGGAAATATAGTTGAAAATGCAACCAAGTACTTTAACTGGGATTCTCTCATAAGGCAGAACTATGATAAGACTAATATTAGTGCAGGCCAGCCGGGCATCGTAGTATTTGAAAAGGATACAATTGAAGTACAGGCAAATCAGTATATAATCGATTACTACAATAATCCGGCAAATAATGTTGATAAAAATGATCTTTCCAATTCCGAAAGAAATAAAAGTTTCAAGGCTGGCAAGCTAGACGTCTACAGCTACATTGATAAAGATGGAAAGCAGCAATTGATCATAAGGGATGAACTGATAAAGGCAGGAGATCTGGCTGTAAGTACTGGTAATCCTGAGAAACCTGAATTTACTTCATATAATGGATTCGAACTTACCAAGGTCATACAGAACCACAACAGTCTCCTACATGATGCTAACTGCCTGATCATAGCGTCCGACAAGAATATCGATAAGTATACTAATCGCGGCACAGATGTATATAAGTGGCACATTGATGGTAAGCTTGATAGTAAGATAGGTGATGTTGTTGCAAACAGTAAAGCTCTTAATGCCTTCATTACAGGTAATAAGACTGACAATGACGCTGCCCAGCTTATCACAAAATATGCCCAGTACAAGGAAGAGACTGATAAGGCTCAGGCAGCAGCTAACAAGGCTCAGGAGAAGGTTGATGACCTTAATAAGGCAATAGATGAAGTTGTTTCAAAGAGCCTAAAGAGCAGGAAGACAATAAAAGCAACGACTGCTCTTGGTGTTGAGGATATAGCAGGTTACCTTGGACTTAAGGATATTGATGAAGCAGAGGCTGCAAGACTTAATGACCTGAGCGTGGCAGGACTTATCTCTGAGCTTAACAGCTTAAAGGGTAAGGCTGCTGAAAATGCTAATAAAGCCAATGAGAATCTTGAAAAACTACAAAAACAGTATGCAGATGCAGAGCAGGATCT
>NZ_JAGAYD010000014.1 GCF_017940685.1 Butyrivibrio sp. | reverse complement strand
ATGCCCGTGTATCAAACGGCAAGATCGTTCGCGACGGCGAGCAGATCATGATGGGCGGCAACGAATCCTACGTCTCAGTCTGCCGCAGACACTTCCTTTCCGGCGAAGTGGACGGCAAGAGAGAACGAGATATACAGGAGTGAAACTAAAACAAGACACGGGGACGGTTCTACTGTCTCATTGTACACAATGAGACAGTAGAACCGTCCCCGTGTCTTGTTGTGCACAATGAGACAAAAGAACCGTCCCCGTGTCTTGTTTTACAGGGCAGCCAGGTCTACCTGCTGCACGGTTCCAACGCCTCCGCTTTCACGAAGAAAAACGCCGGAAGCTTTTGTCATGGCCTGCATGGTGAAGGTGCTGCCAAAGTGAGAAAATTCGGTATTGGCACTTCCAAGGTGGATAGCCCCAACATCGGCTTCTTTAAGGCCAAGTAGTGTATCTGTTCCGTCTTCATTTCTGATCCAGATCTTTAACTGGTCGTAGACCTTATCGTTTTCATCAATCCAGCCATTTTTATCAATATCATAGGCAGAAAGATCTTTAAAACCGTCCCCCGACTTTGTTCCAAAAAGTTCCGAGCCATCATTGATCTTCCCATCACTGTTTTTATCTAGTGCCAGGAATCCTGAGCCCTCTCCCAGATTTGAAATTTTCTCTTCCTGCCCGTCAGCATCAAGGTCAAAATAGAAATTCTGATCACTGATATTTGTTACGCCGCTGCCTACATTGATAACAAGAGGATCAATAAGGCTTACTGCGCTTGCCACGTCAATTCCAGCGTATTCGCAGAGCCTTCTGGACATGGAGAAGCTCGCTCCAAAATCAATGACTCTTCCGTCCTCTGTAAGAGCGGTGCCTGTGCCACTAAAGGTTGTCTCCTCTGTCTCGATGTGAGTAACCACAATAGTGGTCTTCTTTACAAGCATGTTTTCTGTAAGCATGCCTGCAGTGTTTGACAAGGTTTTTGCATATCCCCTGCTCTGGCTATCTCCCCCAAATATCTGAAGAAGACTTAAGATCCTTTCAAGAAGCATGTTCCTGAGCTCCATGATCTGATCCTCAAGGGCAGAGGTCTGAGGAGACAGATACTCTGACTTTGAGGGCTTAAGCGACATGTAGCTGCCACTGCCCAGGGCCGTATCCTCCGAGGATGCATCTGAAAGTTCAAACTGGTCCATTTTCTTTTCCTGGCTCTTTAAGCTCTCAAGAAATGCACTCCTTGTCATGGTTTCGGTCTTCATAGTCACACTTCTTTCCTCCTGGTAATGGTGACCTGAGACCAGGTTTACGTTACTTTGTGCAATTTTCATGGTACCTCCTTAGCGCTGGTTTGGGCCCGTTTCTGCGAAAAAACTGCTGCACAGGATACAGTTTTTGGGGCAAAAAAAGGACCTTCACCCAGATGAAAGTTTACTCATCCTTGAAGATCCATGCTTTCCTTAGCTGTATTATATATATCGGTTTACAGCACTGCGTTCATTATAGGAATTAAAAAAGTTTAAATTTTCAGATTTTTCAAGTTTTTAATATAAATTTAATCAGCAAAATCCAATTAATATGAGAAAATATAATAGACGTAATATGAATACATTTATGGGTGAAATTATATGAAAGTGGCTTGCGTATCAATTGATATACTGCATCCTGTGCTGACAAGTCTTTATGATTGCGGCTGTGAGATCATGAAGGTTTTTACATGTAAAACCGATAACATTACAGAGTTCAACACAAAGACTGTGGCCTTTGCAAAAGAGCATGATATTCCCCTGCAGATGGATCGCATAACCAAAGACGATCTTTACGATCTGGTGGCTTTAGGGTGTGATTTTGTACTGGTCGGCGGATATTACTACGTGATCCCTGTAATAGATGAGCTTCGCATTGTAAACACTCACCCAGCTTACCTTCCTATCGGAAGAGGCGCATGGCCAATGCCTCTGACAATCTTAAAGGGCCTTACCGAGAGCGGTATCACCATGCACCGCATGACAAAGGGACTTGACGAGGGAGAAATCATCCTTAGGGAAAAGATGCCTGTTTATGCGGATGATGATCTTTTAACCCTTACTGAGCGCCAGAATGCACTTATTCCACCAATGGTGAAAAAGCTTGTTTCCGACTTCGACAATCTCTGGGATAGTGCAGTTCCTCAGGATGACTCTATTGCGGAGTACTGGGAGATGCCTGAAAAGGACCAGTACACCGTAAAAGATACTGATTCTTACGACAAGGTTGATCTGATACTCAGGGCTTTTTACAGCTACGAGTGCTATTACATTGATACGGCAACTGGTCAGGAATACGAGCTCATCGGAGCTGTGGCTAAGCCAGGTGCTCCTAAAGATGAAAGCAGTCCAAATATCTTTTCTGTAAAAGGAGGTTATATATCTGCACCAAAAGTCAGATGTATTTAATTATGCCTGATATTGCAATATGTTCAATAGAACTTGGTCAAGAAGATGCAATTACGCAGCTCTATGATACATATGGATATGGAGACAGCGCTCACGCCTTCAAAACTATGTATATCTGGGCTCAGGATATGTCCATGTCACTGTATCAGACCTCTGGTATGTATACTGCCAAGATGGAGGAAGACGGCGACAACACCTGGATGTTTCCCGTTGGAAACGACGCTGAGAAGTGTGCCTTTATCGAAGAGATGCTATCAAAGGGTGATCTTAGATTCAGATACATGACAAAGTGGGACACATTCTTTTTACAGCAGTATTTCCCAGGTAAGTTCAAGGCTGATCCTGCCCCGGATGACAGCGAGTATATTTACGACAGGAATACCATTGAGAACCTTCCTGGTGGCAGCTTTTCAAGGAAAAGAGATTACGTTCGCCAGCTAATCCGTGACCACGATATGGAGACCAAGTATCTTTCTGCCGATATAATTGATGATGTGCGGCAGATTGCCACAGCCTGGGCCAGAAGTAAGGAAAATCACACGGATGTACTTGATAAATGTGCAAATGAGATAATCCTTACGGAGTACGATGCCCTCAATATTTCGGGGATAGTTCTTTACATGGACGATGCGCCTTGTGCGGCAGTTCTGGGATATAGATTAAATGACAATACAGTGGATTGCTGCACCCAGAAAACTGATTGCTACCTTCACGGACTTCAGTATTACATGAGACAGGAATTTTCCAGAATGCAGCCAGAAGAGGTTGAGTTCTTTAATTGGGAAGAGGACCTTGGAATAGAGGGACTTAGAACTGCCAAGCAATATATGCATCCACATTCAATGATAGATATGTACACAGGAAAGCAGATATGAAAATACACAAGATATCATCATTCACAAAGCAAATGTTCATGAGGCAGTACCTGCCTGCCATTTCATCAGCTCTGGTCCTGTCAGTGGCGGATATGGCAGATGCTCTTGTTGTTGGTAACAGGATGGGTGCTGTGGGACTTGCAGCTATTGCCTTTGCAATCCCGGTATTTATGATCTACAACGTGATAGCCCATTCCTTTGGCCTTGGAGGAGCGGTTGTTTTCTCCAAGAAGATGACCAAGGGAAAAGAGGAAGAGGCAAGGCAGGACTACAAAGGAGTTCTGGTCACAATATTTATCCTTGGTATTGGTATAGCGATCCTGGGTAATGTTTTTGTAAGCTTCATCGCCAGGATCCTTGGAGCTGATCCTGTAAATCAGGAGCTGTTTGCAGCAACTGTTATCTATTTGAGATTTCTTTTCGCTGCGGCGCCGTTCTTCTTCTTTGGATATACAGTTGGCTACTACATGAGAAATGATGACCTGTATAAAGAGTCATCTGTAGCATCCCAGATTGGTAACGGATGCGACTTCTCTCTAAACATCATACTGGTTTTGTTCTGTGGCCTGGGCGTTATGGGAGCGGCTCTTGCAACACTTATCGGTATTATTATCACCAGCACGGTAGAGCTCTTTTTCATATATGGAAGACAGTCACACCTTAAGATCTTCCGTGTGCGTCCAAACTTTAAAAATGTGTTTACCAGCTACAAGACAGGCTTTTCATCCTGCATCACTTACATTTACACCTTCGTATTTATCTGGATAGGAAACAATGCGCTGTTCAAGTTATCTGGGGAGATCGGCGTTGCGGTATTCGAAATTGTACAGAGCTTGTCTTACCTGATGGGATATGTGTTTAATGCGATCAGCATGGCTGCCCAGCCGGTTCTTAGTACTTACGAAGCGGAGTGCAACTACAAAGAAAGCGATGATGCCCAGATACTTGTTAGAGACGTCGGTATCATAACCTCGGTTATTCTGGGGTCAGTGATCATAGCCTTTGCGGCGCAGATATGTATGCTGTTTGGTATCAGGGATGAGGCTTCGATATCCTATGGCGTGTACGCTCTAAGAGCATTTGGACTGTGTGTTTTGTTTGCCGGCTTCAATATCCTTTTGGCCAACATCTACACCGCAAGAGACATACCACTTCCCGCATTTATCATTTCCACACTGCGCGGCTTTGTGATCCTGGTACCTGTGATGCTGCTTTTCATCTTCCTTGGAGAGAAGGCATTCTGGTATACCTATTTTGCAACTGAGCTTATCAGCTTCATCATTGTTTGCTTCTACGTAAAGTTCTTTATGAAAAAGACAAAGAGGCTGGATGCAGACAAAGTCTATACCACAACGCTTCATGGAAAAAGTGATGACCTGGGTGATGTTCTTTCCCAGGTAGAAGGGTTCCTTGAAAAGTGGGAGGCTGATCCCAAGCAGATGTACTACGTACAGATGACCATCGAGGAAGTGTGCTCAGCCATTATCAACATGGGCTTTTCCAAGATGCAGGACAACAACGGACTTATTCAGCTGACGCTGGTGTGCAGGGGAGAAAAAGGTTTTTCAATGCACATAAGGGACAATGCAATAACCTTTAACCCGTTTGATATGAACAAGAAAAACATAGGCGACATTGACGATGACGATTCAGATTTCAATGCCCTTGGAATGGATGTAATAAAGAAGAAAGCAAAATCTTTTTACTATAGACGATATCAGGGATTCAATACAATGGTGGTGAAAATATGAGAAAAACCAGAAAAATGTCTTTGGGCAT
>NZ_JAGAYD010000147.1 GCF_017940685.1 Butyrivibrio sp. | reverse complement strand
TAAGGCAACAGGCAAGGTTCTTATTGAGGTTTCACCTGACTTCTACAGACCTACTGATGTTGTTAACCTCTGGGGAGATCCAACCAAGGCAAAAGAAAAGCTTCACTGGAATCCGCAGTCAACCTCCTTTGAGGATCTTGTTAAGATCATGGTTGAGCACGACATGGCCAAGGTTGCTGTTGAAAGAGCCAGCGAGCACGTTGAGTTTAACCTGGCAGAGTTCCTTGAGAAGGGCATAGATAAATAATTAAGAAGGTACAGATATCATGATGGAAAAGAATGCGAAAATATATGTGGCTGGCCACAGAGGAATGGTTGGTTCAGCCATTGTAAGAGAATTAAACAAGCAGGGCTATAACAACATTATCACCAGAACCCACAAGGAACTGGACCTCACAAGGCAGGATCAGGTTGAGAACTTCTTCGCCGAGCAGCGTCCTGAGTATGTTTTCCTTGCCGCTGCCAAAGTTGGCGGTATCATGGGTAATTCAGAGGCCCTTGCAGATTTCATGTACGAGAACATGATCCTTGAAATGAACGTTATAAACTCAGCCTGGAAGAACGGCTGCAAGAAGCTTGAGTTTCTTGGTTCATCCTGCATCTACCCAAGAATGGCTCCTCAGCCCATGAAGGAGGATTGCCTTCTTACATCTGAGCTTGAAAAAACCAACGAGGCATATGCTCTTGCGAAGATATCAGGACTTAAGTACTGCGAGTACTTAAACAAACAGTACGGAACAGATTATATCTCCGTAATGCCTACAAACCTTTACGGACCAAATGACAACTATCACCCAACTCACTCACATGTACTTCCTGCTCTTATCCGCCGCTTCCATGAAGCCAAGGAGCAGAATCTTCCTTACGTAACATGCTGGGGAGATGGAAGCCCACTTAGAGAGTTCCTCTATGTTGACGATCTTGCTAACCTGTGTGTATTCCTTATGAACAACTACAGCGGCAACGAGACAGTTAACGCCGGTACAGGAAAAGAACTTACTATCAAGGAACTTACTGAGAAGGTAGCAAAGATCATCGGCTACACAGGCGAGATCCGCTGGGATCCAAGTAAGCCAAACGGAACACCAAGGAAACTTCTTGATGTATCTAAGGCCAAAAATCTCGGCTGGACCTACACAACCGAACTTGATGACGGCATTAAGCTTGCATACGAGGATTTCCTTAACAATCCAATGCGTGCAGAAAGATAAATCAATAAATAACAAGACACGGGGACGGTTCTACTGTCTCATTGCGTGCAATGAGACAGTAGAACCGTCCCCGTGTCTTGTCTTATGATCCCCCTTGTGTTGAAATAAAACCTTCCCTTATGGTGTTTCCAATAAGCTTAACATTCTCGCTTACATCATTAGTTGCTCCTGGGAATGGATCATATCCGATTCTGTCGCCCTCTGCAGGGTAATAAAATGTCTCATCCCCAAGTTTAAACTCTTTTGTTTCATAGTGACCGTAGTCCTGCTGCCTCAAAAGGTACTGGGGATTAAACCTGGAACCATCCTCGATCACAAGATTTACGCACTTAAAGAACATCCAGAAAGCAAAGAGTCCAACTGCAATCTTAAGGATCATTTCTCGAAGATCCTTACCGATCCTGTTGTTGATCACAATAAAGAGTCTTCCCATTATTACAACTGGTGTAAGCCAGACATATACTACGCCATACCTGATAAGAGGAGCACTTAAAAACCAAAATATAAGGCACCCTATAAGTGTTCCGCCTATAGTCAGAAAGTCTGCCGTAGCCATCATGCTCCTGCTACTTAGCTCAAATACCTTTCCCTTGCCAAAATTCCTGATCTTTTCGTTTTTCCTGCCAAGAGCAGCCATCAGGAAGTAGATAAGATAACCTATATACAAAAATACTGAGATAATGGCCAGTATCAGCATTATCTTGTTAAGGCCAGTTATAGTAGAAAACCAGTGGGGCACCCACTGACTAAAAGGTGCGTCGCCAAAAGCTGCCACATCACTGTAGCCCCTTCCGAAGGTCTTTATTTCTTTTGCATCAAAAGCTGCTATACCCTCCGGTATCTTCCAGGCAAATCCAAAGAAATTAAGGAAAGTAACAGGATAGAGTATCCATCCGGAAATTATCACATTTCGTATGAGAAATGGCAGAACGATCACAAGCGCCATTCCTACAGCAATCCATAGGGCGGCCATCTTCTCTTTTGTCCTGTCTCTTAAAAGCTTAGAAAGAGGAATGATGGTCAGGAGCACCATAGGAGCTGCTGAGAGCTTTATAGTGATTGCATATACTCCCACAAGTGCCAAAAGGATATAGGGCACATAGCTCTTTTCATGCTTCACATACATATCAAGCAGATGAGTGATTATATAGAAAACCAGTGTGGAAAGGAAATAATCCGATGCAGGTGCCACCATCTCATCAAAGATAGTGAACAGATAATAGATAGCTGCAAGCCTTGAAAAATCCGAGATAACAAAGTGCCCGCGCCTTAAAACATTTTTGATATCGATGCACTGCCATGCAAGAAGCAGGGCAAAAAAGCCAGACATAACGTGATAGGACTGGCCGCCCAAAAAGCTCATGCTAAAAAGAGCAGATATAGCAAAAGCAGAGCTGTTATAGGCAAGTCTCACATGGAGATTACCAAGCCCTGGTACAATGCCGTATTCTTCTATCCATCTGATTGCCTGTGCGTGATAAAGATCGGAATCATAGTGCATGATCCCGTGAGATGCTCCATAGGCCATAAGGAGAAAAACAAAGAGATAAATGAAAATATTGCCCTTTGCTCTTAGAACATGCAGCATACAATAAACATCGGATAATAATTCCTGCCTATAATATACCGCTATAAGAAGGCAGATAAGTATGACGCCAATATTGGCGCCAATTCCTACCCCTGTAAATAAACTAACAATCTGAGCATAAACAGTAAGTACTACAATACCAGTAACAATAAAAGATTCCCTGTACCTGAAGTCATATCTCTTCTTGTCACCGCGGCTCCTGCCGTGTTTAACCCCTTTCATACCCGGCATGTTCACCAGCGACATCAAAAAGCCGTATCCAATAAGATATGTAGTTATCAGTACATATGACCAGATTAGTACAACTGTAAGCATAGTCTATTATAGCCTTCTATTTTCTATTACATGCTGCAGAAAACTACTCCCACTAAAATTCCAAGGAGTGCGCCAAAGAATACCTGTGTTGGTGAGTGTCCCACAAATTCCTTGAGTTTTTCCTCTGGTGGAATATCACTGGAAAACTCAGAAAGCCAGTCCATCATATTGTTGATGACCTTGGCCTGTTTACCGGTTTCTCTCCTGACACCCATGGCGTCGTGCATTACTATGAGCGCCAGAATAGCTGTAACAGCAAACTGGAAAGTATCTGCTCCAAAGTTGTAGGCTGTGGCTGTAACAAGTGCCATTACCGTAGCGGAGTGCGAACTTGGCATACCACCATCTCCAAGGAGTCTCTCAGGATTAAAATTCTTGTTTACGACCACATATATAATAGTCTTTAAAATCTGAGCTATAAGCCACGCCATTGCTGAGGCCAAAAGGATCTGGTTATGTAATACTCCTGATATAAAATCCATCAAAGAAGCTCCTTTAAATAATCACTTATCGCATCATGCCAATCAGCAAACATAAAGTCTGAAGTAAGCTTGAACATGTAGTTCTCAAGAATGCTGTAGGCTGGTCTTGGTGCAGCCTGAGGATTCATTTCCTGATACTGCTTGGTTGTAACATGGTTGACCTTGGTGTTTTTACCTGCAATCCTGAAAATCTCCTCTGTGAAATCCGCCCAGTTGGTATTGCCTTCGCAGGTTCCGTGGAAGATTCCGTAGTTGTCTGTTCCAAGAAGGAAGTGAATTGCCTTAGCCAGCTCTTTTGTACTGGTTGGTGTTCCAACCTGATCACATACTACATTAAGCTCATCATGAGTCTCAGAGAGCCCAAGCATAGTCTTAACAAAGTTCTTGCCATCACCATAGAGCCATGCAGTTCTTACGATAAAGAAGTTTCTTGCAAACTGCTTGACCATCTCTTCACCTGCAAGCTTGGTCTTGCCATATACACTTACAGGACCAGTCTTGTCAAACTCGATATAAGGTCTTGTTCCGTTGCCGTCAAATACATAGTCAGTTGACACATGTACCAGCCTTGCGCCAACTTCTGTTGCTGCTATTGCAAGGTTTCTTGGGCCAATTGCATTGATCTTGTAGGAAAGATCCACATCACTCTCCTGCTTGTCAACAGCTGTATATGCAGCGCAGTTAATGATCGAAGTTGCCTTGGTTCTCCTTGCAAGATCAACTACAGCATCAACATTAGTGATATCAAGGGGTGTTATACCCTCACCTTCAAAAACATCTGTGTTGATGAGCTCAAAACCAGTTCCTGCAAGCTCCTTATTAATTGCTCTTCCAAGCTGTCCGTTACATCCGGTAACAATTATTTTTTCCATATTTGCTCCTATGTGTGATAACTTCTAACGAAACACGTAGCGGACGACAATTTCTGCCGTCCGCTTAAGTATCTAATGCATTATCAAAAGCTAAGATCAGTCTGCGTACTCTGTACCATTAACCTTGAATGTTGAGAATGACTTGCCCTTGAGCTGTACAACAAAGATCATTGTTCTGCCTGTGTTGAAAACAACCTCATCGCCGTTCTCATCATAGTATGTTGTTGGGCCATAGTCCTCTGTCTTTTCCCATGTGATAGGGATCATCTTACCCTTAGTGATGAAGTAACCATCATTGGTTGTATCATGCATCTGATAAGCAAGGTATCCATTGTCATCTCTTGTCTCATGGTATGTTCTCTGGATAACAATATTTGCAAAAGAAAGCTGCTCGCCTGTAAGAGCATCCTTCTGAGGCTGACCGTAGAGAGTCTTAAGGTACTCGCCCTTCTCCTCGTCATACTTAAGTGCTGACTTGGTAACAGGATAGCATCCTGCCATATCGATCTCTGTAGCCTCTACAGCGTCTGAATAGTCCTCAAGAGTATTAGGATTGCTGTAGCCAGTAAATGTGAAGTGTGAATCTCCCTCAAACTTATCTCTGTGCTCAAGTGAGAACTTAGCCTTTTCAATAGCAGATGAAACATGAGCGCCATCTGTGAAAGCTGTATGCTCAGATGTGCTTCCCTCAGGTACTCTGAAGAATGCATCATAAGATGGTCCCATTGCTGATCCGCCAACACCATTTAAGTTATCCACATCATCACGTGTAAGGATCTTGCTAACATAGAGCTCTGGTCCGCCGAAGTGAACGATAATAGGATCATACTCAAGTGCAGCATATACAAAGTAGTCACGGATACTACGGATATTACCAATTCTCTCAAGTCCTGCCCAGTCCTCTAAAATACCCATCTGACGACTCATGCTGCCTTCTTCCATGATCTCATAGAACACTGCAACATTGCTAAGTCCGTACTGTGGCTGAGCTTCCTTGTTGATAGGATACATAACTGCAAGAGGTCTTGTCTTGTTTACCTCTTCATCAACCCATTTATTTGTGAAATAGCTTCTTACCATGCCCTCAGCTGGAGGTGCATCTTCATCAACTGCCTCTTCCTCAGATACTTCCTCAGTTGCAGCAGGAGTAACTTCAGGAACATCCTCAAGCTTTTCAACACTGATTCCCACAACAGCTTCATCGCTGGCTTTTCCACAACCAAAAAGCATTGTCGCAACTAAAGTTGCAACTAATGCAGCTTTAAACTTTCTCATTTCTTAACTTCCTCTCTTATTTTTTAACTCATGTGATTTTAACACAAGTTTTTCTACTCGCCAAGTCCGGATTCGATAGCTGAAACGATAGCTGAAAGAGCCTCTTCCTCATCTGGTCCGTCGCACTTAAATTCAAGCTCATCACCACATTTTATGCATGCACCAAGAACACTTAATACACTCTTTGCATTGGCGGTATTATCACCATAGCAAAACGTAATATGAGACTTGTAATTCATGGCCACCTTACAAAGGTTTCCTGCCGGACGCAAATGAAGTCCCGTAGGATTTGTAATTACCACTTTCTTTGTTACCATGATCTATGTATGACCTCCGTATAAAACATACTAATCATCTTTTTCTACTGTCACATATACACTGACTGTTCCCTTGACCTTAACAAGATCTGGAAGATCAAAATCTACATCAGCACTGTATGTTCCCTCTGACAGCTCCTGAAGATTGTTACCATCTAAAATATCCTGAACACTTACCGTTCCGGTTATGTCATTTGCTGATATCTGCCTTACAGCGCTATCAAGTCCCTGAAGTGTTACAGAAACTGTCTTGTACTCCTTGTCATCCACAAAGACCTTATAGCCTTCATGAGTGCCATCAACCTTTATATTGGAAACGTCCACATCAAAAGTTTCAGTGCTGACGCTATCCACATGAACTATAACCGAAACCGTTCCATTAAAGTCCTTGTCTCCAAAGGTAATACCTGTTGGAAGGAACTCTTCAAGATCGAAGGTATAGTTCAGATTGCCAGTCATTCCTGTCAGATCGATATTCTCATCTTCCACCTTGATCTCGGAGATCGAAGAAATTGCGCTGCTTCTTCCTGCGATCAGAACACTGTCAGGTGTTGACTCGATCTGGCGGGTGTACATATATCCGTTTGCAGGTTCTCCCTTAACCACATAGGTGATAGGAACATACTTGGTTTCAAATATTACTACATTGACCCTTACAGTCTTGATGTTCATTTCAATCTGAGAAGAATCAACAGTATTGCCTTCAGAATCAAGCAGCACTATGTCTGCGTCCGTTCCAATGTTGGAAGTAAATCCAGTTACATCTACATCAACTGCCGCTGAAGTGATCTGAGATACAATGGACTCAGGACCACTTATCCTTACCATATTCTGCTCTGTAGTAACATCTCCGATAACATATCCATCTGCCAACGATCCTGATGTAGTGGCATTCAAAGCAAGAGACTTGGATGCCTTCCTCTCTACGTTTAGCTTGACCACATCGGAGCTTGTGACAATCTTTTCAATCTTGTCATAGTACTTGTTGGTCACAACGTCTATGCTGACTGTGTTAAGGCTTGAAAGAGCCTGTATATCCGCAGTAGCCACAAGGTTGTTCTGGCTAAGTGAATCAATTATGGATCTTGGGGCATAGAGAGTAACAGAATTGATGGTATCTGTGTTATCAAGTATTGTATAAACCTGCCCCTGATCTGTTATAAGATTGGTGTTCTTAAGTGTTACCGGAACATTGGTGTATCTTACTGAAGTAATTGGATCATTGACGTTGGTAATAAGGAACCACACAATGACCGCAAATATGAGGGAAGCAAGTTTAAGTCCCCAGTTGGCCGTCAGTCTCTTCATTTCTTCACCTTGGCCTTTCTGGCGAAGTACCTGATAGGTGCTTCCTCCTCATGTTTGTCCTGAAGTACGCGAAGCCTCTCTCTTAATCTGTCGCTATCAAGAGCTCTTTCAAGCTCACCCTCCTGGGCTACGCTTATCTTACCTGTCTCCTCGGATACGATGATGACAAAGGCATCTGTTGCTTCTGAAGCGCCTATACCAGCACGGTGTCTGGTACCAAGCTCTTTTCCAATACCCATATTGTCTGAAAGAGGAAGATAGCATGTGGCTGAAACCACTCTGTCTCCCCTCACGATAACAGCTCCATCATGGAGAGGGGTATTGTGTTCAAAAATATTGATAAGGAGCTGACTTGTCACAATAGCATCTACGTCAATTCCTGTTCTCTCATATTCTGTAAGAGGGTGATTCTGCTCGATCACGATAAGAGCACCAGTCCTTACCTTGGACATCTCAACACAGGCCCTTACAATCTCATTTAAAGTCTTATCTGAAAATCTGCCCTCAGCCTTGCTGTCACCCAGGGCCAGCACATTGGAAAAGAAATTTTTCCTTCCCAGCTCTTCCAGGGCTTTTCTAAGCTCGGGCTGCAATATGACAACGATACCTATAATGGCAATACTGAACACTCTCTCAACAATCCAAAGGATAGTGGACATGTTGAAAAGAGCGCACACCAAAATAAATACAAGGATGACGATCACACCCTTTAAGAGTGACCATAACCTTGTATTCCTGGCCCATACTAAAATGTGATAGACCAGAAATGCGATGATAAAAATCTCAAGGATATCTGAGATCCTTATGGTTGGCATATGCATGCTCGTTCTGTTGAAGTCAAAAATAAAATCTATCTGATCCATGACCTTCCTTTAGTTTCAGTGCTGCTCCCTTGCCCGGTTGATCTTTTTAACCTTTCTCTCAGGAGTTGACACTGTAACCTTTGGCACTGCCTTAACATAATAGTAATACTCATCATCTTCAAACTGGACCTTCTCAGTTCTTGAGTAATCCAGATTAAATGCAAAGAATTCCAAAACCAGCATCAGAAGTGCTGAAACGATGGTTCCTACAATAACACCACCGATGGATATCTGAGTGTCATTGACCATATCTCCTACAAGAATGCAGATGATAAGGCTCACTGAACCTGCTGCGATAGCTATCTTCCAGGAGTGATCAAGAGAAGTTCTCCTGATCAGGTATACAAGAACAAGTGTCACTGCAAACGCAGCGATCATAACAACCATTGCCTTGTTGCCAAGCATTCCGCTAATAATATTGGAAAATTCATTGGCAGCCTCCTCTACTCCCTCAATACCAAAGCTGGCAGCATTGGTTGAGAAGTAAGAAAGCATGTAGGAGATCACAAGTCCAAAGGATACTGAAACGATTGAAGTAGGAGTTCCCAAAAGTCCCATAGCCAGTGGCATCACATAAGGAATGTGAAGGAAGAAGAACACCGGTGTCAAAAGAACTGCCAATGTATCCTTGGGTGAAAACCTGAAGTATAAAAGGAACATCAAAAGAAAGACAATTGCTGAGATAAGCGCACATTCAATTGCCAGGGAATAGAGATGTCCCACGATAAAGATCGCTGAAATGAAAACAATAAAATTAGGTGGAAGGATTGCGCAAAGAAGAGACGCCATCATCACGATCGCAATGTTGGTAAGGGCGTCCATATATCCCAGCTTGTTGTTGATGATTGAGATAGAAATAAGCGCAAGTAAGAATTTCCACACATAGGTAATGTAGGTTTCGTATTTGATGTAAAATCTCTTTACATACTGTTTAAATTCCAATAATGAAGTCATATCATTGTTCCTTTTCGTAAATTCTAGCCAGTTTTTTTAAATTCCCATAATATGCCTTCATACTCTTACGCATCTTGCTGTACCTTAAGGAATAAACGACATATGATACAAGAGAATACACGCCAACAAGCAGGAGGTAGAATACCAGATACCTCCTGCCAATAGCCAGTAAATTATTAGTGTTGTACAGATCAGATAAAACCTTTTCGAAATTGCAAAGCACATAGGTCGCAATAAGGATTGCAAAAACTATGGTGGCGCTGATCACTGACTTGATCACGTTAAATCCAACGTAATCACTCTTAAAATATGAATTGATCGCGTCGTTCTTTTTCCCTTCACGATCTATAAAAGCAGCCATTTTGGTCATCAAAATGACTTTTTCTTCGTTAACCATCACTGCTCCTTATGTATCCAGGAAGCGCATACCTGACTTAGGCTCTTGTTTCTGCTGCAGTGCCTGCTGCAGTGCCTGTCTCTTCTGTGCGACAGTATCATTTAGTGTGTTGGCCATAGAAGTCTTACACTTAGCACAAAATCTTCCTGTTGTAATAGGCTCACCACATTTCTCGCAAAGGAGCTGTATTGGTGAATCTTTGGAGAACATCAGTCTCTCTTCACGGATCCACTGCTGAATCTGCTTGGTTGTTACCTCATTGTCTTCAGAAATCTGTTTCAAGCTTGCCGTTGGGTTGTCCTGAATATACTGTTTTACCTTCTGAAAATCCTCTTCCACTGCTTTCTTGCAAGGATCGCAGATAGCTGGACCTGCCACGTAGTTAAACATCTTTCCGCATCTTGCACAGTTCCGTAAGTTCATAAGCTGACCTCCATATATTTAAGTAGTTTGCCCGATAGCAAGAGTCAGGAAATATACCTGGTCTACACCTGCCATCTGAAACTCATGGGCGATCTCATCAATAGTACTTCCAGTTGTATAGATGTCATCGATTATAAGTACGCACTTAAATTTTACATCATTTTTGGGTATAATAAAAGCCTTTTTCAAATTATTGCGGCGCCCCAAAGCGTCCAGTTCCTTCATTGGAAGCGTGTTTCTGACCCTCTTTACTATGTCAGTCCGCAAAGGGATAGAAAGTTCCTCAGAAACTGCTTTTGCATAGACTTCAGCCTGATTGTAGCCTCTTTTTAGCTGTTTTTTCTCATACATAGGCACCGGCACTACAGCTTCTATGCCAAGTCCTTTTAAGGTGTCGCCAAGCCTCTTTCTTGTGGCAACGCCATAAAACCTTGCATATTCCTGCCTTCCCATGTATTTAAAGCGGTAGATCGAACCAGAGATACTCCTGTAGGCAAACACAGAATAGCCTCTTTTAAAGAAATGTCTTTTCTCCCTGCAGTCCTGGCAATACTCTTCTAAAGAGTCCTTGCCAAGGGGCTTACCACATTTAAAGCAGGTACTGCCTTTTACAAATTCAATTTTCTTAATACAATTCCTATGGATGATCCTGCCACGTTTTATCCTGCCGCTTTCAAAGGTAAATGCTGGCAGTACGCCATCGCAGACAGGGCAGTGCCTTGGATATATGATATCCAGCGCTGTTTCAAAATATCTATTCTTCAAAAATATCCTTAATCCTATCCTTTAGTCCTGTATAGCGCCTAAGCTGCTGTTCATTGGAAACCATTGTCATGACAGTCTGGCTGCTGCCAAGGATACATACTGTGTTCTTGGCCCTGGTAACTGCAGTGTACAAAAGGTTCCTGTTAAGGAGCATCCTCGGTCCTCCAAGAAGAGGCATGATAACTGCAGGATACTCACTTCCCTGTGATTTGTGTATGGTTATGGCATAGGACAGCTCCAGTTCATCAAGATCAGCAAAGGGATATCTCACCCTCTTCTTTTCATCAAACTCAACTATCATATCCTGGGAATACTCATTTATCTCTTTCACTACACCCATATCGCCGTTAAAGACGCCCATTCCGGAATCAACAGCAATATTGTACTTGCCAACAATTTCCCAGGATGCCTGGTAGTTGTTCCTTATCTGCATGACCTTGTCCCCCTCCCGGAAAACATGGTCGCCATAGGCATGTTCTTTTTTCCCTTCCTCCGGAGGATTTAAGTATTCCTGGAGGATCAGGTTAAGCTGCTGGGCACCAAGAGCTCCTTTTTTCATAGGTGTCAGAACCTGAATATCAAAGGGTCCTGCATCCACATAGGACGGCAGTTTATCCCTGATGAGCTGCACCATATGCTTGTAGATAACATTAGTGTCATTTCTTTCAAGGAAAAAGAAATCCTTGCTCTTGTTATCTAAAACCGGCGCCTGACCATCGTGGATCCTGTGGGCATTCATGACTATGTCACTCTCTTCAGCCTGGCGGAAGATCTTTTTAAGATAGATGGTTGAAAATCTGCCGCTGTCTATAAGGTCCTTAAGTACCTGGCCAGGTCCCACGCTTGGAAGCTGGGAGCTGTCTCCCACAAGGATCAGGTGAACTCCAGGCACAAGAGCCTTGAGCAGCGCGTAAAAGAGATGTATGTCTACCATGGACATCTCGTCTATTATTATGGCGTCTGTTTCAAGGGGATTGTCCCTGTTTTTCTCGAAGTGAACTCCTGAGGATCTTCCCTTTTCGTCATCATCCACCTGTCCGGACACCTCAAGGAGCCTGTGGATAGTCTTGGCTTCATAGCCTGTAGCCTCAGTCATCCTCTTGGCAGCTCTTCCTGTAGGGGCAGCCAGCATGATATCAAGGCCCATTCTCGCGTAATAACCAATGATAGTGTTAATGGTTGTGGTCTTACCGGTTCCTGGTCCACCGGTAATTATCACGATTCCATTGGTTATACTCTGGATAACAGCATCAAGCTGAAGGTCGTCAAGCTCGATATTTCTTGCTGCCTCCATCTCGATTATCTGTTTTTTATAGTTTTCTTTTTCTGCCTCAGACACCTTCTCTGAAATGCACAGATTGTAGAGCATGGCAGCACAGCCCTGCTCTTCGTAGTAATAGGTTGAGGCATAGACTTCATTGTCGTTTTTTATGATCAGCTTTTTATCAACTGTGAGGTTGTAGATCTGAGTCCTTACAGTTTCCTCGTTGATCTCATAGTCGGGTCTTGTGGATAAGACGTCTATGGTGCGCCTTATAAGCTCATCCATGGGAAGGAAGGTGTTTCCATCAAGAGAAGATTGAAGGAGTGCATAGTAGATACCACTCTTTATGCGGTAGTCAGAATCGATCTGTATTCCAACCTTTCCTGCTATTTCATCAGCTGTCTTAAATCCAACTCCAGCTATATCGTCCGAGAGCTGATAAGGGTTTTCTTTTATGACCTTGTAGATGCGCTCGCCATAGGTGTTGTAGATCTTTACTGCAAGATTGTCTGAAATGCCAAACTGCTGAAGGAATATCATGGCATTTCGCATTTCTCTCTTTTCAGCCATCTGCAGCGCAATGTCCATGGCTTTTTTCTCGCTGATACCCTTGATCTCAGAGAGCCTCTCCGGTTCCTCCTCAATGATCCTGAAGGTATCATCGCCAAACTTACTGACAATCCTCTTAGCCAGAGCTTCTCCGATCCCTCTTATAGCTCCCGATCCAAGGTATCTCTGCATGGACGCTGCATCATCCGGAACCGAGATCTCATAGGAGGAAACCTTGAACTGATCACCATAAACAGGGTGGCTTACATACTCGCCTTCAGCCTCGATGGTATCTCCCACATCCACGTCCCTGAACACACCAGTACAGACTATCTCATCATCAGAAACCACAAGATTTAGAACCCCGTAGCCATTTTCAGTATTCTTATATATAAAGTGTTCAATATAACCTTTGATTTTTTCCATAGGCAACAGTATAGCATAATAAAAGCCGTCTAATCTTTAAGATATTCTTAAGATTAAGACGGCAGTCATATTTTTTTAATAGCAGATCAAAAAGCTTAAACACTAGCTGGTCCATTGGCAGAAGCTGCATCCTCAGCTGGAGCCTCAGGGATATCATAGTTCCTTCTAAGATTCTCATAGAGCATCTGAGCAAAGCCGTTGCTCTGCTTATCTACAGAAGTTGAGCATATCTCCTGGAGAGTCTGATCCTTGAAAAAGTCTACCAGCGTCTCTGTGGACTGATCTCCAGACTCTGGTTTAAGAGCATCTACAGATTTCTGCATCTCTTTAAATACCTGCTCAAGAAAGTAGGACTCAAAGCTCTTGCAGGCCTGCCACAACTCATCATCAGAAGCGTGCTGAGAATTTGCTGTGTTCTCAAGCTTTTTCTGAAGAGCAATGGCACTGGCATTTTTGCTCTCCTGCATGGCATATTCAGTTAACGCCGAAGCTCCAATTCCTTTAATATCAAGACTTGCCATTATATACCTCTAAATTATCTCTTCAGGGAGTTAGCTGTCTGCATCATCTGGTCTGTTGTCTGGATTGCTGTTGAGTTCATTTCATATGCACGCTGTGCAACGATAAGGTTGACCATCTCAGTTGCTACATTTACGTTTGAGCCCTCGAGGTAACCCTGAACCAGCTCACTTCTCTTCATGTTTCCGTCAGCTTCGTTCTCGTTGATAGCTGCTCCGCTGGCAGCTGTCTCTTTCCAGGCAGCGCTTCCAACTCTCTCAAGTCCTTCTCTGTTAGGGAACTGCCAAAGGCCAATCTGAAGTCCGTTGATCTGCTGAGGAACACCCTGATCATCAGGATAATAGATCTTGCCATCGCCACCAATTGTGATACGGCTGGCAACTCTGTTTCCATCAACTGTTATCTCTTCGCCGTTTATATCAAGTACCTTGTTTCCTTCTGCTGTTGTAAGAACAAGATCTGTTCCGCCAACCTCAGCAAGAGCCCAGGTGAAATTACCATTTCTGGTGTAGAGCTGTGTCTGTCCATCTGTATCAAAATAGCTAAAGAAACCATCGCCACCAATTGCAAGTGACGCCGGGTTATCGCTTGTTAAAAATGATCCCTGGGAAAAGAACTGATTGATAGTTGATGTGCGCACACCAAGACCAACCTGAGAATTGGTTGGCTTAGGAGCACCATTAGCTGTAGTAGTTACTGTCTGTAATTCCTGATATAAAAGAGATTTGAACTGCGCACCCTGTGCCTTGTAACCTGTTGTATTAACATTGGCCAGGTTGTTGGAAATGGTATCCACGTTAACCTGCTGCGCGTTCATTCCTGTAGCTGCTGACCATAAACTTCTTACCATATTACGTCACCCTCCGACCCATTACGAGCGTTTCCCATCCATGGCTCCTAATGAATAATTCGTCATCCGTGACTTCAATATAGTTCTTCTGTTTATTTATCGTCATATAGTTGCAATTAGTTTATACAAAGATCAAAAAAATTTTTATGACAGACGTCCTACCTGGTTAACTGCCTTATCCAGAGTGTCATCTATTGTAGTGATCATCTTCTGGTTTGTGTCGTAGTTTCTCTGAACTGCGATCATCTGGACCATCTCGTCAACTACAGAGACATTGGACTGCTCCAAAAATCCTGAATAAACAGATCCTGTAGCATCCGCTGCCACTGCATCACCTGTGGCAACATAGCCATTTTCTCCGTAATGCTCTAAGGTGTCGTAGCTGATCCTTCCATCGAGAGCCACCTGCTTTTCAAAATCAAATACTCCAATATTGGCAACAACTTCCCCATCCTGAGAGATCTCACCATTCATGCTGATCTGAACAGGAAGATTAGGGTCAAGCTCAATGTGACCTCCGTCTGCGGAAAGAACAAAGTCTCCATCCTGTGTTACCAGAACACCATCTGCATTCAAAGTGAAATTACCATCTCTTGTGTAGAGGATCTGCTGCTGAAAACCATCTTCAAGCATCTCATCAAGGGAAAGCTTACCAGCCTGATATGCAGCCAGCTCCCTGTTTTGCCTCTGGAGACGCATATACCTCTCCATATAGGTCTCAGTTACTGTACCACCTTCGCCCTGAGCTTCTTCAGGTTCTGTCTGCTTGATGGCATATTCTATTCCAAAAAAGCCATATCCACCGATAGCAAGATCAAAGGTGTTGCCAGTTTCTCTCATAGGACCTTCTGTCCAGTCCACATAGCCCTCACCAATCTTGACACCGGGATTAATAATGCCCAGTCCACGAGCTGTGAACGGGGCATCAGTATAGTCCTTGATCTTGAGCGCAAGCTGATCAGAAAAAGACTGTGATGTTGCGCCTTCTTTTTTGTAACCGTTGGTATTGGCATTGGCAAGATTGTTGGTGAGCACGTCCATTCTGTGCTGTTCGTTGATCATTCCTGTGTAAGCAGTATATAGACCCTTAACCATACAAAAACCCTCTGCCCTCCTGGCTTTACATCCGCTTTAGTCCATAAGCGGAGCAATTTAGTCTTCGCGGTAACCTGCGATAAATTCTACATAACGGCCTGTTCCAATAGCTACTGCTGTCATTGGATCCTCAGCTGTCATGGTGTTGATTCCAGTCTTGGAATAGATGAGATCCTCAAGTCCTCTAAGGAGAGCACCGCCACCTGTAAGAACAATACCTCTGTCAGCGATATCTGCTGCAAGCTCTGGTGGTGTATTCTCTAAAACGCTGTGGATAGCATCTATGATCTGTGAAGTGGTCTCTCTGAGAGCCTCTTCTGTTTCCTCTGATGATACCTTAACTGTCTTGGGAAGACCTGTTACAAGGTTTCTGCCCCTGACATCCATAAAGTCGTTCTCAGCCCTTGGATAAGCTGATCCGATCTTGATCTTGATATCCTCAGCTGTTCTGTCACCAATAAGAAGATTGTGCTTTTTACGCATGTAGCGGACAATGGCCTCATCAAAGTCATCGCCAGCAACCTTAACTGATGTGCTGACAACAGTTCCTCCAAGGGAGATAACTGCTATATCTGATGTACCACCGCCTATATCAACGATCATATTGCCGCAGGGCTTGGTAATATCGATACCAGCGCCGATAGCTGCTGCAATAGGTTCCTCAATTGTCTTAACATCTCTTGCGCCACAGAGTCTTGTTGCATCCTCAACAGCCTTCTTTTCAACCTCTGTTGCTCCTGATGGAACGCAAACAGCGATGAAAGGCTTTCTGTGGATCCTTCTGCCGATGGCCTTCTTGATGAAGTATCTCATCATCTGCTCTGTGATCTTGTAGTTAGAGATAACTCCCTGGCGAAGAGGTCTGACTGCAACGATATTACCTGGTGTACGACCAAGCATAAGTCTTGCGTCCTCTCCGATAGCCTTGATCTCTTCTGTATCTCTGTCATAAGCCACAACTGATGGCTCTTTTAAAACAACGCCCTTTCCCTTTATATATACAAGGACTGATGCTGTTCCTAAATCAATTCCAATGTCTGCGTACTGCATGGTTCGTGATTACCCCTTTCAAAGCATATGCAAAACCGCATAATAGCGGATATTAACAATTAAGTCTACGATTTCATTCCACATTATACCTCAAAGAGTGGAGATTTAAAAGAGGCTATTCACTACTATAGTATATCGGCCAGGATCTCTTAAGTGTTAACCCTTATCCTGTAAAAGTTTGTACTTCATCTCTGCCAGCTTCCAGTCGACCTCATTGTCGATGTCCTGAACCTCAAGTTCTGACAGTTCCATTGGCAGTATCTGACCCACCATGATCCCCTTGTTCTTTAAAAAGCTCTCAGTTTTTACCACATAGAACTGACCAGCGTCATGATAGTGTGGCTCAAGGTCCTGGGATCTTTTAGAAAGATTCTCAGGCTGTCTGAACACCAATCTTCCATCGCGGATCTCCATGGCCCTCTGGGGCGGATAAGAAAAGCGAACTACAGGGATAAGTGAATCTGCATCTGATGCAGAGAGTTTATCCACTGCCTCTTTAAGCTTATCTGCTGTTATGAACGGAGCTGTCGGATAAATGCATGCAAAGACATCAAAATCCTTGCCACGACTATGATACTCACGAACGACCTCATCAATGACATCTACAGTGGTGGCATAATCATTGGAGGTTTTCTCGCTCCTAAAGAAAGGAACGCTTGCGCCATACTTCCTTGCGATGTCAGCGATTTCCTCATCGTCAGTTGAGACCATAACTTCATCGAAGGCTCCAGACTTAAGCGCTGCTTCAATGGAGTAAGCAATTATAGGCTTTCCATTAAACTCCTTAATATTCTTCCTTGGTATTCTCTTACTGCCTCCTCTGGCAGTTATCATTGCAAGTGTCTTCATTGGATTCCCTCCAGGTTATATGGTTTCCCGAAACATATCGTTTTTTGGTCCAGGGGTAAGTTAACTAATTCTTTAGCTATCAGGATTGCTCCAGTACCGTTCGTAAGTCCTGAAAGAGCTGTTCGCATAGAATCCAGTTTGTTGGTATCAGATACAAGAGCCATAACATTATCGCAGATAGCGCTTACTACTTCTGCTTTGATGTGAGAAATCCCATCTATTGTGCCTGTGTCTCCAGTCACATCACCGGCGAAAAGCATGCCGCCGGTTTTTTGCCAGAATTCTACGTTATATTTCTGGTTGTCTGCTACCTGATAGAAGATAGCTGGCAGGCGGACTGCGGCGCACTCAGTGAGCATGGTGCCTGCTGCCGCAACAGCGAGATCGCAGCTGCGCATTAGAGATGCCATGTTGGTGACTGAATGGTGGATATTGATATTTGAATATTGTTCTGAGAGAGCGTCGATTGAAGCCGCATCAGATACAAGGTTTCCAACAACTACTTCCCAGATGACGGTTTTCTTGGCAGGTGCATCTTTAGACGCCAAAAGTCCTTTATCTCTGGCGGCCTCAAGAGTTGATAAAAGCATTCCATGGATGTCAGCGCCGCCTGCTGTCAAAAGGATCCTGAGTGCATTGCTGTCAGTGTCTGGTGTTGCATTTGCAAAGTCACCAGTATTTATATCCTGCACAACCTTCCCTCCGGAAAGTTCGTCTTCATAGAACTGTCTGCGTAGAGGTGCATACTTAAGGCCCAAAAGAAGCTTTGTGGGAAGGCCATTATGGCCCGACATATTCTCGTACAGAGACTCATAGCCCAAAGCCTCATAATAGCCGCTGTAATTGATGAGAACATCTACCGGATAAGGCTCTTTTCCAAGGTCGTCCATATAGGCTACAGGACAGATACCTGAAATGGCCTCGAAATATCTCTTTGTTACAAAATAAGAATCTACCAAAAGAGCATTGACATCTCTTGCCTTAAGCTCTTTTTTCAAAACAGGAAGTTCATCTTCCATGTGGTCATAGGCTCTTCCAAGAACCACCACCTCAAAGTGGTCAAGTTCCTTACCCACACTGTCAACAAGGCTCTTTCCCTCGTTATCTGCCACAAAAAAGGTGACACTTTCCCCAAGGGCGATGAGCTCTTTTGCAATGGTAATGCAGCGCATCACATGGCCTGATGCTATTATCTTGTTTGCGTCTGCGCGGATTCCGATCATCGACTAAAAACTCCTAAACTATCAGTCAACAAGGTCCCAGCTAAGGGGAGTTCCTTTTTCAATGTCTTTTGAAGCCTTGCGGCCAAGGACTTCTTCGTAGTGCCTTGTATGCATACCATTTCCTGGGCGGATGGATCTAACATTTTCAGGGGTAAATTCCTCCCCTGCCTTAACATCCTTTACAACGAAAAGAGATCTTGAAAGGCCTCTTTCCTTTACCTGCTTGTCTGTAAGCTTGTACTCCGATGAACCAAGGGCTTCCTCGATTATCCTTACATTTTTCACCATCTCTGTAAATTCCGCAGGTTCCATGGAGAAGGCATCATCAACACCACCTGCAGAGCGGTCAAGCGTCAGGTGCTTCTCAATCATCTTGACTCCAAAGGGCACGCTGCCTGTGGGGATGACGCTGCCAGGAGTATGATCAGAAAGACCTACTATACAGTCAAACTCTTTTGCAAGAGTGGGGATCATGCGAAGGTTTACGAGGTTGTAAGGTGTTGGGTAGGCACTTACACACTTAAGCAGCACCACCTGATCATTTCCCTCTTCCTTGCAGGTATCAAGGGCGAGCCTTATATCCTCTTCGTAGGCGATTCCCGTTGCGAAGATCATTGGCTTATGGAGAGAAGCGATCTTCCTGATAAGAGGAATGTCGTTGATCTCAAAGCTGGCAATCTTGTATGCAGGAACGTTCAGGTTCTCAAGATAATCAACTGATGTAGGGTCAAAGGGTGATGAAAAAGCCTCCATTCCAAGCTTCTTGGCCTCATTCATAAGACCCTCATGCCACTCCCACGGAGTGTAAGCTTCTTCATAAAGATTGTGGAGTGTTCTTCCTGCCCATAGTCCGTCTCCTGGTGTCATGAACCATGGCTTGTCACAGTCGATGGTAATGGTATCTGCAGTGTAGGTCTGAAGCTTAATAGCATCAGCACCAGCCTCATGGGCTGCATGGATGATCTCAACTGCTCTGTTATAGTCTCCGTTGTGGTTACCTGAAATCTCTGCAACGATAAAGCAGGGATGGTCCTCTCCAACGTATCTGTTTCCAATTTTAATATTCTTCTTAAACATATCTGCTCCTATTTGCTGTCACTCATTTATCCTCTTGGAATAACACAGCGCATCTTCTGCATCCGAGGCCGTGTATCCATTTGCAAGAAAACACTTCCCCGAGGCGCTGTTTGTCTTTAAAGTAAGTCCCATTAGGGTCTTTACCTCTTTAGGCATCTCTTTTTCCACAAGGGCTATGATCTTTTTACCGTAGCCTTTTTTTCTCTTCTCCGGGGCTATAAGATAGCTGATCTCCCCTGCGTCATCTGTGACGTCAACCCTGATGTTTCCCACCTTATCCTGTCCGTCCATCATTATGAACATATGGCATTCCCTCTGAGAGAGCTTTTTTGAAAGCCACTTCTTGTGAGATTCAAAATCTATCACATCTTTGGTAAAAGAGTTGGCTCTTGTGGTCTCATCATTGCGCCACCTTAAGATATCAAGAGCATCCTCCATGGTGGCTCTTCTTAAGAATATTTTGTTGTCTGCTCTTTCTTCCAAGTCTGCCTCCATGTATAAAAAGCTTTTACTTATCCAGATTTTCTGTCTTTCTGTGGATTGCCGGATCTTCGTATTTATCAAGGAAATCAAGGCCCAGGTACACTATCTCTTTTGCAAAATAAACATTGTCCATCTGGGTTATGACAGATATCACCTTATCAACTGCAAAGCCTTCAATGTCACCAAGAACTTCCATGGGGAATCTGTCCCTTACAACAACTGCTTCAGGGAAAGCCCCTTCGTAGTCCAGAGTATCCCTTGGATGCGGCTTAATGATCACTCTGTTTTCATCCTTGTACTCATCTATGATATCGGAAAAGAGCTTTTTCCTTACATCCATTTCGCACAAAGGCTCAGTAAGTATCATGACCTGAGGTCTCTTTTTTCCCTCATCGTACTTTCCGGTTCCAAGGAGCTGGGATACAACCCTGTCCTTGTTCTCAAGAAAGATATCTACCAGTATCCTGTGATCTTCATTACTTAGCTGGTCGTTTAGCTGCGCCCTTGGAACCTCTATAGTGTTCTTTGGCGGCTTGTGGTTTGCGCTCATGTCATTGACCTCGTAATCAATGCAATACTTGCTGTATCCACTCTCAATAAAGATAAGCCCAAGTGAAGCCATAAATTTCTTAAGGGGCCACGCTCCCCTGTTGGCATTCCTTGCCTGATCGTCAAGCTTACCTGAGTTAAGGCCGTCCTCTACAGCGTGATAATATATCTTTTTGTAATTGAGATAATATCCAATTGGATCTGAATCGCAGAACACATATACATCATTGTAGGCTGAAAGGTCTGTGGGGATATACTCCTCCTGGAGTTTACCAAGAAGCCTTGTGTAGGTGATCCTCTGGATAAGGTTGGCTATTATGTTCCCCTTATCCTTGTGGTAGCTCATTACTTCATCCGAAGTCACATCTTCTTTTTCATCGTACATAAATACATTGTCAAAAACTCCCGACAACGCAAGCCTCTCCGGGAGCTTTTCGAAGTTATTGGACATGGTGCTAAGGACAATGTCTGCGCTGCCCTTCCTGTCATGTCTTGCCACAAGCTCTTTTACCACCGCAATATACACGTGATAGTAGGTGTGGCAGATGTAAACTCTGTCTTTTTTCATATCTCTTTTCATGCCTCTAATTATAAAGTGCACCAGGCAAAAGGGCAAACTCATATCAAAAGTATTGCCCTGGTTTTGTCTGCGGTAGTATACTAAGTCGAACACTTTTTATTTGAAATTTCGGGGAGGAATCTACCTATGAAGATGAGATACTGCAAGAGATGTCTTCAGCCAGACACAAGGCCAGGCATCATCTTTGACGACGAGCAGGTATGCTTTGCCTGCAGATACGAGGAGTCCAAGGCCACTATTGACTGGGCTCAAAGAGAAGCTGAGCTTAAAGGCTTCGCTGAAGAAGCCAAGGCAGAAGCTAAAAAGAGAGGAAACACCTACGACTGCATAATCGGCGTTTCAGGTGGTAAGGACTCTACTTTCCAGGCAGTTTACGCCAAGGAAAAGCTTGGCCTTAATCCACTTCTTATTAACTGCATGCCTGATGAGATCACTGAGATCGGCCGCAAGAACATTGAGAACCTGAACAACCTTGGATTTGACATCATCTCAATCCGTCCAAATCCTATTGTTGCAAAAAAGCTTGCCCGCAAGTCCTTCTTCGAGAGAGGAAACATCATCGCAGCGTCTGAATACTGTCTGTGGGCATCATCATATATCATGGCTGTTAAGTTCAACATTCCACTCATCATTCAGGGTGAGAATGCTGCTCTTACACTTGGCGCTGCCAAGAACCAGGAAGCAACAGGCAACGCATTTTCAGTTATGCAGCTTGAGACGATCCGCGGAGCCAGCGTAGACAGCTTCGTTGATCTTTCAAACAACATCACAGAAAAAGATCTTTTCCTTTACAAGATACCTACTGTTGAGGAGATGGAGGCCAAGAGCATCAAGGCGATCTTCCTTCAGTACTACACAAAAGAGTGGTCACAGGTTCACAACGCTGACTTCGCTGTTGCAAGAGGCCTTACAGGCAGAAGTGACAACCTCTACGACCTTGGCAGATACAGAAGATACACAGCCCTTGACTGCGATCTTCAGATCCCCAACCAGATGATCAAGTATCTCAAGTTCGGATTTGGATATGCTACAGATGAGATCTGCTATGACATAAGAGAGGGCAGATTTGACCGCGAAAACGGCAAATGGTATGTCAATGAATACGACGGAAAGTGCGGACAGCAGTACATCGACAAAGCCTGCAAGTACCTTGGAATCACCAATGAAGAGTTCTGGGAAGTTGTTGACCGCTATGTAAACACTGACCTCTTTGAAAAGGTTGACGGCAAGTGGACACCTAAGTTCACTGTGGGTGAGGACTATGAATCATAATATCAAGAAAAACTGGTATATGTACCTACCTGGAACACTGCTTCTTATACAAGCGGCAGTGTTCCTTGTATTTCGTGGAGAAAGTTACTTCCAGATCCATGACAACCTGGATCTGTTCATGGGACACTATGAGATGCTTAAAAAAGCAGGGCTGTGGTTTTCTCATGGTCAGAACGCGCCAATACTTCACGGGGTTTCAAGGGATCTTTTTGGTTCTGAGTTTAACCTCTACAATCTCTTTTATATCCTGCTTCCAGGCTACTGGGCATACCTTGCTGGCTACGCCGCCAAGATTGCCATTGGGATAATTTCTTTTATCCTCTTGTCAAAAGAGTTGCTGGCAAAGCGCTATGATGCATACAAACCACTGGTTGTTGTCATAGCCACAGCTTTTGGCATGATCCCGGTTTTCCCAACCTACGGCATCGCTTTTACTTCAGTTCCATTTATTGTGCTGTTTTTGATAAAGCTCTACAGGGCTGCTTCTTTTAAAGATAGGCTTCCCTGGTATGTGGCAGTATTTTGTTATCCCTTCATCTCATATTTTTCATACCACGGATTCTTTATTTTAAGCTACATGGTCCTGGCAGTGATCATCCTGTGGATCAGGGATAAGCGTTTTCCTTTAAGTACTTTCGTTTCAATAGTAGTTCTTTCAATCGGATATATTCTCTTTGAATATAGGCTCTTTGGTGCCATGCTGGGAAGCGATGTGGTTACAATAAGGACCACCATGGACCACGGAGATCTGACATTTATGCAGGCTATGAAGACAGCCTTTGATGAGTTTGTAAATGCATCCTTCCATTCTGAGGATTCACACACCTATATAGTTCTTGCCACAGTACTTATCGCCATAGTACTTATAAATGCAGGTAACATTAAGGCTGGCAAGGCAAAAGAGATCTGGTCTAATCCGATCAATCTTCTGATGATATGGATAATCTTCAACGTCCTTATCTTTGGTCTTTATCAGTTTGCGCCATTCAGGCACCTTTTTGAAATGCTAGTACCTCCTCTTACTGGTTTTGAGTTTGCAAGAACAGCTTACTTCAATACCTTTTTGTGGTACGCAGAGCTCCTTCTTGTGTGCATGAGAATGTATGACTATGGAAAAAAGAACTTAAAGCTACTTGCAAATGTGATCGTGACTCTTGCTGTTTTAATTGTAATGTTTGTTCCTCAGGTCTATAACGATTTTTACTACACCTGCTACAATCAGGCGTACAAGGTGTTAAAGCACAAAGAGACAAGTACAGTCAACTACAATGAGTTTTATTCAGAGCAGTTGTTTGAAAAGATAAAAGATGAAATAGGATATAACGGAGAGTGGTCCGCAACATTTGGAATGCATCCTGCAATCCTTAATTACAACGGTATTGCTTCTGTTGACGGTTATCTTGGCATGTATGCCCAGGAATACAAGGACAAATGGCAGAAAGTCATAGAGCCAGCCTTTGAAGGATCTCCATCACTTGCTGATTATTACATGGGATGGGGTGCAAGAGTAAATCTTATCTCCGCAGACGATGAAAATACCTATGCTCCGCTCAGGGTCATGGATCCTGCAGATAAGAGACTTGTATGTGACATGGATGAGCTTAAGAGCCTTGATTGCAAGTATATATTTGCAAGATTTGAGATATCCAATGCAAATGAAATAGGACTGAACCTGATCGGCAGCTATACCGATAAGTCCAGTCCCTATACCATCTATGTATATCAGTTGTAAAAACTATTTTCGACGCCTGTCTATTCCCATTCTCTTATAGTAGGCTTCCTTATCATCATACATCTTGTTGTCAGCCATCTTTTCAAGGCCTTTAAGGTCAAGATCAGGATAGTCCTTGACAGCTGCATAGCCAACAGATATGGACAAAGTGTATTCTGGAAATACTTCCAATGAAGATGCTTTGTCCTTTATTGTGTCTAAAAGTATTTCCGGACTCTGGGTCCTGACGATTGCAATAAATTCATCGCCACCAGTCCTGAATACCTGGCCCATATTTCCAACCATTTCCCCTATAAATCTTGCTGCGCGCTTGATCAGCTTGTCACCAGCAGAATGTCCTCTGGAGTCATTAACTATCTTTAAACCATTGACATCTATGGAGAAGATCGCAAAATCATAGGGAAGAACCTCCTCTTTATATGTTCTTATCTCTTCGTCATAGCTTCTCCTGTTGCCAAGCATTGTAAGCTCGTCTGTCATGGCAATGCGAATAAGATTGTCTTCCCTTAACTTTTCATTTTCAATATTCTGGACGGTAAAAATGATCAGTGTAGGATACCCATCTTTATTGCATCCGGATACTATGTACTGCGCCTTTATCCATCCTGAATTAACATCCACAAATTCACCGATGATGCTTTTACGGTCCCTGAGCCTTTTTTGTACAGTAGTTATATCAGTAAATTCCAAAAAGGAGTCAAGGTGCTCCAAAGCTATATGTTCTGCCAGTTTACTGGCCATTCTTGTATGGGAGTATTTGGAAAGATCCAGAGGCATCTCGTCAATTGCTGTTCCTGAAAGCGGTCTCTCTGTCATTCTCTCAAAATCAATCAGATTGACCATGTCATATATTCTGGCCATAGACTTTAGAAGCACAAGCTGTTCATTAAGTAGAACTTCTCTGTCAGAAATGGTGTCGTACTTCTTCATGGTATCCTTAAAGTAATCAATGGCGATCACTCCCAGGGAATGTCCTGCACCAAGCATGATGATCGTTTCAATTGTGTATCCGCCTACAGTATGCAGAAAATATGGCATCAGATCAGTATAATCAGCTCTGTTTGCCACCATATACGGCGCTGTTAGCCATGCTGACATGACCATAAACACGTAATTTATGGCCGTTGTAATAACAAATTCTCTTGTGCTGCACAAAAGAAGGCTTAAAAGAGGAATCAGAAACCACGTAAGTACTAATGATACATGTCCATAACTCATTTGGAGAAGTATCAGATCCATGGCTACAAATGCAAAATAACTACTAAAAAGGGAGCCTTGCTGAATTTTTATTATCATCTTATGGATGATAGCCAGAAGAAGCATTGCTGAGGATATCTGAACACAAATACCATAACTGGTCTCATTAAAAATTCCAGCAGCTATGCCAAGGGCAATTGCAGGTCCTGTAAGAACGCAGCAAAATAAAACGATGTTAAGATAACCGTTTACTCTGATCCTGTTACTCAAAAGAAAAGACTGATAATCCGCTATTCCTTCTGAAGATGGTTGCATAGTAATCACCTCCAACTTTAGAACGTATCTGTCTGATTAAGCCACCTGTGCTCATAAAACAGCCAGCTCTTGTAAGGAAGTACTCTGAAGCCGGGATTGTCTGCCTGTTTTAGGAAGTAAATAAAATATAGAATACAAAAAACTATTACTGCAATAGAGATTCCTTTCTTTTTCCTGGGATCTCGGACACTGCAAATTATATTGGGTATGAGCAGTATCTGAACCGTTGTCAGGTAATAAGCAAATCTTGTTACCAGTGGAAGCCAGAAGCATGACAGATAAAGGACCACCGCCATGATGTTCATGTTGAAATACATGCGGTTATCAGCTCTGTCTTTTACTGCCTCCTTGTAGCAAATAATCCCTACCACTATCATGAACAGGCAACCCATGATAGGCGCTGTATTATCAATGATACTGTGGGTCTCTTCAATGTAAACAGTGTTGTTATATGAAGGGTATAGTTTTAATGCAATCTCCATTATCTGGTTGTGCAAAAGAGCTGCTACCGCACCGAAAATAGCCAGCGGTATAAGCGCCCATTTCTTCCAGGGAATCCTTGCAATAATGTACATTGGTATCACGACAAGCACACTTTTGTGAAAAAGAGAAGCGAAAAGTATAGTAGCAAGGAACTTAAATGCATTAACAGTGTTTATTTCAATCAGATATCTAATGGCAAATGTGGCAAGAGCAAGAGCAAAATAATATCTTACTGTGTTAAAGCTTCTGTAATAGAGCCCCATGGTCATGAACATAAAAAACGCCCAGGCAAAGCTCTCTGACTGCTCCCTTAAAACCTTGAGGAACACCGCAACAATCGCAGCTGCGAATACGCCAAACATAAGAAGGTAGTCTTCTTTTCCAGACAAGGTGTAAAGAACTCTTACCACAAAGTTAAAGCCTGGCTCTGTTACAACATAGCCCTTTTGGAATATCTCGTGACATGTAACCACGTAAGTTCCATAGTCATTACCAACTTCCAGGCGAAGTGCTGCAAGAAGTGTAAGAACTGTAAAAATAGATACCAGCATGAGTATATTGATCATTCTGGATCTGTTTGCATAGTCAGCCAAAAACCTCTTAGACTGTTTTCCCGCCGGACAAACAACACCTCTTGAATCTTCAGTTGTCCTGTACCTGCATGCCATAAGGATTGTCATGGCAGCAATCAGTGAATAAAGAACCATTTATTCCATTACTCCCACAACATTAACATCCTGTTTTTTTAGGGTATAAACGACCTTGTCCATCTTATCTACTGTGTCCCGTCCGCTGCGAAGAAGGATAATAACCCCATCAACCGCTCTCATTCTGTCAAACTCATCAAGGTCATATCGAAGCTGCTCAGACGAAAGCTCAATATAGTTGCCATCATATTTAAGAAGGTGTGATCTGTTAGCCCTGTATTCGTCGGTATCTCTTTTCCCAAGATATGGAATATCAGGGTAATTCATTGCCCAGTCTCTTTCCGAATAGATACCATCGTCAAAAATGCCATACAAAAGAACTGCGAAGAGACTGACCAGAAGACCTATGAGTCCCCCAAGAAATGCGGCATTGGGCTCCCTCGTGTACTCGTCATATTCTTCTATTTCAGCATCAGTCCAAAGGTCAATAGCAGAAATCTGCTCAAGAACATCAGCAAAGGCTGGCAATGCAGCCTTGTAGGCATCAGAAATCTTCTGGACCAGCTCTTTGTCTGTTCCAGTCACTACAACTGTGAGGATCCGGTAATCTCCAAGGATCTCCCCAGTTACAGAATCAAGGATCTGCTGTTTGGTAATGTCAGGAGCCACTTCCAGTGCCTTGTTAACCACTGGGTCGTCCCTTAGTATTCCATCCCAGGTAAATGCATTAAAATAATCCGGACCATTTGGGAATGCCTCGTAGTCAAAGTAAATATAATAATCGTTCCTGATGCGATAAACTGTGTTACCACTCATGATATTGCTGTAGGCTACATAGGTCACAAGGCCAAGTACTGCTCCAAGAACAGTAGCTGCTACAACAAGCCATATGCGCTTTTTAAACTGGCGAAAGAAACGCTTAAGGTCGATGGATCTGTTATAAAAGCTTCTGTCAGACATAAAATCTGAACTCCTCCCAACTTACAGTTTTGCATACATTATAACATTTTTTTGATATACGCTCCTGTGTAGGACTTCTTGCACTTTGCAACTTCTTCAGGAGTGCCGGCAACAACTACAGTACCACCCTTGGAACCTCCCTCAGGTCCCATATCTATGATGTAATCACCAGTCTTGATGACATCAAGGTTGTGCTCAATGACAACAACAGTGTTGCCCTGATCGACAAGCTGCTGCATGATCTTAACAAGCTTTTGGACATCTGCAAAGTGAAGTCCTGTTGTGGGCTCATCAAGAATATAAACAGTCTTACCGGTTCCCACTTTAGAAAGCTCAGTAGCAAGCTTGATCCTCTGAGCCTCACCACCTGAAAGCTCTGTGCTTGGCTGACCAAGCTTAACATAGCCAAGTCCAACATCGTAAAGGGTCTGGATCTTACGCTTTATTGTCTTGACGTTCTCAAAAAACTTAAGGGCTTCCTCAACGGTCATATCAAGGACGTCATAGATATTCTTGCCCTTGTACTTAACTTCCAGAGTCTCGTGGTTGTATCTCTTACCTCCGCATACTTCACATGGGACGTAAACATCTGGAAGGAAGTGCATCTCGATCTTGATGATTCCGTCGCCGCCGCAGGCTTCACATCTTCCGCCCTTGACGTTGAAGGAGAATCGTCCCTTCTTGTAGCCCCTTGCCTTAGCATCTGGAGTTCCAGCAAACAAGTCTCTTATCATATCAAAGACGCCAGTGTAGGTTGCAGGGTTTGAACGAGGAGTACGTCCAATTGGAGACTGGTCGATGGCGATCACTTTATCCACCTGCTCAAGCCCCTCTATTGTCTTGTGCTTTCCAGGAATGCATCTTGCCCTGTTAAGGTCTCTTGCCAGATGCTTGTATAATATCTCGTTGACAAAAGAACTCTTACCTGAGCCAGAAACACCAGTAACAATGGTCATTACACCAACAGGTACATCTATATCGATATTCTTAAGGTTGTTCTCCTGAGCTCCCTTGATACGTAGCCATCCCTTGGGCTCGCGCCTTGTCTTTGGCACATCTATCTTGAGCTTCCCTGCGAGGTACTGGCCAGTTACAGACTCTTTTACCTTCATGATCTCTTCTGCTGTTCCGCAGGCAACGATCTTACCGCCGTGGGATCCGGCTCCAGGACCCACGTCCACAATATAGTCAGCAGCTCTCATGGTATCTTCATCATGCTCAACTACGATAAGGGTATTACCAAGGTCACGAAGGTTCTTAAGTGTATTAAGGAGTTTGTCATTGTCCCTCTGGTGAAGTCCGATACTGGGCTCATCAAGGATGTAGCACACGCCGCAAAGACCTGACCCGATCTGGGTTGCAAGCCTTATTCGCTGTGCCTCACCTCCGGACAATGTCCCTGTTGCTCTTGAAAGAGACAGATAGTCAAGACCTACATCCACAAGGAAACCTACGCGGTTTCTTATCTCTTTTAATACCTGAGCTCCGATCATCTCCTGCTGTGGCGTAAGCTTCATGTTATCAAGATAAGTCTTAAGCTCGTCAATGGACATGGAGGTGATCTCATAGATATTCTTGTTATCTATGGTCACAGCAAGGGACTCTTTCTTAAGTCTCTGGCCGCCGCAGAGAGCACATGGAGTAATGCGCATAAACTCTTCATACTCAGCCTTGGCTGTCTCAGAGAAAGTCTCTCTGTATCTCTGCTCTACGTTTTTAATAAGACCATCAAAGAGAATAGGATAATCTCCCTCACCTCGCTGGCCCTTATAATGCACATTTACAGTTTTATCAGCGCCGTGGATAAGCACCTCTTTTGCCTTGTCAGAAAGATCCTGAAATGGAGTGTCCAGACTGAACTTATATGCCTTGGCAAGCGCCCTTAAAGTTGCGTTACTAAAGCTACTGTCCTTGTTGGCTGACTGCCAGCCCATGACAACGATACAGCCGTCGTTAATGGAAAGGCTCTTATCCGGGATCATGAGATCCTCATCAAACTCCATCTTATAGCCAAGGCCAAGGCAATCAGGGCATGCGCCAAATGGGTTGTTGAAAGAAAAGCTCCTGGGCTCAATTTCAGGGATGCTGATGCCACAGTCGGGGCACGCAAAATTCTGGGAAAAGCTCAGTTCTTTTCCATCAATTACATCTACTAAAAGAAGGCCATCCGCCAGCTGCAGAGCGCTCTCTACAGAGTCTGTAAGACGTCTTCTAAGATTCTCGTTGTCGTCGCGGATAACTATTCTGTCCACAATGATCTCAATGCTGTGCTTGATGTTCTTATCAAGCTTGATTTCTTCCTCGGTGATCTCGTACTGGCTTCCGTCGATCCTTGCACGGACGAAACCGGCACGCTTAGCTCTGTCCAGAGTCTTTTGATGCTCACCCTTTTTACCGCGAACAACAGGCGCTAATATCTGGAGCTTGGTCCCATCGCCAAGGGCCATGATCTGGTCGCACATCTCATCAACGGTCTGTCTGCGGATCTCTCTACCACAGTTAGGGCAATGAGGAACACCAATCCTGGCATAAAGAAGCCTGAAGTGATCGTAGATCTCTGTAACTGTTCCAACTGTAGATCTTGGGTTCTTGTTGGTGGACTTCTGGTCTATGGAGATTGTCGGAGAAAGTCCCTCTATAGCCTCTACGTTTGGCTTGTCCATCTGTCCAAGAAACATCCTGGCATAGGATGAAAGAGACTCCATGTATCTGCGCTGTCCCTCTGCGAAAATTGTCTCAAAGGCCAGGGAAGACTTACCAGAGCCGGAAACGCCGGTAAATACTGTAAGAGTTTCTCTTGGTATTTTTACGTTAACGTGTTTTAAGTTATGTTCATTGGCACCACGAACCCTGATGTAATCATGGATATCAGTGGGAAGTATCCTCTTGGTGGTGGTGTTCTTTTTGGTCATGTTTCTGTTATCTGTCATATGTTTATTACTCCATTTTTTTCACAAGGAAGTTAAATCATTCAAAATCTTCTTAAGCTCTATGAGCTGGTCTCTAAGGATTGCAGCATTCTCGAAATCAAGCTCTGTAGCTGCTCTCTTCATCTTCTTCTGAACCTGTCCGATGAGCTTCTCAAGCTCTTCTCTATCCATGGACTCAGGAGCCTTTTCAAACTTAACCTCTTCCTTGGCAACTGCCTTGGTAACTGCAATAAGATCTCTGACTGCCTTCTTGATGGTCTGAGGTGTAATGCCATGCTCCTCGTTGTACTTTTGCTGAATGGCACGCCTACGCTTAGTCTCTTCAATTGACTTCTTCATAGAATCAGTCATATTGTCGGCGTACATTATAACATGTCCTTCAGAGTTTCTGGCTGCACGTCCGATGGTCTGGATAAGTGACGTCTCTGAACGAAGGAATCCTTCCTTATCTGCATCTATGATGGCAACAAGTGCTATCTCAGGAATATCAAGTCCCTCTCTTAAAAGGTTGATACCTACAAGGACATCGAACACGTCCAGTCTCATATCCCTGATGATCTCTGACCTCTCAAGTGTATCTATATCTGAATGAAGGTACTTGACCCTTATGCCTGACTCTGCAAGATACTGAGTAAGGTCTTCTGCCATTCTCTTGGTAAGAGTTGTTACAAGAACCTTGTTACCTGCATCTACTGTCTTTCTGATCTCAGATATAAGGTCATCTATCTGTCCCTCTACAGGTCTTACATCAACCTCAGGATCAAGAAGTCCTGT
>NZ_JAGAYD010000146.1 GCF_017940685.1 Butyrivibrio sp. | reverse complement strand
TGCAGAATACTGTTGTTCCTCTGCACCCTCTGTGGTCCATTTGATAATCTGTTTCCTGCCCGGCTCGCACCTGCCCGGACTCTCTGTGAGGTCATGTATTACCGTTATCTCCACTTCATCGGTTTGAAGTATTAAATTAAAAGAATAATATCATTGCATAATTATACTGTCAAGAAAAATTTTCTGGCTGAGGCAGGGACGGACAAGACACGGGGACGGTTCTACTGTCTTGTTTTATCTTGATAAAATAAGACAGTAGAACCGTCCCCGTGTCTTGTCCCCAGTAACTCTCCTTACATCCTCATAGCAACCTCATATGCCCGCCAGATAACAGTCCGAAGGTTTCCTATCTTCTGGCAGTCTCCGACATAGTCCATGTTGCTGGTCCTGTCGTTTTCTTTTGTGACTGGATCAGGGATATATCCTGCGCTACTAATGACACTGTCACAGGCGATCTCTATCTCTTTTCCATCCTTACCTGAGCAGATGATGGAGCCGTCCCGAACCTCTTTAAGAGAAGTCTCAAGATATACAGGAGTCTTGTGAAGAGCAAAGTACTCGCGAAGATATGAGCTGTTAGCAAGACATACGCCAGTCTGGGAAACAAGATCATCCTTCATCTCAACGATAATAGGCTCCTTGCCCATAAGTGCAAGTTCGTAGGCGATCTCGCATCCTGTAAGGCCTCCGCCTATTACTGCGACCTTCTGGCCAACCTCGGCTCCTCTTAAGAACTCGCAGGCCTCGATCATCTTCTCGTGGCCTGGAACATTTTTAAGGATCCTTGGTTTTGATCCTGTTGCGATTATGATATCGCTCTTTCTTCCAAACTTCCTTGGGTCATCTATATTTGTATTTAAATGCACCTCAACGCCCAGAACTTCCATCTGTCTTCTGTACCAGGCAAGAAGGTCGCGGAGCTTACCCTTATAGGACTCAGCGCTGGCTGCGATAAAGGTTCCGCCAAGTTCGCCGCTCTTTTCATAGATGACAGGATTGTGGCCGCGAAGCTTAAGTACTCTTGCGCACTCCATTCCGCCTATGCCGCCGCCAACGATATAGATAGTACTTGGGTGCTTAGCCTTTTTGATATAGTGCTTGTCCGTCTGCATTGTCTCAGCGTTTACTGCGCATCTTGCAAGGTGCAGAGAATCTGAAAGGGCTTGGTCATTTGGAACGCCCTTGTAATGGCACATGTTAAAGCAGCCGTTGTGACAAAGGATACATGGCCTTATATCTTCCTCTCTTCCCTCCATGAGCTTGGTAACCCACTCGGTATCCGCAAGGAAAGGTCTTGCAAATCCTGCTCCGTCGATCTCGCCTGCCGCAATTGCATCAGCAGCAACTCTTGGATCCATCCTTCCTGCACAGACTACAGGAACATCAACTTCTTTTCGCAGGTTTATTACGTCCTGAAGGTTACAGTTTTCCGGCATATAGATCGGAGGATGAGCCCAGTACCAGGCATCGTAGGTTCCGTTGTCGCAGTTGAGCATATCGTACCCAGCATCCTTAAGGTACTGTGCAGCCTTAACTGACTCCTCAAAGTCCCTTCCCGCCTCGACGTAATCCTCCCCTGGAAGAGCTCCCTGCCTCATTCCCTTAGTCTTACTTATAACGCTGTAGCGAAGGGATACAGGGAAGTCGCTTCCGCACTGTTTCTTGATCTCCTGAACGATCTCTACCGCAAAGCGGTATCTGTTTTCAAAAGAGCCGCCGTACTCATCAGTTCTTTTGTTGACATAGGGAAGCGTGAACTGATCAAGAAGATATCCTTCATGAACTGCGTGGACTTCTACGCCGTCAACTCCTGCGTCCTTAAGGAGCTTGGCGCACTTACCAAAAGCTACAACATACTCCCTTATCTCAGCTACAGTCAGCTCTCTTGAAGGCACCTTATCTGACCATCTGTTAGGTGATGGGCTGGCTGAAGCTGTAATCTTATCAAGGTCCATAAAGGGCTTGGACAGTACTCTTAAAGCAGGATTTGTATAGAGTTTTTCCATCATGCTGCTGATGGTAAAAGACCTGCCAAAGCCTGCAGTTAACTGTACAAAGAGCTTGGCTCCAGTCTTGTGAAACTCTGGCATCCACTTAGCAAGGTCCTGATACATCTGCTTGTTGGAATAAAGCCACTGTCCAAACATAGGGTTATAAACCGGCTGGCATCCTGGCAACACAAGACCTGCGTTGTTCTGTGCAACCTTCAGGATAAACTCAGCTCCTGCCTTATCAAAATGATTTTTCTCCATCCATCCAAAAAGATCTGTTCCTCCCATGGATGTAAGGACGATCCTGTTTTTAATCTGACATTTTCCAATCTTCCAAGGTGTAAATAGTGGCTGTAGTCTCTGATCCATTTTATGTCTCCTCAAAATAAGCCTTTATCTGTAACAGCTTCTCTTTTCCAGCTGCGCGTCCCAGCTCATAGACTCTTTCTATTTCTTTTGGGTCCTTCTCAATGGGGTTTATGTTAAGCGGTTCCTTTGGTCTTATTACCACTACTTCCCCAGCTTTTTCTTTTTCCCTTATATATCTCTTTTCCTCGTTGTACATAAGATGGCGCTTGTCCATGCACTCTATCATGGCAGGATACTTTCTGTACATGGCCTTAACAAGAGGCATTAGCTTTTGCTGGCCCTTAATGTAATCTATGGGCTGAGTCTCAATGACAAGTATCTTGTCATACCCATTGTCTTCCATGAACTTTAACGGAATTGAATCTGACGTTCCGCCATCTAAGTACTTCCCGCCGTCAATATTTACAATGCGAGAAACAAGAGGCATTGAAGCTGATGCCTGTATCCATTTAAGATCACCTGTCCTTCCATCTGTGCATTTATGGTACACAGGTGCACCTTTCTCAACATCAGTAGCCACGCAGTAAAATTCCATCGGATTTTCTTCAAAAGCCTTCTCATCCCACTTATCAAGTTTATGGGGAAGCTCGTCATAACAAAAAGGTACGTTATAAATATCTCCTGAAAGCACCAGTGATCTTATACTGTGATATCTCTTATCACTACAATACTTTTTATTATACCTGTAGGCTCTTCCTATCTGATGGGACTTAAGATTGCATCCAAAAGTCGCTCCAGCAGATACTCCCACAGCTCCATCAAAAGATATGTCTTCTTCCATAAGGACGTCCAAAACTCCGCAGGTAAACATCCCGCGCATGGCTCCGCCCTCCATTACAATGCCCTTTCTCATAATTATCTCCCTGTAAAATAACTAAATTTCATTATATACCAAAAAAGGCGCCCCGTTAAGGGCGCCCTGCAGACTGTAATAGTAGCTGTGCCTCAAGCATCCTCTGGAAGAGGAATGCTTGATACTGAGGTGTATGTAACCACAACATCATCGTAATCGGAGACGTTCATGCCCACCACCTGGTAATTGGTGCTGCCACCATGGAAAGTGGTTCCAAGATCAGCAATGTTTACTGTATCGAAAGCTATAGGCTTTCCATTTTTAAGGAAAATAGTGCGAACACCTACTCCCTGAATATCATATTTTGAATAGTTAGTTGCAGACAATTCAACAATGTGGCCATTTCTTTTGGCATTAACTGAAACCTGTGAGTATGCGCACTTATCAGTTGGAGCTATGCTGTAGTTATACTCAAAGCTTGCTGCTTTTCGGATTGACTCCTGGCTAAACTGTCCGTAGAGAATAAACTGCTGGCCATTTTTTACTGCGTCAGAGTAATCATTGACCCTTCTTAGCACTGTTCCGCCGCTGTCCTTGGCCAGAAAATCGGCGCTTATCGCAATATCGCTACCAGTGTTATTAGTTGCCACAACTACATAGTATGTAAAATAGCCCATTCCATCAGGAATGAGATACTCGTCGTCAATTGTGATCCCGGAAGAAACCTCTTTTTCGGCGTATGCTGTTTTTGCGGGAATCAAGTCGGATTCGATAGATAAGGCAGAAATGATCATCCCCATAGCGACAATTACTGAAAAAATTCTCTTCTTCATAGCCTTCTCCTCCGACAAAAGATTTGTAACTTTTTCCTCGTTACATAAATAATTATCGGAGAAAAAAGTGCCATTTTCCATAGGGAAAAGGCACTTTTAATTGTCTTTTAAGAAAGGTTCCAATTGGTTTAGAAACTACTTGTAGAGCACGTGGTATCCACCAAAATCTTCCTCAGTAAACATGCTGATATTTGAAAACCTTTCCCTGTCAGCGCTTGATACAACAAAGACATCGCCCTCATATTCCGGAAGATTCACATCCTGTGGGAGCTCAAAGAAAAAGTTTCCAAAGCTTTCAGCAATTCTGAACTCTGCCGCCTCATCCTTGTACTTAACCGTACTAATGAAGCGGTATGGATCATACTCAGTGTAGTAAAGAGCAAGCATAAAGGGCGCTGAGAGGCCATCGTAGGTTGAATGTATGGTCCTGTCGTCCCCTGCGATCTCGTAAGCTCTTTTAATGGCATCTCCGTATCCTGGCATGAAGATACTTACAGACCACCTGTTAAATCCTGTGAAGTAATCTTTTGTAAAAGAAACTCCTCCAATAAGAAGCACCATGGTAATGGCGATCGCTGCCACCCTGCCAAGGTTTTCAATAATAAAGACAGCTCCAAGTACAAAGAAATAGATGAGAGGTACAAAGAGCATTACGAGCCTTTGAATATCAGGAAGGATCACAAGGTCAAGGATAATACTGCCAAGTGTTACAAATACAAACATGGCGTTTAAGATCCTGCCCTGCTGCCCTTTTTCATCGCTGCCTTTTGTAAAGAGCTCTTTTACCCCAAATACAAAACCAAGAAATGTCACAGGAAATGTAAATGCAAATAGCGTAGCATAGCCCTTTAGATAGTGAGCTGTGGTATTCTGGTCATTACCAATACTTACAGTAAGCATCATGGACTTAAGGTTATCAGCTATCCCTTTAAAAAATCCATCACCAAAAGATGCAAAAGCTTCACCAGTCCTTGCTGCAGTAAACCTGTTAAAGGTCACCACATCAGTGATGATCTCAGGTACCCCCAGGTAGTTAACTGCATAGAACAAAAAGAGCGGAGCGAAAACAACTGCAAATGTAATAATAGCCGCCAGAAGCTGGCGAATTGTCAGAGCTTTTTCTTTGACTGAATATACTGCGATAAGCACGAGCACCACAGGTACCACAATAGTGGCTGCTCCGTAGCTGTACATACAAAGGGAGAAGGAGGCAGCGCTTAAGCAGTAAAGCAGGCTGCTCTTTCTTTTTGAAGCAAGAAGGAACAGATATATTGAAAGCATCAGATTAAAGGGCATTATATTGCTGTCAAGGCTCCACCTGGACAGGATCACATGCCATGGGCAGATTGCAAGAAATGCTGCTCCGAGAACTGACGCCTCGTTCCTGTAGCTCTTTTCCTCAAACCCGAGTCTCAGGGTCTTATAGAAAAGAAATACTGTGAGGATCCCGCATATGGCAGGGATCATACGTAACTTCATGATACCTGTGCCAAACAAAGAAATCGAGATCACGTTTAAGTAGATAAGAAGCGGGCTTCCACCGCCGCATCCCCAGGTTATGGGGTATATTGGGAAATGATGCCCATCTCTGTCTATCCCAAAGTTTGAAAGGATGTAGGCCTCGTAGCCTATGGACGCCTCGTCCTGCTGAAGTCCGTAGGGAACTGCCCCAAGCTTATAGAGCCTAAGGAAAGCTGCCACAAGCATAACTACAACAAAAAAGATCCTGGCCATCCTGTCACTTAGAACGGGACTGCCCTTTTTTTTCCCTGAATAATAAAAATATAAGGCTGCCACACCCATAAGGATGTAGGCAGCCGTAGCTATATAGTTGTAGTAATCAATAAGTCTCATACTATATCCTATCTGGCGCGCATCTGTGCGTTCCAGTCTGTTATTCCCATGTAAGATGCAGCTCTTCCTATGTAAGCGCCTGCATTAGGTCCATCCATCTGCTGGTAGAACTCAAAAGCAAGCTTTCTGGCTCCATTTGTGTGAGTAAGTCCAACAGAAAGCCCCTGGGCGATCTCCACTGGAGAATCCGTCTGCCTGTTAAAGGCAATGAGCTTGATATACTGATTGGTTACACACCTCTGGTAAGCGTAGACAATGGCTGCAGCCTGAGCCTCTTCTCCCTGAGTTGAAGAGTAACCAACCTCAGTTAAAAGAACTGGTCGTACCCCGCCCTTGGAATTTCTGAAGGCTGGCTGGCAAAGGAAATCTGTCAGCACTTCAATGTTCTCCATTGTAAGGTAAGGTGTGTTCATATCGTGAGTGACCATTGCAGCATTCTTAGGTGTCCAGAAGCTTGTCCAGCTCATTGGATAGTTATAAGGATGCTCAGCAACTGCCCAGTCGATATTACCCTGAGCTGTGATGCATGCATTTATTGCTTCAAGCATACTCCTTGCAGAGTAGTAAGATCCGTTATGAATGTGAGTCCAGTTCTGATCAAGGCTTATACATACATAAGCGTTGGCATTTCTACTCTTGATGGCATTGTAGCAGACTCTTAAGGAATCAGCATAAAGCTGTGCATACTGCATCTGGTCTGTGACGCTTGAGTAGTTCCAGATGTTCTTGGCATTAACCTCATTGGCTATAACCCAGTTGTCAACCTGTCCACATCCATTCTTGCCGTTGTATCTCATGGCAAGGAAAGAAACTACAGCCTCAAGATACTCAAGACCATTATCCTCAGAAGTGTTCATGAGGTAATAGCTTGAACGACCTCCTCTTGCAGTTGGAGAGATCATGAATTCCTCTCCTGCAGAACGGGGATTTAAAAGAACCATTGTCATTCCCATTCCCTGGTTTGTACTGGTCCTTACACAGTGGTCATACTGACTAAGGTAAGCTGAATCAAAATGATAGGTCTTACCATTGTAGCCGTACTGAACTGCGCCATTTCCACCAATTATATCCGTAAGGTTTATGTTATATGCTCCCTGCTTGACGCCAAGCTGAACTGACTCAGTATTGCCGTTTCCAATCTTGGCTCCATCAAGGATAAGTCCCTTTTTGCCGTTATTTTTCCTGGCTGGTGATCCTGCTGCAAGAGCTTCTGGATTGGTGATGTACTTGGCTCCTGCTACAGAGATGAAATTTCCGCCCTGCTTAACAGCCACCTGGAACTTGTCATAGAGATGGCAGCTTGCAGTCTGATATCCCAGAGGAACAGTCATGTTAAGTCCTGCACTTATTGGTGCCTGGGCTACAGGTGAACCAGCAGGCGCTCCCTGATATGGCTTTTCAGCGAAAAGATAAAACTGGCCATCATCACTGGATGGAAGATCTGAAGCAGATATGTTTACAACAACATTTTCACCTGCAATAGATACTGAGTTGATGGTGACAGCTCCAAGTCCGGCAGCATCTGCCTTCAAAGGGGCAAAAGAAAATACACTTACAAGAGTAGCTGTTAAAACAGTAGCTATTTTAAGTGATGAAAAGAATCTGTTTTTTATCAATTTGCTTTTCCTCGTTTCATATTTTATATATTATTTTAGTAGTCCACCTTCATGAGCGCAAGCCCCTGTGGTGGTGCTGTAGGTCCGGCTTTTTGCCTGTCACAGGCTTCTAAGATGTCCTTAACCTCCTCTGGAGCGATATTCCCATATCCGACTTCTAAAAGGGTACCTGTAAGGATCCTGACCATGTTCTGCAAAAATCCATTGCCATGAAAATACAGCCTTATGTAGCTTCCGCTCTCCTCTATGTTGATAGTATCAACACATCTTACTGTGGACTTTTTCATCTTGGTATTTCCACAAAAGCTCTTAAAATCATGGGTTCCCAAAAGATACTGCGCCGCAGTTCTCATGGCCTGTGTATCAGGCTTTTTTTCTAATATGGTGACGTACTTTCTGTCAAAGACAGGCTTACCATTACCATACCAGCAGGTATATCTGTAGGTCTTGCCTACGGCGTTGTACCTTGCGTGAAACCTGTCAGAGCAGACTTTCACTTCATTAACTGAAATATCTTCTGGAAGATATTCGTTCATGTAGCTTTGTATCTCTTCCTCCGACATGTCAGTTTCAAGAAATACGTTAGCTGTCATGGCCCTTGCATGGACACCCGCATCTGTTCGCCCTGCTCCAATGAGGTTAACAGCAAAAACGCCACTGTTTCCAACCATCTTATTAAGGACCGCTTCCAGCTTACCCTGGATGGTCATATCTTTACCGGGCTGGCGCTCCCATCCATGGTACCTTGTTCCGTCATAACTTATGATAAATTTAAAATTGCGCTTCATAGTCTGTGCCAATCTCTTTATCCAAGAACAACGTCTATATTGTGGCTGTCATCAGACAGTCCATCTATGATGTCAGTTCCAATAATCATACAGCCATCGCCTGCTGTCTCAAGCTCTTTTCCATCAATAGAAACGCTCTTAACATTGTAGTTACCTGCGTCTTTCTTATCTGGATTGTTGTAAGTAACTGTGAGTTTCTTTCCTCTGAAGATAAGACTGATCTGAGCCTTTGCGTTTTCATCAAACTGTGAAAGAACAAGCTTAGGATCAATGCACAGCTCTCCCGCAACTCCGCAAACGCCAAACTCCTCAGTAACTACTGTCATCAGATACCAGCTGGCAGCTCCTGTGAGGTAGTTGTAAAGGCCTCTTCCCTCGCCGTTAAAGTACTCAGGAATACCTGGATAGATCCTGCTGGTCTCAAAGTCCTTAGCAGTTTCATATAGGGAGTTGAGGGCTTTAAATCCCTCTTTTGCAAAGCCTCTCTTATAAAGGGCATTACCAAACATAACTGCCATATGTGAAAAGACAGCGCCGTTCTCCTTATCTCCGTAGGAGAATCCAAACATTCTTCCAAGGTCTGTTCTAAGTGCCTTAAAGTCTGTATTTAAGCGATATCCGCCGATTTCCTTACTGTAGAGATGCTTGTCAGCACTCTTTATGATCTTAGGTACATCCTCATCCTGAGCAGTTCCAGACATTATAGAAAATACCTGGCCTGTGAGCATCATTCTCACGTTCTTGCCATCAGGAGTGTCAAACTCACCCTCAACTGCGTTACCATTGTCGTCGTAATATCCGTTATACCAGCCGTCGCCCTCAGAGTCTCTTACCCACTCTCTTTCTCTTATACGTTTCATAAGATCCTGAGATTTCTCCTCAAGAGCTGCTGCCAGTTCTTCAAGGTCAACCTCTTCCTTGGCGCCACTTATAGATGATCTTACTTCATCCATGTAGCCATAAAGAAGCTTTCGTTTGTTTTCTGGGCTGCCAAAGAGTTCCTCTCCGTCAGACAGGATAAGTGGCAGTATCTCTTTTGCCAGCATGCAGGTCTTTCCTGCTCCCTGAGCTTCATAAACTCTTATGTAATCTGCTATCTCCTGAAGGTTACCAGCATAGCCATTTGTAAAGGCAACGCTCTCACCCTTGTGGGTTCCCATATCAAGAGCATCGTTCCAGTCAGCTCCTCTAAGCCTTATCTGTCCATGCTCTCCCACATCATAGAAAGCTGTAAGGTTCTCTATAAGAAGGTGCTCAAGTACAGAGCCCTTGTACTCTTTTCCAGAATCATCCTTCTGAACTACGCCGTAGCCTTCCGTGTAAGCCTCATCTCTCTTTTCAGCACGACAAACGAAATTGTCCTTAAAGTAAGGCACATCCTCCATAAGGATATCAAGGTCTCCGGTCTGATCCATGTAGAGCTTAAGTGTAAGGAATGGCCAGAAGCCATGATCCATCCACACTCTTGGAATTCCATTTCTGTCGGCCTTGAACTCTCCTGGCTTGTCGCCAATGATGGTTGCATTAGTTCCATCAAGTCTTACGCCTCTGAAGTTATCCAGGATCATCTTGCGGACACCGTCTGGATCTGTAAGAAGAAGTGCCAGGCAGTCCTGCCACAGATCACGCCAACCTCTTCCTCCTCTTCCATAGTCGTGGTGAGGAAGGAATGAACAGCCATAGATCCTTCTAAGCTGTGGCTGGAATGCGATCCACTCCATGAAATTATCAAAGTTCTTATCGCCGGTTTTTACGTGGATATTGGTGATGTTTTCCCAATACTCTTTTGCGCATTCAAAAGCCTTTCCTGCACTGTCAGGGCTAAAGATAGCATCCTTTGCAGCGATGAAATCTGCGCTGCCTTCTTCGTTAAAATCTGTATCCTTGCTGCCTACAAAGGTTCCGATAGCAATCTGGAAGCATACGCTCTCGGAAGGCTTTAGGCATACGTCTTTAAACTTAAGGGCGCCAATAGCTTCTTTTCCATCTACCTTAAATGGCGCTGACTTAAAAGCTCCCATTCCATCAAGAAGGGATCTTGGTCTTGTGTATGTACCGCCCTCGCCGATGAACTTATCAGCGTCAGCTATAAAGGAAACCGGATTTTCTCCATTTCCGTCTGTTCCTATCACAAAATAAGCTGTGTCGTTGATCTGATGGCCTCTCTCGTCAAAAGAAAGAGTTGGCTTAACGATCACTCCTCTACTTGTGACAGATGCTCTGTTTAAAAGAGATGTAACGTGTCTGTGGTCCCTTATGTTGTCAGCGCTTCTTGCATAGATTGGAACAGCTGCAACCGGAGTAAAAGAGATATCGCTATCTGAGCTGTTAGTAAACTTAACTGTCATGATCTCAGAAGAGTTCTTAAGAAGTGCAAAGATTGTGACCTCCGCCTGGATACCTCTTTCCTTGCTGGTCCTTACAACCTTCTGCCACATACGGCCGCCAAAGAGAGTGACCTCATCCTCTTTGTCCGTAAATCTGTCGGCCTCCTGTGTAGCTGATGCTCCGCAGGCAGACCAGATGCCATCCTCAAACACAGCAAAGAAGTTTCTTGTATCTCTCTCAGCATGAAGGTCAGCTATACTCTTGGGAGCTATCAGAAAATGGTTCTGATCAAGCTTGCTATCACCGCCAAAATCAGGTGAAACTGCGCTCCTAAGTCCCTTACCTCCTGCCACTGGAAGATAGAGACCGCTTGTATGCTGTGGATCTTTCATTTCAAAAGAGCCGCGATCATCAATAAACTTATAACCACTCATAACACATTCCCTCTTATTTTCTTATAAAATAGTCCTCTAAAAGTTTATCTTACCTTATGGGCAGGCAGGTTGTAAATCAAAAAAGACATCATCTGAATTATTCATCAGATGATGTCCTTATTTTTTCTTAATGAGCAGAACTATAAGCCGGGTTATGTCGTGAATGATCATCTATCTAGGACTGCTGTCACCAACAGCCTCAAGCGACCCACCTGAGAACGAGCCGGGCAGACTCATGGTCCTCTTTTCGGTCTTGCTTCGGATGGGGTTTACATGGCTACTGATGTTACCACCAGCACGGTAGTCTCTTACACTGCCTTTCCACCCTTACGCCGCATGCTTGTGGCATGCACAGGGAATGCAAGCATTCCTACGCGGTGTCTCTCTGTTGCACTATCCTGGGAGTTGCCTCCACCAGACGTTATCTGGCATCCTGCCCTGTGAAGCCCGGACTTTCCTCTCCCGTGCCCTTTCGTTTGCACGGCAGCGATCATCCATCCTGCTCATTGGATAATCAGTATAGCACAGGGGATTTTTCGCCGCAAGATTTAATATCCTGTCCTTCGTTTTGACGGTCAGGGTGGATATATGGCCTGTCCTTTTTTGCAACAAAGCTCATATATGACTCCACATCGCCCTGGCCAGTCTGACCATAATGGATTTTGTGCTAAAAAGGCTTGTTTTTCAAAATGAGGTACCATTGAATTTACAACTTACTGTTAATAACTATATGCTAAATTGATTTTTGCGATTTTGCATGCCACTTTTTGCAAGATAATTTATTTTGTCTTGATTTACATGCTCTAGCCAATGGTACCCCTTTTTCAAAAAGCCCGGCTTTTGACACAAATTCATATCCACACTCGTTTTATTGAAATCTTTATATTGTAGATCTTATTTTCTACTTCTATACTTGCGAACCAGGTAGATGATAAGCCAAATGATAAGAGCTATTACTGCTAATGCTATTATCAAAAGAACTACTGGGCCGATATAGTGAGCGGCAGATGGCTGGGGGCTTCCTACTATCTCTTGCTCTGCACCTTCCGTCTTGGCACTTCCTACAGGCTGCACTGGTTTTACAGGTTCTGCTTCCTGGGCTGGTGCCTCTGCCGCTTCCTCATATGCGCTCTCCGTCGCTGCTGGCGCCTCAGCTGCCTCTTCTTCTGGCGCTGCCGCTGGTGCTTCCATAGCGCTGTCACTCATTGATGGCGCACTGGTATTTGAAACTCCGCCGGTGATTCTGATAACAGCTGCGGTTCCCACAAGAAGAATTGCAAGCATAGCAACCATTGCGCCATACTTCTTGATGCCTTCTCCAAATCGCTGTCTAAAGGGGACCACCTTCGAAGTTTTAACGACCTGATCACGCGCCTTATCTTCGCCACTCTCCAGCTCTTTTTCCAGGTTCTGAAGGATGCGCTTTTTCATTTCATCATCGACTTTTACGTGTTCCATTACTCTTTGATATTTATTCAAAGTCGTATGCCTCCTTCAGTATTATTTTTAGTTTTTCTCTTCCCCTCAAAAGGTCGGAGCGGATCGTCGACTCCTTGCGGTCAAGAACTTTCGCGATTTCCGCTGTTGAATAACCCTCTTCGTAAAATAGATGTATAACTTCCCTGTACTTCTCAGGGAGCTGTTTAACTGCGTCCCAGACAAAGGAAAGGTCTTCCTCGTCCTCAGCAACAAGCTCCTCCATAAGTTCATCTGTCTCTCTGTAATTGTTGTACTTTATCTTGTTTTTGCTTATGTTGGCGGCGACCCTCAATATCCAGGCCTTCTCATGCTCAGCGTTTTCAAAAGACGGCGCTGCCTTCATATACTGTATAAGCGTATCCTGCAGGATGTCCTCTGCATCGCTCATGTTGTGAACGTAGGAATAAGCAAGGCGAAGGACCTTGTCGCCATAGATATCAATGATCTGTCCTGCCCTCTCACAGGCACTTTGGGTGGCACTGTCTGACTGCTCTTTATCTGATGCCTTTATATCATCTGCTATATTTGCAAAAAGAAATATCTTTGAAGCAACTCTTTTAACCAGAGCCTTAATGTTCCTGCTATCAGAATATGTATCGAACAAAAGCCGCTCTGCTGGCCTTTCAAATCTAAGTGCGTAATCTGACATATTTTCCTCCCGGGGAACACTCCTCCCCGGGAGTTAGTATATCAAATATCAGCTTCTCTTTTCCACCATTCTCACCAGTGAAATAAACTCATCCTTGTAATCATCCGTGTTATCAAGCTCTTTGTAACCATTGATGATGTCTCTGTAAGTCATAGTTCCTGCATAGTCGCTGTCCCCAAGGATCAT
>NZ_JAGAYD010000145.1 GCF_017940685.1 Butyrivibrio sp. | reverse complement strand
GGACGGTTCTACTGTCAGGTTTTATCAAAATAAAACCTGACAGTAGAACCGTCCCCGTGTCAGCAGAACCGTCCCCGTGTCTTGTCAGAACCGTCTTCCAGCTAACTCATTCAATAGATGGTCCTGTTTTTCTCGTCCGCAATTCCGCTCTTTCTATAGAAGTAGGAGTTCACCTGATCTCTCCACTCCTTAGCGTTATCAAGCTGAAGATCAAAGCGTTTTCTTACTCTGTCAAAGGCCTCAGCAGGGATCACACTTTTTAGCTTGTCCCAGTCTGCCGACAGGCCTTCTGCCTCTTTTTCTCCCTCAAAGTGACTGTCGTAAATATGCTGGATAAGTGTCTTTCCAGTCTTTAGCATGTATGTATATGGAAGGTGGTGGAAGAACAGGATGAGTTCTTCCGGACAGGTTGCAGGGTCGTTGTACATCTTCGCATTTTCTTCATAATACTGCTGGGCATAGCCTGTACCCTTGTCTGTCCTATCAACTCCAATTCCCAGGTGGTCTGCCCTGTGGTAAGTTCCCCATCTTGAGTACTCATATCCGTCAACGCTTGGTCCGTAGTGGCCCATTGGTGTGACCATCCAGCCAATGCCAAGAGGACTTGTGTACTTTTCGTAGGTTTCCCTTGATCCAAGGAGCATATTGCAAAGAAGCGTAGTCTCTTTTTCCGGAAGGTTAAAGGTCTGGGCTATCCACTCTCTTGCTATCTCTTCAGATGTAAGCTCTGTGTCAAAGGAAAGCCTTCCAAAGCCGTAAGTATTGGCTGCTGCCAGATCATTTCCAGTCCAGTTCTCATCATCTCCAGTGTTTATTACTGCTGCCATTCCCCCAAGAGCATTGCCCATGGTCCTGCCACTTACAACATCTGCAACAGTATCCCTGCCTCTGCAGCAGTGAGTGTGGAAGTCAAGAACCTCCTTATAGAGAGGGATCAGATAGCAAAGATCGATCTGATGTCCTGTGTATTCCTGAGCAATCTGCACCTCAAGCATCTGGTTTGTATGCTGAAGGCCTCCAAGAAGAGGAGAAACGGGTTCACGGATCTGAAAATCCATAGGGCCGTTTTTGATCTGCAAAACAACGTTGTCATGGTATGCTCCATCAAGATCCTTAAAGTAGTCATAGCCCGCTCTTGCCCTGTCAGTCTTGGTGTCGCGCCAGTCCTGAGTGCAGTTATATACAAAGCATCTCCAGATAATGATGCCTCCGTATGGTTTGATCATATCTCCAAGCATGTTGGCGCCATCAGCCTGGGTTCTTCCATATGTAAATGGACCAGGTCTTCCCTCAGAATCCGCTTTTACAAGGAATCCTCCAAAGCCAGGAAGCCTGTCGTAAACCTCTTTTATCTTATCTTTCCACCAATTGATGACTTTTTCATCAAGCGGATCGCAGGTATCAAGACCTCCTATTTCAATGGGAGAAGCAAAGTTAAGGGACATGTAAAGCTTAATGCCGTAACAAGCAAATATGTCTGACAGCTCTTTTACCCTGTCAAAATATCTGTCAGTAATAAGGTAAGACGCTGCGCCTTTTACATTTACGTTGTTAATTACAACTGCGTTGATACCGATGCTTGCCATGAAACGGGCATAGTCTGTGGTTCTGTCATTTATGACAATTTCTTCATCTTCGAAAAAGAATGAGTCCCCTGAATATCCTCTTTCAATGCTGCCATCCATATTGTCCCAGTGATTCATCATTCGAAGAGGATTGGAAGGAGCCTTGGTCTCTGCCACTTCGGTGGCTTTCTTTCCACAGGCAACCTGACGAAGTATGGCAAAAACGCCATAGATCACGCCGTTCTCATCAGAAGCTTCAAGAAGGATACCATCGTGGCTTCCCTCGATGCGGTAGCTTTCCTTTGGCAGTGTGACATTCTGGGAAACTGTAAAAGTAAGTGCGTTCATAACTTCACTGGTTCCAAGAACAGTTTCTCCAGTAAGAGCCTCAAGGCCTTTCGCAAACTCCTTAAGGGCATTTGCAATAATAGTGCTTTCCTTGTCAAATCCGGTTACAGCTATTATCCAGGAATCTTTTCCGTCATACATCTTATGGTAATCAAGCCATAGCTGTGTCCATTTTTCTGATTGCATTTGCATAGACCTCTTTCTATTTCTTAGTATTTAAATTTTCGTCTTTTATGCTAGAATAACAGGGTATCAAGCTTATTTATCCAAAAGGAGCAGATCCCATGATTGCTGATATTAACGCCCAGTCAAGAGAAGATATCTACTATGACACCTTAAAGGGCGTTCTTCTCTATCACAACACATTAAACGAATATCCTCTCCACTGGCACAATGAGGTGGAGCTTATTCTGCCGCTTTCAGGATCTTTCCAGGTCAAGTTCCACAACGATTCATCTGCTGTTGAGAACTGCGCACCTGGTGATATCATGCTTATTGCCCCTGGAACTCTTCACGAATATCTGGCTGTGGAGCCAGGCGGTGAAAAGCTGATACTGCTCTTTGATATAACAAACTACTCCCAGGTTTCATCCCTGGTTCCTCTCCTTAAGACCCTTCCACCCTACGTTCATGTAAGGGCAAGCCAGTTTCCTGTAGAAGCTGCCCGTCTGCAGAACTACTTCTGGGATATTGAAAGGCTCTATGGTGAGAGCGATGAATTTTTACAGATATCTGTATATTCTCTGGTGACTCTGATCCTGGCCCAGATAGGAAGCATGCATCTTGTAGATGCAGTGCTGCCAGCCGGAACATCAGACTCACAGTCTAAAAATATTGAAAAGCTGGTAACAGTTACCAACTACATTGATTCCCACAGAGGTGAGGATCTGTCTGTTGAACAGCTGGCTGACCTGGCAGGCTTTTCCAAGTATCACTTTGAGAGACTCTTTAAGTCCTGTATGGGAATATCCTGCTATCAGTACATCACCAAGCGCCGGGTGCAGATGTCCCAGGAACTTCTTGGCGATACCGATCTATCCGTAATGGATATTGCGCTGCAGTCCGGTTTCTTTAGTCTGTCCACCTTCAACCGTGTCTTCAAGGAGGCCAACGGCTGCTCCCCAACTGAGTTCCGCAAACTCTACCGTCAGGGAGCAGATGCTCTTCCTGGAAGATAATGGTCCCTTTATTTCTCGATAGGTATTTCGAAAGGCCCCATGGGCAGGTTTGCGCTGTTGTACAGCATCGCGCCAGAGTAGGTGTACTTAACAAGGTAGCGGACCTTGCTTATCTTGTCTGCTTTAAGGGAGGTTTTGATAAGTAGTTTTCCGTTAAGTATTTCAGCATCCGCTGGAGTAATATTTCCCTTGTTGTCTATAACTTCAAAGTCTTTTATCTCAGGGCCTTTGCCGATGTCGCGGGCGATGAGACCGTCGGCATGCGATAAAGCAACTTCGATGGTGGTGCCCTTGAAGTGACCTGAGTCTACGATTTTGGCGGAGGTTGGAGTTGGGCCGGTGTATTCGCCGGTATAACCGTACTTCATATGGGCCGCCCAGAGGGCAAGGCGCTTACCGACGCGGCGCTTGCCTGTGGGATGAAGGTCGTTATCTTCTCCGAGGTCCATGTTTACTGTTACTCCTACCATGGGATCATCAAGGAGACGGGCCTGGGTAAGTCTGAATGTAGGCCATGGGTCATCTACAGGTTCAATATCTATTACGAAGTTAGGGAGCTGAGCAAGGATGTAGGGAAGATTTTCTTCGCCCCACATCTGCCTGTAGCCCGCTATCATGCGCTTTGAAAGATCCTCATAGTCCCAGGGCTCAAAGGTATTGGACTCTCCCTGATACCAGATCACGCCATCAATCGGAAAGTTATGTAAGGGTGCTGTCATGGCATTATAAAGTCCCATTGGGTGCCAGTTGATAAAGTCATGCTCAGGAATTTCCTTGCACCTTGCTGCCACCTTGTAGTACCACTTACCATCAAGGCGCACCTGGGCTTCATCGTTAAATATCTTGTATTCCTTGCCAGGAGTGATCCTTCCAAGGCCATGCTCTATGCAGAGTCTGATAACCACATGGTTATCCTTTTCCCTTGTAAGTCCCTCCGGGATGTCATATTTTCTTGGAGGATACTGATACTCGGTACTTCCTACCAGTTTGCCATTCACATAAACCTGATCCCTGTCCACCATGGTTCCAAGGAAAAGCCTTGCGCTTTTTCCTGCAAGAGCCTTAGGAAGGTCGAAGCTCTTTCTAAACCACACAGAGCCGCTCATGCCGGAAAGCTCCGTATCCTTGAACATCACTGGGATGTCCATCTCTTTAAAGCTTCTCTCATCAAGATCCTCGGCCATCCAGTTCTCAGAAAGGCCTCTGTCCTGCTTATCGAGCTTTTCTCTCCAGAGCTTTTCAGCTATCTCATTTTTATTTATCTGACTTTCTCTAAAGACATCGTCAGCGTACTTATCTCCCTCAGAGATAAGCTCGTCGTAGCCAGAAAGCATCTCTTTTGACATCCAGGAGGATATCTTGGATCCGCCAAGTGAAGCATTGATAAAGCCTACTGTCTGCCCCGTGATCTTCTGAAGGTATGCTGCAAAGAAATAGCCAGTAGCAGAAAAATCCATGATTGTCTCTGCGCTTACATGGCTCCAGGCTCCAGTCTTAAGTTCTTTACATGGGCCATGGAAATCTGTATCTTCTACGATCTTAAAGGTCCTGATGGCCGGGTTATCCTCGATCTGTGTAAGTGCAGGATACCTGTCTTTTACCCTTGCAATAGGAAGCTCGATGTTGGACTGGCCTGTAACAAGCCAGACAAGGCCGATCATTACATCCTTTACTGTTATCTCTTTTCCCTTGTCATCAGATACTACAAGTTCGTAAGGACCTCCGCTTTCTCTTGCAGAAAGGAATATATCAAAGCGCCCGTTTTCATCTGTAGTCCCTTTTGATGAGAGATTGTCAAGCCTTACTTCTACCTGCGCTCCTGGCTCATCCCATCCCCAGATATGTATTCTTTTTCTTCTCTGAATGACCATTCCATCGGAAATGATCTTTGGAAGAGTTAAAGTTTTCATTATTACTGACTCCATAATTACATTGTCCCTCTTATCGCTCATTATACAAAAACATGGCGTCATGCCTCTTCACATTTTCCGCCATTTTTTTTCCATTTTCAGACTTTTTGAAAATTCTATCTAACGATATACTGCGATTTTCTTTTCACAAATTGCTAAGAGAACTGCCAAAAGCAACCTTTGGCAAGACCATGGCAATAATTGGGTGGAAGCAAATCTTCCAAATACTATAAATTACAATTAGCATTAACTATTTTTCGGGGGAATTTACATGCTTAGAGAAACTACTACAGAAAATGGAAAAGTAAGGGGCCTTCCAGGCAATGACCCAAGAGTCACAGTCTTTAAAGGCATTCCATTTGCAGCTCCGCCTATTGGTGAAAACAGGTGGAAAGCGCCTCAGCCCTGCAAGGATTATGAGGGCACATTAAACGCCTTTAGCTTTGGACCAATTTCATATCAGGACACTCCCGGTGTTGGCGACATGCTCTACAACAGGGAGTGGCACGTGGATCCTGATATTCCCATGAGTGAAGACTGTCTTTACCTTAATATCTGGACTCCAGCAAAAGATAAAAACGAAAAGCTCCCAGTTCTTGTGTGGATCTACGGCGGCGCTTTTCAGTGGGGATATACAGCTGAGATGGAGTTTAACGGAGAGCCTCTTGCAAAACGGGGCGTTATAGTTGTCAGCATTGCATACCGCCTTGGCTGCTTTGGCTTTTTGGCTCACCCGGAAATAAGCAGCGAGTCCCCTGATGCTCCGGCAAACTTTGGACTTCTTGACCAGAAGGCTGGTCTTGACTGGGTTAAAAGAAATATCGCCTCCTTCGGCGGAGACCCATGCAGAATAACTCTTGGAGGCCAGTCAGCTGGTGGAGCCAGCGTACAGCATCAGCTCTCCTGCAAGGACAATAAAGACATCATAAAGGCTGCAGCAATATTTAGCGGCATCATAAAGCTCAAAAACGACGACGCAGATATTTTCAATCCTCTAAACCTTTCTCAGGCAGAGGATCTTGGAAAAGAGTTTTTTGAAAGCCTTGGCGTAAAAGATTTAGAGCAGGCTCGTTCTCTTTCTTCAAAAGAGATCCTTGATGGCTACAACAGATTTGTAAGTGACCACAGGAGAATGTTCCCTATTGTGGACGGACTCTTTTGCGAAGCTGACCCTACTGAAAATATCGCAAATGGTAAATGCCTTGATGTGCCCATCATTTCAGGCAACACCACAGATGAGTTCTCAGAGGCCGGCGTAAATATGGTGGAACTGTCAGTTAAGGATGTTTTCCAAAGGGCAGGAAAGGCAAAACCGCAGCAGAACTACTATTACTACAGATTTGATCCGGATATTCCGGGAGATGGCCACAAGGGTGATTCATACCCTGGAACTTTCCACTCCTGCGACCTGTGGTTTTTCTTTGACACCCTACACATGTGCCACAGACCTTATTCTGGAAGGCACTACGATCTGGCAAGCCAGATGTGCGACTACTTCGCAAACTTTATTAAAACTGGTAACCCCAACGGAAACGGAATAGATGGCAGCCCGCTTCCTGTGTGGGATTGTTATAAAGACGGCGCCCGTAATGAGATGGAGTTTCTGGGCTCTGGCGCCATTTCAAAGCTTGAGGGCGGCATAAGACAGGGCAGCAAAAAACAGGCTGTCAACCCTTACCTTCCATCCTGGGAATACATCCCAGATGGAGAGCCCTATGTATTCGGGGACAGAGTCTATGTCTACGGATCCCATGATCTTTGCGGCGGCGAAACCTTCTGCCTTGGAGATTATGTATGCTGGTCTGCTCCTATAGATGATCTTGGAAACTGGCACTATGAGGGAGTTATCTATCCAAAGACTTCAGATCCTTTTAATCCCGACGGTCACATGTGCCTGTATGCTCCAGATATCACTGTAGGTCCTGACGGCAGATACTATCTGTACTACGTCCTGGATAAGGTAAGTGTTGTTTCTGTCGCAGTTGCAGATACGCCTGCAGGACCATTTGAATTCTACGGATATGTACACTACGAAGATGGCACAAAACTTGGAGATAAGGAAGGCGACGAGCCTCAGTTTGACCCGGGAGTTATGACCGAAGGTGACACTACTTATCTCTACACCGGCTTTTGCGGACATGGAGATAAGTCAAGACACGGCGCAATGTTTACCGTCCTTGACAAGGATATGCTCACAGTGAAAAAAGCTCCTGTCATTGTTGTACCTGGTGCTCAGTACAGTCAGGGAACAGGCTATGAAGGTCATGCATTCTTTGAAGCCCCTTCCATAAGAAAGCGCGGAAACACCTACTACTTCATCTATTCCTCTGAAGTCATGCACGAGCTTTGCTATGCAACCTCTGATAAACCGGAAGGCCCATTTACTTACGGCGGCGTTATTGTAAGTAACTGCGACCTTCACATAGATACATATAAAAAAGCAGATGACCCTTCAGCTTATGGCGCCAACAACCACGGAAGCTTCGTAGAGATTGGGGATAGCTGGTATATCTTTTACCACAGACACACCCATGGAACCTGGTATTCAAGGCAGGGCTGCGCTGAGAAGATCATATTTGACGAAGATGGAAAGATCTCTCAGGTTGAGATATCGTCCTGCGGTTTAAATGGCGGTCCTCTTTCTGATATTGGAGAGTACCCAGCCTATATCGCCTGCAACATTTTTACTCCTGAGAAAAAGATGTATGTAGAAGACTCATCCCCAAGGGTTGTACAGGAAGGCGGCGAAAAGTCACAGGGCTACAGCTACATCAAGGCCATAAATGATGGTACAACTATTGGCTTTAAGTACTTTGACGTCAAGGGCGCCACTGGGCTTTTGATAAAGACAAGAGCTTACTATCACGGACATTTTGAAGTAAGGACATCTCTTGATGGTGAGCCTATAGGACTTCTTGAAGGAGAAGGCTCCAATATCTGGACAGAGCACAGCTGCTTCTTCAAGGCACCTCTTACGGATGCAAAATGCGCTCTTTACCTGGTTTACAGGGGCAGCGGAACTCCTTCACTTAAGACCATCGAGTTCGTTCACTGAACATAGACGGTTCTTTCGAGACAGCGTGTCTTGTCCGTCCCCCTGTCTCAAAAGAACCACAATCACAACTTGTATTCTTTCCGTCAAAATAACTATACATTTGACGATTGTGTAGATTTTGTGTCTAAATCTTTATGCAAATAGCACAATAAATGAGTCTAAATCATAAAATTTCTGTTAAAGAAGTAAAAAATGTGCTTACGAAAGTAAAAGAATTCCATTCTTTAAAAAAAATCCAAAAATTATAATGAGCATGAAAATGATACAAGTAATCATTTTTGAAACCAAAAGGGAGAAAGGGGTTTTAGTATGAAAAACAAAACTATGAAAAAGGTAGCAGCTCTTTCAATGAGCACAGTGCTCATGGCAGCTACACTTGCTGGTTGTGGACAGGCAGCTGCTCCATCTGGCGACAACGCTGGAACAACAACTGGTGGCGACACAACAGCACAGACATCTGACGCAGGATCAGAAACAGTTGCAAGCGGTGACATCGTTGACATGACATTCTTTGCAGGAATGCCTGGCACCGAGATCAACAGCGGCAACAACGAGATCCAGGACATGATCGCAGAAAAGACTGGCGTTCGTCTCAAAGAGACATGGCTTACAGGACAGACTGTTGCTGAGGCTATCGGAAGCATCATCGCATCTGGCACATATCCAGATCTTATCGATGGTGGTGACGGATGTGCAGACCTTTACAATGAAGGCGTTCTCGTACCATGGGATGAGTACCTTGAGAGCGGCAAATATCCTAACCTTACAAACTACTACACACCTGCAGAGTGGGATCAGTTCAGACAGGACGATGGACACATCTACTGGTGTAACGTATTCCAGAACACAAAGGGCGCTCCTACAGGAACAGCTCACAACGACGAAGCATTCTGGATCCAGGCTCGTGTACTTGAGTGGGACAACTACCCAGAGATCAAGACTCTTGACCAGTACTTCGATCTTCTTGAGAGATATGCAGCAGCTAATCCTAAGACTCAGGACGCTAACGGCAACGAGATGGACATCATCCCTTACACATGCCTTTGTGATGACTGGAGATACTTCTGTATCGAGAACGCTCCTCAGTTCCTTGATGGATATCCAAACGACGGTTCTGTAATCGTTGATTTCGAGGGCAAGGATCCTACAATCGTTGACTATAACACAACTCCTACAGCTAAGAGATACTTCGCTAAGCTCAACGAGGAGTACAAGAAGGGTATCGTAGATAAGGACTTCGGAACACAGAAGTACGACGACTATATCCAGAAGCTTTCAAACGGTAACGTACTTGGTATGTGCGATCAGTACTGGGATTTCCAGCAGATCAACGACGCACTCCTTACAGCAGGTCTTGATGTTCAGGGATGCAACTACGTTCCTCTTGGACTTACAATTGATGCTGGTATGGAGAACCGTTGGCATACATACGGCGACACACTTAACACAGCTTCAGGTATCGCAGTTACAACAAGCTGCGCAGATCCAGATCTTGCATTCTCATTCCTTGACAAGATGCTTGACCAGGATATCATGAACCTTCGTTTCTGGGGTGTTGAAGGTGAGGATTACCTCGTAGACGAGAACGGCCTCTTCTACAGAACACCTGAGATCAGAGCTAAGGTTGCTGATCCTAAGTACAAGGCAGATCACATGTGCATGTACAGCTACCTTCCTCAGTACGGCGGAACAAGCGATGATGGTATCAACGCTAACCTTCCTGAAGAGCAGCCTTCAGAGTTCTATGACAAGCTGGCTGAGCCTCTTAAGAAGTGCTTCGATGCTTATGGCGCTAAGAACTACCCTGACCTTATCGGATCAGTTGTAGAAGATGTTAACGAAACACATCCTTGGTTCCCAATGTGGTCATACTCCAACAACCTCGACACATCAACTCCTGGCGGTGTAGCTTGGACAAAGATGGGTGAGTGCAAGCACGAGTGGCTTCCTAAGCTTGTTATGGCTTCAGACTTCGAGAGCGAGTGGAACAACTACATGGCAGCTTATGAAGGATGCAATCCTCAGGACTTCCTTAGCCAGATGCAGGAAGAGCTTGACAGAAGAGTGGCAGCAAACGCAGGCAACTAATGCATAATTTCTGATTTAGACGATAAGGCGGCCATATGCAGCAGATATAAGTATATGGCCGCCTTTTTCTTAAGATTTTAATGGGAAAGGGTACCTAAAAGGCATGAGTAAAACCGTCGCAACTAAAAAGAAAACGGTCATCACCAGAAAAGAACTCGCCAAGCAGAAAGTCCTTATTGCATGGTCTGCAGTATTTGTCATCTATGGATTTATCTTCTGTTATCTGCCCCTGGCCGGCTGGTTAATGGCTTTTGAAAACTACAAAAATAAAACTGGCCTCTTCCACTCACAGTGGGTTGGTCTTGAAAAATTCAAATTCCTGTTCTCAGATGCTACATTCATCAAGGTTATCAGAAACACCTTCTGTATGGGAACATTAAATCTTGTCTTTACAACTATCACAGCAATCGTTTTTGCTATCCTTTTAAATGAATTCAGATTGCTGCGAGCAAAAAAAGTAGTACAGACTATTTCATACCTGCCTCACTTCCTTTCATGGATCATCGTTACAGGTATTTTAAATGATGCTCTGTCATCAACAGGTATCATAAATGAGCTTTTAATTAAATTTGGACTGGTAAAAGACACTGTTCCATTCTTCTCAATACCGGCGCTGTTCTGGCCGATTGTAACCTTCGCCCATGTATGGAAGGAAACAGGATGGAATGCCATCATTTATCTTTCAGCCATAACATCAATTGATCCTTGCCTTTATGAGGCGGCTTCTATTGACGGCGCAGGAAGATGGGGAAAGATAAAGAACGTCACATTACCGGGAATCAAACCTACGATCATAATCCTGCTTATCATGAACATGGGAAATCTCTTAAATGCAGGTTTTGAAGTACAGTACCTCTTAGGAAACGGACTTGTAAAGAGCGTTTCCGACACAATCGATATCTACGTACTTACCTGGGGCATCAGCCAGAACGACTATTCCCTTGGTACTGCTGCAGGTATCTTTAAGAGCGTGGTTTCCATTGCGATCATAGTAATTGCTAATTCGATCGCAAAGAGAACCGGCGAAGAAAGGTTATTCTAAGGGAGGTGCTGTATGGAAAACAATGAGATTAAGTCAGGTGGACTTCATAAATTAAAAATCGGAGATGTGATCTTTTACATCTTCCTGTATCTATTCATGCTGATCTTCTGTATAGTAACCATTTATCCGGTTCTCAACACACTTGCAATTTCTTTTAACGACGGTGTTGATGCCATGAGAGGCGGCGTGCACTTATGGCCAAGAATCTTTACTACTCAGAACTATTCAGCGGTACTTGCTCTTAGAAACATCGGTCGAGGCGCTTTGATATCCGTACTTAGAACCGTTCTTGGAACACTTTTTGCAGTTGTTGCCAACGCGCTTCTTGCCTTCATTGTAAGCCAAAAGAACTTTGTGTTCAGATCACAGCTTTCTCTTTTCTGGGTTATTACAATGTACGTTAACGGTGGTATGATCCCTATCATGCTCCTGTACAGAAACCTTCACCTCACCAATTCCTTCTGGGTATATGTAATTCCCGGAATGGTCAGCGGTTTCAACATGCTGGTTATGAGAACCTACATGGAAGGCCTTCCTGATTCACTCCAGGAAGCAGCTCAGATCGATGGCGCAGGCTACATGAAGATTTTCGTATCTGTAGTGTCACCTCTTTGCAAACCAATCTACGCAACAATAGCTCTTTTCGTAGCTGTTGGTCAGTGGAACTCCTGGTTTGATACAATGCTCTACAACCGTATGGCAGATCAGTACACAACACTTCAGTACGAGCTCATGAAGATGCTTTCAGCGGTTACCAGCCTTAAGGGAAATGCAGGTGCTGCTACAACAGGTACACAGGTAAATATCACTCCTGTCTCTGTAAGAGCTGCAGCAACCATTATCACAATGGCACCTATCGTAATGCTTTACCCATTCCTTCAGAGGTATTTCGTTGCCGGTCTTACAATCGGTGGCGTTAAAGAATAATACCTGTCGATTACAAGAAAACGGCCCGGAGCAATTGCTCCGAGCCGTTTTTGCTATTCTAAATTTTATTCGCGTTCCTGTCCGTGGGTGCCGATTCTTACAAGGGCTCTGTAGAGCTTAGCCTCTGCACGGATCCTTGCATCTTTATCAAGCATCTGATCCTTAAGGCGTTCCTCAGCATGTTCCTTGGCGGCCTTAGCACGCTCAAGGTCAATGTCTTCACTCCACTCCCAGGTGGTTGGAAGAACTCTGACCTCACCCTTCATGACCGAAAGCATTCCACCGATACAGGCTGCTTTTCTTTCTGTGCCGTCTGCCATGGTTACCCTGGCGGTGCCCATACCAATTGCAGTACAGTAGTCGGTGTGTCTTGCAAGTATCTCAACATCACCGTCTATTGTACGCAGCAGTATTTTTTGAACCTCGCCATCAAAGTCCAGGCCATCCATGGAAACAACCTGTAAATGATAAGTAGACATAGTAGCTCCTTTTATTTTTTCGCTTTTTCGAATACTTCATCAATGGTTCCAACAAGGAGGAATGCTGACTCTGGAAGATCGTCGCACTCGCCGTCCAGGATCATCTTGAATCCGCGGATAGTCTCTTTAAGAGGAACGTACTTTCCAGGAAGTCCTGTGAACTGCTCAGCAACTGAGAAGCTCTGTGACAGGAAGTTCTGTACCTTACGTGCTCTGTAAACTGTAAGCTTATCCTCTTCAGAAAGCTCGTCCATACCCATGATGGCGATGATATCCTGAAGTTCTCTATATCTCTGAAGTACCTGCTGAACTCCCTTTGCTACTTCATAATGCTCTTTTCCTACGATATCAGGTGAAAGGATACGGCTTGTTGAATCAAGAGGATCAACAGCTGGATAAATACCCTTAGATGCGATATCTCTGGAAAGAACGGTTGTAGCATCAAGGTGTGTGAAGGTTGTAGCAGGAGCAGGGTCTGTAAGGTCATCAGCAGGCACGTATACAGCCTGAACAGATGTGATAGAACCCTTCTTGGTTGATGTGATACGCTCCTGAAGAGCACCCATCTCTGTAGCCAGTGTAGGCTGGTAACCTACGGCTGAAGGCATACGTCCAAGAAGCGCTGAAACCTCAGAACCAGCCTGTGTGAAACGGAAGATATTATCGATGAACAAAAGCACGTCCTGATTCTTAACATCACGGAAATACTCTGCCATTGTAAGTCCGGAAAGACCAACTCTCATTCTGGCTCCGGGTGGCTCATTCATCTGACCATAAACAAGGGCTGTCTTGTCAAGAACTCCACTTTCCTTCATTTCTCCATAAAGGTCGTTACCTTCACGGGTACGCTCACCAACGCCAGTAAATACT
>NZ_JAGAYD010000144.1 GCF_017940685.1 Butyrivibrio sp. | reverse complement strand
GTATGTTCCCACTCATTAGTGCTCTTAGTCTTATAGGAAATAGTTACTGTCTGTCCATCAGTAACTGCCTTGACCCCCATCACATCTTCTATCGCACCATTTGACCAGCTCTCTGACTGAATTTCAGGTTCTCTTCTTTCACCTTCAGAAGATTCATCTCCAGTCTCAGATGAAGACGTTCCTGCTGTCGAGGCATTCTCAGAAGAACCTGTTTCTGAAGAAGGAGCCTTTCCATCATTACCAGTACTATCACCTTCAGAGGCAGCAGGCGTTGTTCCAGGAATAGTTTCTCCTTCGCTTCCCTCTGAACCAGAAGGAGTTGTTGAGCCTTTGCTTCCCTCTGAACCAGAAGGAGTTGTTGAGCCTTTGCTTCCCTCAGAAGTAGTAGAACCCTGATTTCCATCAGGGGAAACTGTTCCACTACTTCCCTGTTCCGCATTACCTGAAGTCTCCTGCGTTCCGTCTCCTGTACTAGTGCCTGGGTCAGTCTGACCGTCCGCCGACTGCGAATCACCTGATGTAGATTGGCCGCCTTGATCAGAACTTCCCGATCCCGAATTATCAGAGCCTGAATTTTCAGATGCAGGAGTCGTGGTATTTTCGTTAGTGTTTGCATTCGAAAATGTCGCATCCTCAGCCGCAAATACTGTCATGCTCATCATACTTGATGCAAGTATTATTGCTACGATCTTACAAAATTTCTTTTTCATTTCTTTTCCCTTTTAATCTCTAAGCTCGTCTGTTATTACATAAACTCTAAGCGGTGTTTCACCTATTTCAAACCTGTTCATGCTGTATCCATTTTGGCTAAGCTCATCATCAATTTCTCCACACAACACCTCTCCAAAGTGCTCTATAGTTGCATCTTCTCTAAAATCATCAAAATCATTTAGATATTTATTCTCATACTTATGGATGCAGCTCTCTATAAGGCCTTCTGCCATCTTATAGTCGATGATGTCCTCCATGGTCTTTATAGTACAGTTTATTTCTACGGTATGAACGTGACTATTTTCTTTTTTTCCGTCAAAACTGTGCTGTATGGCCACAAAGCTCTTTAGTTTGTAGGATTTTTCCTTGGTTTTCAGCATGATAAGCTAAAATATCCCTCAAATTATATGTTTCTTATAACTTAATCATAATGAATGCAGGAATTATAAGCTATAAACAACAGATAAAAAAAATAGTATTTTGAATTAAAATTATCAAATAAATAACCCTCTTTGGAAATAAAAAATCCAAAGAGGGATTATTTTTATTGAATAAATGCTTCATAGCGTTCTTTTGTTTCGCTCATTGCATGTTCATGCTGAATGGTAATGAGCCTGTTTCTGTAAGCCTCATCTTCAGCAGCCTTCCTTAAAGCATCTGAAAGCGCAGTGTGATCACCTGCCTTAAACCGCAGTTCCTCTGCCACAAGCTGTTCATTGTGCAGAACATCATCAAAAGCCAGGATCAGATGATTGTGCAAAAAGCCTTTTTCTACCGCCCCCAGTATCTCCTTGCCTCTGTTGATATCAAGGAGAAAATCGCAGTTGTCAAACAGCTCTTCTGCTTTTTTGTTTCGAACATTGGGATAAAGCTTTACATTTTCATAGCTATCCAGTGCCATGAGCTTGCTGCTCATCTCAGTAACCGCAGCCACATGGAAAACAAAACCAGGCAAAGTCTTAACTATATCTTCAAGATTCTCAATTTCATCTGAATTGGTAAATACCGCCGCCTCCTTTTTTCCTGTGTTTTCCTTTTCAAAATCGTAATGGTAGCCAAGAAGCGAGAACTTTTCCTTATCCAAAGGCAGCTTGTCCATACGTTCAAATACAGACCTGTACATGACAGCTATCTTTTTTGTCCTGGAGTCCTTATTATCAAAAATTGACTTCATGTTCAGCGGAATATCATCCTTTATGCTCTCCTGCCAAAAGAGAACATCGTTTCCATTCTCGCCCTCTTTCCCCAGTTTTTCAGACACAAAAAACGGGGTTGAAAGAGAATTATAAAGGATCCTATCCAGATCAAAGCCTCTGTCTTTAAGATAATAAATTACAAAATCAGTCCTGTTTTTAAAGATCACATCCCGACCGTTATTTTTAAGCATAATGTGACCTGTGACAATGTTCTCGGATATCTTCTCTTTCCCGTCACGGTCAAAATAGTATTTGAAGAGCCTTTTCTCATCGCTGTCTAAAACAGTTCTTGCAAAGCACCTTCCATAGCGGTTGTAATGATCCGACCAGCGAACTTTCCCCGACTCATCAATCTGATCAACTATCTTGATGTATCTTTTTTCCTTGGGCTCAGAATAATATACCTTCGATCTGACTTTGTTTTGTTCATAGACTATGGCAGTACCGCCCTGAGCCTTGATCTCCTGATGGCAGGGCAGGTCAATACGGCCGAAATAAAGAGGCTTACCCTCTGCCTCATTGTCTCCCACATAGTAGCTGTATGGCGACTCAACTCCATCAGGCAGAAACCCATCGTAGGTGATGGCGATGGCAGGACAATCTATGTCGCAGCTCTTCAGAGATTCTATCAGTCTGTTTGAATAAGTATTTATCAGGTCAGTAAGGATTATCATAGTTCCTCCAGAAGCGTCTTCATTTTCTCTTCAACTTTGTCGGTCAAAAACTGAGAAGCGATCATGTATGAATACATGGAAAACTCCGATACATGGTCCTCGGTAAAGAGCCTGTCTATCCTGTCGGCAAACTCCCCGATGAGCTCATTGCTGTTAATGGCATCCTCCTCGCAGTATGGTATCAGATATCCGTTTTTACCATCCTCTATGAAGGTCTGATTGCCATAGGGCACATCAAGGCCTATCATGGGAAGTCCGGAACCCACAGCCTCCATAAGTGAAAGACCAAAGCCCTCACTGGTGGAGCCTGAAATATATCCGCTGTAATTCCTGTAATACTCATCCATCTTGTGATGGCCCATCAGCCTTATATAATCATCGGCATGATTTTCACTGATAAGTTCCCTGAGTTTTCTCTCTTCGCCGCCCTTTCCGAATATATCAAGGGACAGATCCGGAACCTTTTTCCTTGCCTCGATCACAGCTCTTACCACCCAGTCTACATGCTTTTCAGATGCCAGGCGGGATACACTGCACAGGGAATGGGGCTTTCTGTCCTTACTTGGGCGCTTTAGCTTATCGATACTGCCAACAGGAATATCCACAATTCTGGGCTTTTTGTTAAAATACTTCTCAAACTGCCTCTCCAGATTTTCCTTCTGCTTTTTTGTCGATGTGATAAAAAAGTCAACCTCATCACAGTGATGAAAAGGAAATTCGTAAAAATTATTCCAGAGGATATTATCATCATCGGTAGATCCCGCATTGTAGTGCTCTGCATGGATTACAATACCCAGCCTGTGGTTCCCTCTATATTTGAAAATAGCCTGTCCCATAAGGGTTGTCCTGTCAGCAATGATGATATCGCCGTCCTCAAGAGGAAGCCTTTTCATGAAATCCTCCGCCAGCTCCATCTTGGAGTAAAAAATGCGGTCAGGAAACCTGTAAATACTGCTCTTTTCTCTCAGGTCCTTATGCACAGTGTAGTTCAGATATTCTTCAAAGGCTGTGGAGCCATCCCTGTTAAAGAACCTGCGCATGTATACCCTGGCCTGTCCGCCAAAAGGCGCACAGTACTCGGAGAAAGTTTTCCCGGAAGTATAATAATCCGTCCGAATAAGATATCCTGAATCAACAATTTCCACCTTGGATACCTTATCCGGATTATTCTTTGAAAAATAAACAGTTATAAACCTGTTGGCCTTGCCATAGACATACTGCTTTTTACCACCGGTTAGTTCATTTACCTTGTATTCCCCTTCCGGAAAAGTGGCTGCAACCTCTTCTTCACTGAGGGAACAGGGTTCATTTGTAAAATCCGTATAAAAGCGGTAAAGCCAGATCACCTCGTCATCTGTAAAATCCAGTGCCTGCGCCATCTCCTGGATATTATCGCCTCTGATCATATCCGTAAAGACAAATCTCGCGGGGACACCCAGCTTTCTGAATATCTTTCCCCTGTAGGACTGGGCATATTCAACACCGCTGCTGGCCCAGCCAATTCCCTGATTAATGTTGTAAACAGTCATTTTTCCTGCTCCCGTATTTTATGGATTGACAACCCTCTTTTTGCCGTCTTTGCTTATCTGGATCTCACCCAGAAGAATATTGCGCATCATACTCTCCTTAACGTTCTCAACCATTCTAAGGAAAGAAGCATGAGCCTCCTTGTGATATTCAAACATGACATTTCTCTGGGCATATGCCCTTCCGCTGACAGTCATCCTGAGCTGCTGCATATAGTCAACCTGCTCAATCCAGCAGTCATCCAACGCTTTCAGAGTCATTATCTTAAAAAAATATGCTATACTTGCATCGCTCTTAAGGAGCTGTTTCTGAGTATCCAGCCTCTCTCTTGAAATGTCCATAAGATATTTTTTTAAGCTTTTTTTGCTCTGCATATCACCATCATCGGGCTTTGACCTAAGATCATAGCATACATGATCCAGTATAAAACGCACCACCTCGGCTACCGTGGGCATTGTTTTGTACTTTTCAAGAAATCGGTCAATTACATGTTCCTGTATGCCAAGAAGATACTCTGTGTCCATGCCTTCCATATCTATTATATTATTTCTCATGGAATATATAAGGTCTCTTTGTACCTTGGCGCTCTCAGCAAAGTTGGTGGTAGCTTTCCTTGCATCTCTTCCTGCAAGCTCGCTGCTTTTCTGCGCCTTGCGGATCTGCCTTGCCAGCCATGCTGACTTTATGCGGCCAGTACCTTTTTCTGAAATCTCCTGCAGCTTCTCCGGGCCAAAGTCCTGCACCAGCTGATCTTCCAGTGACGTGTAAAAAACACTGCTTCCGTTGTCACCCTGTCTGCCGGCACGGCCTCTTGCCTGTTTCTCTGACCTGAGATTGCCGGATATTCCGATGCCGATCACAGCAAGGCCACCCATCTCATTAACGCCTTCACCAAGCCGTATATCAGTACCCCTGCCGGCAACGGAAGTTGCAATGGTCACGGCGCCTTTCCGCCCTGCTTCTTTTATGATCTCAGCCTCTTTTACCACGTTGTAGGCATTGAGCACATTGTGTGGAATTCCTTCTCGTAAAAGTCTCTCAGAGCACTGTTCACACACATCAATGGCATCGGTAATAAGCAGCACCGGCCGCCCCATCTCATGGATTTTAATGGTCTCGTCCAGAGCAGCACTGATCTGGTCTTTTCTTTTGTAAAAACAGATATTACTAAAATCTTTTCTGCATACCGGCTTGAAGGTGGGGATCTTTACCACATCAAGACCATATATATCAATAAACTCTGCTGTATCATCAGAAGCCGTTCCGGACATTCCCGCCAGCTTGGGAAACATGTTAAAAAATGCCTGAAAGGTAATAGAGGCCATGGCTCTGGTCTCCTGGGTTATCGTAACGTGTTCCCTTGCCTCCAGGGCCTGGTGCTGTCCCAGTCTCAGCTTGGTGTTCTCCATGATCCTGCCGGTTCCGCTGTCCAAGAGCTTGATCTTACCGTCATCTACTATATAATCCCTCTGGGGCATATTGAGCATCCGCGCCCTCAGCGCCAGCAATATATGCCTTACCAACTCAAAATTTTCTTTGGAGTAGAGATTGTCTTTTCCGTAAAAGAGCTGTGCCTTGTCTATGCCTGAATCGGTAAGATATGCTTTTTTCTGCTTTAAGTCTACTTCATAGTCCTCTTCCTTTAAGGTGGTTACAAAAAAGTCCGCTGTCTCATAAAGGTTTGAAAGAACTCTCGGTGCTCCTGAAATAACAAGGGGTGTCTGGGCACTGTCCAAAAGCACAGAATCTGCCTCATCAATAATGACGTAGTAAAAAGGCCTTAAAAACCTGTCGTTCTTGGTTGCTCCCAGATTTTCCATCAGATAATCAAAGCCCAGTGTTCCGTTGGTAGTGTACAGTATATCAGCCCCATATGCTGCCTTCTTCTCGTCCAAAGTAAGGGACTTTGCCATATCTTCCTTGACTCCTACCCTGGTGGTAAGGCCCATAAATTTAAACAGCTCACCCATCTGCTTTCCGTCACGACATGCCAGGTAATTGTTCATGGTCACAAGTATTGTACTCTTACCCGTCAAGGCGTTTAAGTACAGGGGCATTGCAGCTACAAGGGTCTTGCCTTCTCCGGTCTTCATCTCGGCAATCTTGCCCTGGTGCAGCGCAATTGCGCCCATGATCTGAACATCTCTCGGATACATGCCCAGCACTCTGTCTGCAGCCTCACGTATTGCAGCATATGCCTCAACCATGATCTTGTCCAGACTTTCGCCGTTTTTAAGCCTTTCCTTAAAGCCCTCTGTCATGCCGCTAAGTTCCTTGTCAGACATGGCTTTCATCGTAGGGGCGAGTTTATTGATTTTATTCAGGATTTTTTTGTATGCCTTTATCGTCTTCATATATCGCTACTTAAGCCGCAGCTTCATAAGTCTGTTTGTCTTGTCACATATGGGATCCATAAGGGAGTTCTCTACAACTTTTTTCTCGTTGGCATTTTCATCGTACACTATATTTTCTATACCGGCTTTTAACCCTTTTACTGCACAGCCGTATGTACAGAGCTTCACCCCGGAACCTATCCCCTTCGCATATCTTGCAGCACTCTCATTGGATCTCTTGCCATACCCTACTACCACAATGTGCCGTGGTTCTATGTTATGCGGCAGTCTGTCAGTTACACAGCTGTTAAGCTCAATGGCATCAGCTCCCTCACAGGTGAGTATAACACGGTTTCTGAACCTGTTAAGGATCCTGTCCTCTGGAAATATGTAGCTGCTCCCTGTCGTCTCCAGAATAAGCACATATAAAGTGGTATTCGGATTGATGATCCTGACATTCATATCAGCTCCGGATTTCTTTTGGATCTCAATATGATGAAAAAAAATCTCTCCGGCTCCTGCATTTATAAGCTCAAGTTCATAGCTTGACGCTACCATGGGGCAGCTAAACTCATCCACCATATCGTGAATGATCGCCGTTCCTGCAGCCTCACCCTGACGGTCAAAAAACCTAAGCCGCAGTTTCACTCCCCCCTCAGGCTTACAGCCGGCATAGATCCTTACCTCATACAGCTCCCCCTCTTCAAGTACAGGAAGCTGTGGCTCATGCCTTGTGGCCTGATAGTTGACATCCGACTGCCACTTTCTGATGATCTGTCCGGGAGGCATCAGAGGATTTTTGAACTTCACCGATCCATCAGGGTTAAAGGCCACATCACTGCCATAGAGGTATGTATCCTTGGCCAGATTGTCCCAGCGTATAGAATAAATTACGGAATTATCAGTTTTCATCAATGCTCCTGCTAAAAGCGTCTCTTAAGACCCTCAGATACCTTGCTCTAAACCATTCAACCACACCGCTTGTGTTGTCGTTGTGTCTTCCGGTCATTCCCTTGCCATAAATAGTAACTTCCTTGGAAGAAAGATGCCTTACCAGATCCTCATATCCGGTGCGATCATAATCATCCTCTCTCATATATGATATAGCAAATCTGGTATCTGAAAAATCCCCGCTGTCAAACTTATCCCAAAAATAATTATCTGCCCTCACAATGTGCTCCTGTCCGACTCCACCTGTAAGAGACCTTAGAACATCCAGTGATGTGGGGAATTCTCCGGGCCTGTGGTATTTTTCATTAAAAGCAATACTTCCCAGATTGGTAAGGGGCTTGCCCACTATGACCTGATAGGGAAGAAAATTGGGACTGTAATAGAGGGCTCCCGTTGATCCCATCGATATCCCGGAAAGTATCAGCTGACGACCGTCAAATCCAAGCTCGTCAAGACAGTCCCTGATGATCTTCCCGATCTGTTCCTCGTACTCTTTGCTGCCTACATAAAAGGCTCCCCCCTCAAGTCGTGGATCTGCCAACAGCAAAAACGGAGCTCCGAAGGACTTCATCATGTAATATGCCTCAAACCCTTCAGCAGTCCTATAGCCTGAAAAGTAAACACAGAGCGGAGGCTTTCTGTCCATGGGGTCAAAAAAGCTTATTATCTCCTCCCGAGATTTATCCTGCCTCTTTGCGCCTCCTGTCATTAGAATGCCATAACCCAGGTGGCTGTATCTGTAATGGAGATTTCCTACATTTATCCTTCCTTTGCCCCTGACCTGAAGTGTAAAGGCCAACCTGGTATTTTCTTCATACTCTTCAAGAAGCATGGTACCACATAAATCTCTGAGCTCATCCTCAAAGATCCGGGTTGATGTAAGTTCATTGGCAGTTCCTGCTCTGATACTCCTGACAACGATCCTCAGATCCACCGATTCATCCTTGGTAAACTCTAGCCACAGTTCCAGTGGCTGTCCTTTATCCAGGGGGACGTTATATCTAAAGGACACAATCGAAGACCATTTTTTTCCAAAGTTACCTTCCATGCTCACGCTGCGGTTTCCATCAAAAACAATATCTTTTACAAACTGCCGCGATATATCTGCCTCATCAATATGAAGTTTATCTCCGTACTGTCCGCTGAAAAATTTCTGTGGAAGATGCTCAATAAAGTCATTTGACCTTTCTTTATCAATGACAAAGCCCATCTTACGTCTGATAAGCTCCTCAAAGGCAGAACTTAATTCTCTGTCCTTATCTCGGAAAAGAACAAGAGAGTATGGATTAATAGCACTCTCCATGTAATACAGATCATTTATCTCCTGCTCCATAAGAATGACTTCAAATACGGGCAGCTCCTTATTTTTTATGCGGGCTGGAATTTCTGTACATTCCAAGGGATCCACATGAAACCAGGTGACCTCAGGTGGAAGCATATATTCAGACTTTGTATCCTTTTTCCCTATATGAAGAACATTGATATTATAATCCATTCTCTATCCGCTCTCTCATCTTAGCTACCAATGTATCGGCTGAATACTTCTCAGCCTGGCTCACACAGTACACCAGCGCCTCATTCCAGTGGGCCAGTCCCACCAGATAATAGCTCATGGCCTCCTTGAGGTGGGCGATGTTATGTATCATGTAGCCGTTCTTCTGATCATCGATATATCTGGTTGTAAGGTAGTTTATCTGGGGTATCCCTACCGAGATTCCCGCAATCTGTATATACTGATCCGGATTGTCCCTTATATCCACAATAAGTCTGATATCTTTAAGTATGGCCATGATATCTGACTCGTTTGTGTAGGGCTGAACATATATCTGGGGGGCTCTTCTTTTTTCTTCTTCCTGTACATCATTCTCCCCGGGAACAACCTTATCTGCCTCATCATAGACATAGATCTTTGTTCCTTCCAGAGAGGCAGCCTTTTCCTTCATTTCCTCCCTGAGTCTCGTGATGGCTGATTCCTGGGTATCCTTGGTACCAACAATCAGTTTTATTCTCTCATCCTCCTGCAGAAGAGACAACATCTGCATGATACCTCTGGATCTGATGGGCTCTGTCATCCCATCCTGTGGGAAAAAGACCTTCAGCTCTCTTATCTGCTGACTCTTTCCCAGGGAAAGTCTCGTATCAAAGGGTGAGATATCCATGATCCTGGCTGAGCTTATGTCTGTCTGCTCCTTTATCCTGGAAGCAAGCTTCTCAGTGTCGGTTATGATAAGGTTGGCGGCTAAGGCGTCCTTTTTCAGCTGCTCCTTTTTCTCTATGTCATATCGCTCACCGTAGAAAGACAGAACCATGATACAGCCTTTGGCTGCCTCCATCACCATCTGATCATGCCTCTCATCAGCTGCAATATGTACTACATCTGTTTTTCGGTCAATCCGCGACATTTTTTCCTCAAGAACTTCCATCAGGAGATCATCTATGGAGGAATATTTTCTTTGTCTTGTCCTGTAATCAGCTGTCCGTTCCACCACCACACTTTTTTCGGGATAACTTACTGAGAACTGAAGCAGACCTTTTTTGTTAAAAAAGCCCTGCTCAACAGGCTTTCCTTCGTCCCATTTCATAATGCTGGACACAAAGCCTCTGTCATCCATATACATAGTGGCGGACTTTGTACCCTTTGAAAAAAGGTTGATCAAAAGAAGGTTTCCATGCTGACCAAACTCCACCTCAGCATATAATTCCCCATCTAAATACCCGGCTACAATAAAGGGTGTATACACCCATTCAATATCCTCTGGCCAGTTAAGATCCCTGTAGGAAAAAGTGCAGGGTGTATCGCCGGAAACACTTTGAAGACGGTCAAACGCATTCCAGTACTCAATCGGCCATATTCCCTGCCTGTGGAGGAAATATCTGCTTTGGGGGCCATATCCAAGGGAAATGATCCCCACATCTACTCCCCCGCTTTTGAACATGCTTATATGGTTTACAGTGTCATCGAACTCTGACTCCTTGCCAACCCTGTACCATACCCTTGAAGGCATTTTCCAGGATTCCTCAGAGGCATACCAGGATGGTACGAAATAATACATAATTCAGACCTCACAAAAAAGCTTTATAATCGCGGAAATTTCTAATAACCCGGATCTCTTCAAAGACTTTCAGTAAAATTCCCGTAAGAATGATAACGGTAATAGGCATCTGAAATATTTTTGAATCACTTCCGTTTGCTGCTTTTATAAAAAGCGGGATCCCAACGATCACACACTGCATGATACTGCTTGGAACCAGACAGAATCTTATACATTTCTTTATATACTTAAGTGTCTCTTTTCCGGGGCGCAGACCTGCAATGCAGTCACCACCCTCCATAAATTGTTTTGAAAGTTCGGAAGGATTCAGCATGATAAAAGAAAAACTGTAATTCAGAAGAACCACTATCATTAGATATATTGCGATCCCAACATAATTGTTAAGATTAAAGACGTTCTGAATGGCAACAAGAACAGGTTGTTCCTGCCATATTTTAATAAGTGCTCCAACAAAATAGCCCGGAAGCATAAAGAAGGTCATGGCAAACATTACCGACATCGTACCTGAAGGATTAAGCTTGATGGCGATATAATTCTCATCCGCAAGATTGTTATTTATCATCACCCGATAGACAGGGATCCTGAACTCAGATTGTTCAAAAAGCACAGTGGAAAATACAATGAAAACCACATAGACTGCAGGAAGCACGCCGTAAAAAATTACGGTTTCATCAGTTATATCAGTCCATTGAGGTTCATTAAAATATGAAAGCAAATTATGCATGAATGTGGTAAGGATGTTTACCAGAATAAGTGCAGAAGTTCCTGCCAGTCCATTCTCAGTAATACACTCACTGAGGAATATTATAACAAATGTTCCACCAATAAGAGTTATAACAGTGGCAGCCGCTGTCTGCCACATATATGGAAATGCATCCTCTCTTAAGGTGAGCTGTCCCAGAAGGGAAAAAGACTGTATCACTGCCAAAAAAAGAGTTATTATCAGCGTGATACGGCGCATGAATACCTTTGAAATGATAATTCCCGGCTTCCTGAAAAGTGCGAATAAAAGCTGGATAATGATCATGGATGTAACATAAGGGCTGATACCGAGTGAAAAAATAGATCCTTGACCGGCATCAGTTCCAAGAATGCTGGCTGTATAAGCAAACAAGGAATCTACTGAATTCTCCGTGGCTGAAACGATCCATGGCAAAGGAACATTGCGGCCCAAAAGGTATATGCAAACCACCGCCAGAGTGTAGAGAAACTTACCCGGCAACGTACTCTTATTGTTGTTTAACCTGATGCTTTTCATGTCTGCCAAATGACTTCCTCTTAATTAAAGCAAGGAGGCATATGCCAATGCATGTGCCTCCTGCCAATTTTTTAAAACGGTTAGGTTAGTGACACTGTTAAATTACTCTTCTTCCTTTTTTCTGGAAGCTGCCAGTGCTGCTGCACCAATAGCTGCTGCTCCGATAGTTGCTACCCTGCCTGCCGCATTGGTATCATCTCCGGTTCCGCCTCTCCTTGCACCGAGAACTGCAGCGCCATCCACAGGCCTCTGCGCTCCAAGAACTGCTGCACCATCTTCTGCTCTCTGTGCTCCAAGTACTGCTCCGGGAGCCGCAACAGGTGTCACATCTGCAACAACATCATCTGAAGGGGATACAGAATCGTCTCCACCATCAGTTGGATCAACAGGAGTTACGCTTCCAGCCTCAGACTCGCTAATGCTTGCACTGATACTCTCGCTCTCTGAAATACTGTTGCTTTCTGAGATGCTGTTGCTCTCTGAAATACTGTTGCTCTCGCTTATGCTGTTGCTCTCGGAGATGCTATTGCTCTCTGAAATGCTATTGCTTTCTGAGATGCTGTTGCTCTCTGAAATGCTGTTGCTCTCGGAAATACTGTTGCTCTCGCTTATGCTGTTGCTCTCGGAAATACTGTTGCTCTCTGAGATGCTGTTACTCTCTGAAATGCTGTTGCTTTCTGAGATACTGTTGCTCTCTGAAATGCTATTGCTTTCTGAGATACTGTTGCTCTCGGAGATGCTGTTGCTCTCTGAGATGCTGTTGCTCTCTGAAATACTGTTGCTCTCTGAGATGCTGTTGCTCTCGGAGATGCTGTTGCTCTCTGAAATACTGTTGCTCTCTGAAATGCTATTGCTCTCGGAGATGCTGT
>NZ_JAGAYD010000143.1 GCF_017940685.1 Butyrivibrio sp. | reverse complement strand
TAAGCTGTTCTAAAAGTGTTACAATGTCCATGAGAGTACTCCTTTTCTGAGTTTTTTTGTTTTGACGAACTTATTATACCCAAAAAGGTTTGTACTCTCATTTTTTATCTTAATTCAACTGACAATTTCTTTACTCCGTTCGGATGAATGCTGACACTGTGAACAGTAATGCAATCTATGTTATACTTGCTGCATGGGAAAGAGAGAATCTATCAAGGTTATAACTTCAAATGGAACTGGGGAGATTGTGGAAAAGAAATCCCGGTTCATCGGAAATGTCTTTTCGGTTGCTTCAGTTAAGGAAGCGGAAGAGAAGATCGCTGAGATATCCAAAAAGTACTGGGATGCAAGACATAACTGCTATGCCTATGTCATTGGAGAAAATGGTGAAAGCACAAAGTGCAGCGACAACGGTGAACCCTCAGGAACAGCCGGTAAGCCAATCCTGGAAGTAATAAACGGCGAAGGCATTACTAATGTCCTTATCATCGTCACCAGGTATTTTGGAGGAGTCCTTCTTGGAACCGGCGGACTTGTCCGTGCATACACCCAGGCGGCTCAGGCTGGTATTGCAGCATCTGGCGTTGGCGAACTTGTCTATTCACAGAAGCTTACGCTTACTGTGGCCTACGACAAGGTAAACACCATCCAATATTTCCTTGGCCAGAAGTCCATCACCATACAGGACTCTCGCTATGCAGCAGATGTGGAGTTTGATATCTGCGTAAAAGAGTCCGACGTTGATACTATTAAAAACGAACTTACTAGCAAATGTGAAGGTCAGATTACAATCTCTGAAGGAGATGTAGGTTACTTCCTTCTATAAAGACGTAATTGAGTCTTTCCCTACTTATACAATGAGGGCCGGGCTGGGTATAATTTTGGCTTTTGCGATTTTTGAACCACGAAGTTGAGACCTATGAATTAGGAGTGCCCTTGCACGACTAATTCATGCACAGGGCTCAACGAAGTTCTCGGTTCAACATGAGCAAAAACAAAATTATACCCAGCCCGGCCCGGGTTACATATTAGGAAACACCCTTATTTCTTGAAGGAAGCTCTCTTTCTCAGTGTAGGATCGAGGATCCTCTTACGGATACGAAGGCTTGTAGGAGTTACCTCTAAAAGCTCGTCGTTGTCAATGAATTCGATACACTGCTCAAGAGACATGATCTTTGGTGGAACAAGACGAAGGGCCTCATCTGAAGCAGATGTTCTAGTGTTGGTAAGGTGCTTGGTCTTGCAGACATTGACCTCAACGTCCTCACTCTTTCCGCTGGTTCCGATGACCATTCCGGAGTAAACCTTGTCGCCTGGCTTGATAAAGAGCTGTCCTCTGTCCTGAGCGTTGAACAGACCATAAGCTGTAGCTTCACCTGACTCAAATGCGATGACAGATCCTGTCTTACGATAGTTCATATCTCCCTTGTATGGAGCATATCCGTCGAAAATAGTATTGATGATACCATTACCCTTGGTGTCTGTCATGAACTCACCTCTGTAACCGATAAGTCCTCTTGAAGGGATAAGGAACTCAATCCTTGTGTATCCGCCGTTACCAGCGCCCATATTTACAAGCTCGCCCTTACGCTCGCCAAGCTTCTGGATAACACTTCCTGAGAACTCGTCTGGAACATCGATGTAGCACTTCTCCATAGGCTCAAGCTTCTGGCCGTTTTCATCTGTGTGGTAGATAACCTCAGCCTTGCTGACAGCAAACTCAAAACCTTCACGACGCATTGTCTCGATGAGAACTGAAAGGTGAAGCTCACCACGTCCTGAAACCTTGAAGGTCTCTGTTGTGTCTGTATCCTCAACACGAAGAGATACGTCTGTGTTCAGCTCTCTGTAAAGCCTGTCACGAAGGTGTCTTGAAGTTACATATTTACCTTCCTGACCAGCAAGAGGTGAATCGTTAACGATAAAGTTCATTGAAATAGTAGGCTCAGAAATCTTCTGGAAAGGAATTGCAACCTGGTTGTCTGCTGAGCAGAGAGTATCACCGATCTTGAGATCTTCGATACCGGAAATAGCTACGATAGAACCAATTCTTGCTTCCTGAACCTCAACTCTTCCAAGTCCGTCGTACTCATAGAGTTTACCGATCTTGGTCTTAACGCGTCTCTCTGGCTCGTGGTGGTTAACAACAACAACTTCCTGGTTGACCTTAACAACACCATTATCTACCTTACCTACGCCGATACGTCCAACGTATTCGTTGTAGTCGATAGTGCTGATAAGTACCTGAGTGCTGGAATCTGGATCTCCAACAGGAGCAGGAATGTAGTTGATGATGGTATCGAGAAGAGGCTTCATATCTGTACCAGCTTCATCAAGTGAAAGAGAAGATGTACCAGCCTTGGCAGATGCAAATACAAATGGGCAGTCAAGCTGCTTGTCATCTGCGCCAAGATCCATAAGAAGCTCTAAAACTTCGTCAATTACATCATTAGGTCTTGCCTCTGGACGGTCAATCTTGTTGATGCAGACAATAACTGGAAGACCAAGATCCATTGCCTTACCAAGAACGAACTTGGTCTGTGGCATAGGGCCCTCGAAAGCATCAACAACGAGGATAACGCCGTTAACCATCTTAAGAACACGCTCAACCTCTCCGCCGAAATCTGCGTGGCCTGGAGTGTCGATGATGTTGATCTTGATATCCTTATATGTAATTGCAGTATTCTTAGACATGATGGTGATTCCACGCTCTTTTTCAATATCGCCGGAATCCATAACACGCTCTACAACTTCCTGACCAGCACGGAAAACACCGCTCTGACGAAGAAGACCGTCAACCAGTGTGGTCTTACCATGGTCAACGTGGGCAATAATAGCTACGTTTCTAACATCATTTCTAGTTTGTTTCATAAATCTTTTACCTCTTATAATATGTAGAAAAAACTTCAACTAATTTCAAACTAACTGAGTATAACACGCACTTTTATGTTGTTCAACCAAAAATTTGATAAAATGATATCTCTTTTCCGGAAGGGTTATAATGACTACTTTATGGTAAAAAGTGCTAGTGCCTTGACAGGGGTAATCTGGTGAGGTAGTATTTAAAACAACAAAAAACGAATTAGATAGAGGTTGCATATTTAATAAGTAGCTTTGTGGATGCGCAGCAGCAGATGAAGCATTGCGAAAGGTAAATGTGCCGAAAGGCCTGGCCTGGCTGAAGGCAGGTGCTTGGGCATGCAGCGAACAGCTGTATGACTGTCATCGCAAGATGGGGAGCTATCACAGATTCTTTACAGGGTTCTACGTTAGGAAGAATTTTATTAGCTCATCTCTATTGTGATTTGAGCTATTTTTTATGTAATTGAAGTTTGATTCGAGGAGGAAAATATGGCAGTTTTTAAAGGCGCAGGTGTTGCGATTGCAACTCCATTTAAGGCAAATGGTGAGGTTAATTACGATGAGTTCGCAAGGCTCATTGAATTTCAGATTGAGAACGGAACAGATGCCATAATTGTCTGTGGTACAACAGGCGAGGCAGCTACAATGTCAGAAAAAGAGCACATGGACGTTGTTAAGTTCTGTATAGATAAGGTTGCAAAGAGAATTCCTGTAATCGCAGGAACAGGCTCTAACTGCACAGAGACAGCGATCCAGCTTTCAAAAGAGGCAGAGGAGTACGGCGCTGATGCAGTGCTTTCCGTAACTCCATACTACAACAAGGCTACACAGGGTGGTCTGTATGCACACTTCTCAGCTATTGCCAAGGCAATTAATATTCCGATCATTCTTTACAACGTGCCTTCAAGAACTGGATGTAACATCCTTCCTGAGACAGCAGTTAAGCTTGCTAAGGATCATAAGAACATTGTTGGTATCAAGGATGCAACAGGCAACATTTCACAGACTATCAAGATGATGTCTCTTGCAGAGGGTTGCATTGATCTTTACTCTGGTGATGACGATCAGATCGTACCTATCATGTCAGTTGGCGGCCTTGGCGTTATCTCAGTTCTTTCAAATGTAGCTCCAAGACAGACTCACGAGATCTGCCAGAAGTGCCTTGATGGTGACTATGCTACAGCAAGAGAGCTTCAGTTCAAGGCATATCCTCTTGTAAAAGCTCTTTTCTCAGAGGTTAACCCTATTCCTGTTAAGGCAGCGCTTAACATGATCGGATTTGAGGCTGGTCCACTTCGCCTTCCTCTTACAGAGATGGAGGATGCAAACAAGGCTCACCTTCGTGAAGAGATGATCCGCTATGGACTGGAGGTTAAGTGATGGTTAAAATGATAATGCACGGCTGTAATGGACGAATGGGTCACGTAATTGCTGACCTGGTTGCAGCTGATGACGCTATAGAAATTGTTGCAGGGGTAGACGCATTTGGCGAGAGCACATACTCTTTTCCAGTGTTCAAAGCTCTTTCAGAGTGCAATGTGGATGCTGATGTCATCGTGGATTTTTCAAATGCTTCAGCAGTAGATGGACTTCTCGATCACTGTGCAGCTAAGGGAATCCCTGTAGTTCTTTGCTCTACAGGCCTTTCCGAAGAGCAGCTTTCAAAGGTAAAAGTAACTTCTGATAAGGTAGCAATCCTTAAGTCAGCGAACATGTCTGTTGGAATAAATGCTCTTTTAAAGGTACTCAAAGAGGTATCTCCAATGTTTGCAGCTGCAGGCTTTGATATTGAAATTGTAGAAAAGCACCATAACCAGAAGCTTGATGCACCTTCAGGAACAGCGATTGCTCTTGCGGACAGCATCAATGAGTCACTTTCTGGCGAGTATGACTATGTTTATGACAGAAGCACAAGGCGAGAGAAACGCCCTGTTAAGGAGATTGGTATCTCAGCAGTAAGAGGCGGAACCATCGTTGGTGACCACGATGTTATCTTCGCTGGACAAGACGAAGTGGTTACACTTTCCCACAGAGCTTATTCAAGAGCAATTTTTGGAAAAGGAGCTATTGAAGCCGCTAAATTCCTGGCTGGAAAAGGCCCTGGAATGTACGATATGTCAGATGTTTTGGCTTGAAGCCTTAGATGAGCGGTCTTCCACAGTATTGTGAAGGCCGCTTTTTTGGAGGAACTTATATGCGTTTTAGACCATGTATCGATATCCACAACGGAAAAGTAAAGCAGATAGTAGGATCGTCTCTTAAGGATGCAGGAGATAGTGCCAGTGAGAACTATGTCTCTGAGAAGGGGGCGGAGTTCTATGCCAGGATGTACAGAGAGCTTGGCTTGTCAGGAGGCCACATCATCCTGCTCAATCCTGCAGGCAGTCCCTACTACAAGATGACTAAAGAGCAGGCAAAAAAGGCGCTTATGGCGGCTCCTTCATTTCTCCAGGTGGGTGGCGGTATCACAGATGAAAATGCAAGGGAGTTCATAGAAGCCGGCGCAACCCACGTTATTGTCACATCTTTTGTGTTTAAAAATGGCAAGATCAGCTACACTAATCTAAAGAAGCTTCAAAAAGCTGTCGGAAAAGAGAGAATAGTTCTTGATCTGTCCTGTAAGAAACAAGGCGAGGATTATTACATAGTAACTGACAGGTGGCAGAAGTTCACAGATGTTAAGCTCTCTGCAGAGACAATGGATGAACTGTCTGGGTACTGCGACGAATTCCTTGTACATGCTGCGGATGTTGAGGGACTCCAGAATGGAATAGAGGACAGTGTTGCAAGGATCCTTGGATCCTGGGGAAAAAGACCTGTTACCTACGCCGGGGGAGTTAAGAGTATAGAAGATATAGAAAAGCTTAAAAAGCTTGGAAAAGGAAAAGTGGATGTAACAGTTGGATCAGCTCTCGATATATTTGGAGGAGAACTGGCGATGAAAGACATCATTAAAGCCATCTGACTTAAGTCAGATGGCTTTCATGATTAATCATTGTTACAATCTTGCGAATTCAAAATAAATCTATTTTAGAATAAGGCACTTTGTAGTCTGATTAAATGCTTCAATTGCCGATAATCAAAGCTTGTTTACGTTTACGGCCTGAGGTCCCTTTTCACCCTGGATTACATCGTACTCAACAGAAGCGCCCTCTTCAAGAGACTTGAAACCTTCCATGTTGAGTCCTGAATAATGTACGAATACATCATTTCCAGCCTCGTCAGAGATGAAGCCGTAACCCTTCTGGTTGTTGAACCACTTAACAGTACCTTTGTTCATCGTAATACCTCCACAAAAATAAAAAAATAATCGTTCTGTTGTCTATGACAACACATTTACGATATCACATAAATGTGCAAAAGTAAAGAAATAATAAAAGTATTTAATCACTTTACTTTAAAAATTTAGCGTGATAAAATGTTTAAGTACCAAAGCAATATTAACGGTATTTTGTAACATTAAATTTAGTTTTTTTACGGAGGTTTTTTTTCGATGAACAAGAAGATCAGAACAGATGCTGTTGATCATCTCTTTGACGCAATACTCTGCCTTCAGAACAAGGAGGAGTGCTATAGCTTTTTTGAGGATCTGTGCACTGTTAATGAGCTCCTTTCTCTTTCACAGAGATTTGAAGTTGCATCTATGCTGAGAGATAAAAAGACATATCTTGAGATTGCAGAAAAGACAGGTGCTTCAACTGCAACCATCAGTAGGGTAAACAGATCCCTTAATTATGGCGATGATGGTTATGAACTTGTATTTACAAGAATGCAGGACTAAAGTTGATTTACGAGCGTAAAAAAGCTGCTACTGTTTGAACAACAGTAGCAGCATTTTTTTATTTATTCTCTTTGTTTTCTTCTTTCTTGTCTTCAGTGCCTTCCTCTTTTTTCTCTTCTGAAGGCTTGTCCTCTGAAGCTTCCTTGTCAGCAGCTGCGCGCTCTTTTGCTACCTCAGCTGAGTTTTTCTCAATGCCTGTCATATCGCACTGACCTGAGAAAACGGCGTTCTCGTCAATGACGATGCCCTTACAAGACACATTGCCGATAACCTTACCGGTATCGCTGATCTCAACCTTGCCCTGAGGAGCTGAAATGTTACCTGTTACTTCGCCAGCGATGTAGGCGTTCATGGCAGATACAGTACCTGTTATCTTGCCTTCCTGTCCAACTATAAGCGCTCCGCTGATCGTAACGTTTCCTTTTACTGTACCATCGATTCTTGTGGAATCCTTGGTTGTAAGCGGGCCGTCAAGCACTGCTCCGGGACCAATGATGGTTCCTACCTGCTCAAGAGCTGGATCTACTGTAGTATCTTTTTTGTTTCCAAACATGATGAGTCCTCCTACCCGTTGATTTCTATGAGTTCTTCAGGATCGATATATTGTTCGT